>JAGVGH010000228.1 GCA_020057225.1 Desulfobacterales bacterium | reverse complement strand
GTTGGGTGAACCTGCCCTTCGGGCAGAACCACCCAACCTACCTCAAATTTGTCGTTTCAATGTATTTTGCAATTACCTCTAGAGTTTTGCAATTACCTCAACAGGATGAGGGCGGGAGCGGACCGGGTGCCAGCTTGTCCGCGCCTTTGACCCTGCGGGGCCTTGACGAGGGGGCCTCCAATCCTGTTGCGGGAAACCCGGAGTTTTGGTTCTCCGGGAGACACCTGACACAAACGAAACCGGGGGTGCGCGCCGTGCAAACGGAGAGCGGCCCCCGGTTATAGTTTGTAAGCGCACTTGTCCTGTAATATCAATAAGATATTGGAGAAAATCCATTGGGAAACCTGCTTGTCATAGGCGGCTCGTACTTTGCGGGCCGTGTCTTTGTCGAGAAGGCGTCCGCAGAGGGAGAGCATGCGGTCTTTGTGCTCAACAGGGGGAACCGCCCCCTGAATCTCCCCGGCGTGACGGAAATCCGCTGCGACCGCCGGGACCTTGCCGGGCTTAAAAAAACCCTCCCTTCCCTGCCCTGGACCGCGGTGGTTGATTTTTGCGCCTATACGCCCACAGACGTGCAACTTCTCTTTGCCGCCCTCGGCAAGGCCGGTATCGGACGTTATGTTTTCATCAGCACGTCCTCGGTGTACGCCCCTTCATTGAATTTGCCCGTTGGCGAGGGCCACGCCCTTGTCAGCGCCCCCCAGCCGGAGCTTGGACCCGCCGCGGAGTATGGTTTTCAAAAGCGGCTTGCCGAAAAAGCCGCCTTTGCCCAATGCGGGCAAAACAGCGTTCCGCTCACAGTGCTCCGTCCAACAATCATCTACGGACGGTACAACTACGCCCCCCGGGAAAGCTGGTTTTTTGACCTCGCGCTCCGGGAGGAAATGCCTGTGGTGCCTGACCCGCCCCTGGCGCTCTTCACCTTTGTTTCCGTGGAGGACGTGGCGCGGGCTGCCGCCCTGTGCGCCGGGGACTCCCGGGCCGACGGCGCGGTCTTCAACCTGGCGGGACCGGAACTGGTCTCCTACACCCGGTACGTGGAAGTCCTGGAGGAAGTCACAGGCAAGACGCTTCCCGCGTGGCCCATGCCCCCGGAGGAGATTGACGCCAGGCGCATCCCCCTGCCCTTCCCTCTGAACCAGCACCTGGTCTATTCCGGAGACCTCTTCTCTAAAACCTTTGGATTCATTTACACCCCCTTTTCAGAGGGCATGCGCGCGGCCTGGGACTGGTGGCTTGAGCATGGCCATAACCGATAACCAAAGGAGACACCATGGAAAACCGGGAACTCATAGACGCCATTCTGGATATCGAGCTTCAAATGTTTCTCACGGTGCCCTCCCTGGAACCCGCCTCCTGCCAGCAGAACCCGGCGCGGTTTAAGGTGATGCGCGGAGCGCAGTTTGCCGCATGGTCCAACGCCACCCTTGAAAGCTACCTTGAGGATTTGAAAGACGCGGCGGCGGCGGGACGAAACCTCATGCAGCTTAAATACGCGCGCATGGACAGCCTGATTCCCCCGCTTACGGACAGCCCGCTGGTGGAGGAAACCCTGCGGGTCCAGGTTCGCTGGCAACGGGAGCTGGAGGCGCGCTATCCCTTTTTCCTCAAACGGGGCAGGGCTGTGGAGGACACGGAGACGGAAGGCGCCCACACCTCGTTCGCCCGGTATCTGCGGGGCGAGCTCGAGACCTATTCGGAGAGAACCCTCGCGCTTCTCAGGAAGGATGTTTCCGGGTATGAGGCGCGGGGATTAAACATGTCCGGGGAAATATACACGGCAATGGTGACCGCCTTGGGCTACACGTCCCTCGAGGACGCGGAGGCCAACGCGAAAGCCCTTGCCGGGGAATGACACCCGGAAAACTGTGTTGACGGGCGAAAGCGCCCCGTGCGCCGGATGCGGGAAGAGTTGTGGGGACACGGGAAACGGCGGGCGAACCGTTTCCCGGACCGGCGGACGGAGCCCGGGACAGCGCGGCAAGGACACGGCATTTAAAACAAGAGGAGAAACACCATGGACGAGCTTCTTGCAAAACGCCTCAAGGAACTGGAAGCGGTGCGTGAAAAATCCAAGAAACCCGGCGGCGAGGCGAAAATCGCCAAACGGCGGGCGGAAGGGCGGCTCACGGCCCGGGAAAGGCTGGACGTGTTGCTGGACCCGGGGAGTTTTCTGGAAAGCCTGCCACTCTCCGGCCACGCCCACGGCCTCACCACGGACGGCCTGGTGTGCGGGAGCGGCACAGTGGACGGCAGAAAGGTGTTTGTTTATTCCCAGGACCAAACAGTCCGCGGGGGTTCCGTGGGACTCGAGCACGGATACAAGCTTTACCGGACTGTTGAGCGCGCCCTCGAAATGCGCGCGCCCCTTATCGGCCTGCACGACTCCCCGGGCGCCCGGGTGCCCAACTCCCAGGAGTTGGACTCGCTCAGCAACCTCAAGCGCTCCATCTTCGCCAGTATCTCGGACAAGCACGGAGGCTCGGTGTTCTATCCCAACACCCTGGCCTCGGGAATCGTCCCTCAGATTTCGGCCATCCTGGGAACCTGCGGCGGCATCTCCGTGTACAGCCCGGCCCTGAACGACTTTATCTTCATGGTGGACGGCAAGAGCCACATGTTCATCACCGGCCCCATGGTGGTAAAAATGGTCACCGGCGAGGACGTGAGCATGGAGGAGCTGGGCGGAGCCAAGACCCACACCCAGAAATCGGGCGTGTGCGACGCGCGCTTTCCGGACGAGAAAGCCCTGCTTTTGGAAATCCGGCGTCTTTTGTCGTTTTTACCCTCGAACTGCGGGGAGAAGCCCCCGGTGGTGGCGACCGGAGACAGTCCTGACAGAAGCCTGGACGAGCTCTACGACATCGTGCCCACGGCGGCCAACAAGAGCTATGACGTGCGCAAGGTCATCCGGGCCCTTGTGGACAACGGCGACTTTCTGGAAATCAAGCGGGAATTCGCGGGCGAGGTGGTGGTGGGTTTTGGACGCCTGGACGGGAAAACCCTGGGCGTCATTGCCAACAATCCCATGACCATGGCGGGATCGCTTACGGTGAACAGCAGCGACAAGCAGGCGCGGTTCATCCGTTTCTGCGACTGTTTTAACATTCCCATGCTGCTCCTGGTGGACACGCCCGCGTATCTCCCTGGAAAGGACCAGGAATTCACCGGCATCATCCGCCACGGGGCCAAGGTTCTGTATGCCCTGTGCGAGGCCACAACGCCCAAGATATCGCTGGTTCTGCGCAAGGCTTACGGCGGGGGAAACCTGGGCATGGGCGTGCTTCCCGGACTGGGCACGGACATGGTTCTTTACTGGCCCACCATCGAGACGGGCATCCTGGGCGCCGAGCAATCGGTCTTTCTGCTGTATGGAAAAGACCCGCAGGCCGCGACAGACCCCGGATATCTCCCAAAGCGGCTCCAGGACTATAAAGAAACTTACGCGAACCCCATTTACGATGCCTCTTCCAACACCAACGTGGAGGACGTGATCACACCCGCGGAAACGCGGAGCTATCTCATCCGGGCCTACCGAATGCTGGAGGGAAAAAGGAAAGAGCACCCGGCAAAACGGCACGGAAACATTCCACTGTAAGACGGGCCGTGACCTTAAGCGTGAAGCATGGTATAAAGCCGCTTGTCCGGGAAACCGGGCGGGCGGCTTTTTTGCGCCGGAAAACCTGTCACGGGAGAGCGGGACAAACGACTAAACGGGCTAGCCCCTTGAAATTCGCGTCATAAATCCGCCCGGAAAGAAACCAGGGCTGGCCGGATGAAAGGTTTTCCGCGCCCGTCCGGTCTGAAAAAGGAGCCGCAATGCATATCCGGGAACAAATCCGGAAGGCCGTGGATTTTATCGAGGGAATCAACGAAACGCCCCGGACGCGCAAGGCGCGGCTGGCCTTCCGCGCCTTTGCCCCGTTTTACTTCATCCTCTTCATCCTGGGCCGGGTTTTCACGGAAACCCAAGTGCTCGCGGTCTATCCCACCTTTTCCTATTATACCGCGCTCCATCATCTTTCGTGGTTCTCCATTGTCACCATGCTTTTCATCCTGGAGTTCCACATCATCCTCCGGCTGCCTGTTAAAAAGTTGCTCTGGCTCTTGTACGGCGCCTCCATCACGGCCACTCCCCTGGTGTACAGCTGGCTCTCCGGAAATCTTCTCCAGATGAGCTACATAGATACTGACGCCCAAAAAATAGCCCTGGATATTCTCGGTTTCAGTTTTTTAAACCCTAAAAACCGCCCCCTTGCGCCGGAAATGGTGCTCGTTTTTTTGGCCCTTGTGGTGTGCGGCAAATACTACACGGGAAAATGGCGCTGGGGATGGCTGTTGGCTATCCTAAGCTATCTTGTGAACTCCATGACCGCTGTGACGTGGTTTGGCTGGCGTCTTTCGGAAAAAGTGCTGTTTCCGCTTCAGACCTCCCTGGCCAACGACGCTTTTTTCGCCGTCCTTTACATGCACGTCATTTTAGCGCTGCTTCTTCTCCTGGTCTGGCGCGGCGGACTGTTTGAAGGCGAAGGCAAATACTGGGCAGCCGCGTTCCTCGGAGGCGCGGCAAGCTGGCTGGTCTGGCTCTATGTCCTCCGGAAGACCCATTGGTTCCCTACTTCTTTTGACATCACCGCCGCCGCTCTGCCGGCGTTTGTCATTATGTCCATGGTCTCCCGGTTCATGCTTCCAAACCTAACATGGAAGACCCTGTTGGCATTTGGCATTTTTTCAGTATATGTGGCATATCAGGCGGTTATTCTCATACCTGTGTACGGCAAATTTGACAAACTACTCGGAGTACTTCCGGGCTACAAATGGACTATCCATACATCCTCGAACACCTACACACTGCCAGGCGGGGCCTCCTTCAACTATCTTGAAGAAAACCACATCTTCGGTTTCGAGCGGGATTTTATCTGGAGAAACCTGCGCGGGCCCGCCCCCTGGGCAGGGCCGCAAAACGTGACCGTTGGACGCCTGCCGGGCCAGGCAGGAGCGCGTCTAAAAGGAGCGCGGGCTGAGAATATGCTGGAAAGGCCATGGGGGGAGGAGCCGGGTTCTCTTGACCAGGATAAGGAATGGCCAAAGGACATCCTTAGCCTGTAACATCCGAAAGCAGGCAGGGGCTGCCAGCTTTCCGCTTTTTCCTTGCCTTGTTTTTTCCGCCGGGATACCATTTCCCAAAAACACGGCGCGCCCCCCGGCATCGGGCGTAGCGGCGCGCCAATGGAACACGCGGGGACACCTATGCACCGAGCCGTCAAAGGCTTCCGGGACATCCTGCCCGGAGCCTCCGAATCCTGGCAAACCATTGAAAAAACCGCCCAGGCCCTGTTTGAGGACTTCGGCTTTCGGGAAATCCGCGTGCCGCTTCTCGAAGAGCGCGCCCTTTTTGCCCGGGGCATCGGAGAGGCCACGGACATCGTTGAAAAGGAAATGTACACCTTCGATGACCGGAGCGGGGATATGCTCACCCTTCGGCCCGAAGCCACCGCGGGAATCTGCCGCGCGTACATCCAGCACCAGATGGCCAAGACAGAGCCGGTCCAAAAATTCTACACCTTTGGCCCCATGTTCCGCCGCGAGCGCCCCCAAAAAGGCCGCTACCGCCAGTTTTTCCAGATTGACGGCGAAATCTTCGGCATCGCCGCCCCTGAGGCGGACGCGCTGTGCATCGTCTTCCTCAACACCCTCTTTTCCCGCCTGGGCGTGACCGGACTCTCCACCCACGTCAACTCCCTGGGCTGCCCCGCGTGCAGGCCCGCCTACAAGAGCGCGCTCCAAGGCTTTTTGGAAACCCAAAGCGGTCTTTTGTGCGGAAACTGCCTGCGCCGGAAAGAAACCAATCCCCTGCGCGTGCTGGACTGCAAGGCCCAGGAGTGCAAGGAGGCCGCCCAGGGCGCGCCGGACCTGTTTGACAGCCTGTGCCCGGAGTGCAAAGCGCATTTTGCCCGGGTGGAAACCATTCTCGGGGAGCGCGGCATTCCCTATATCCGGGATCCCCGCCTGGTGCGCGGCCTCGACTACTACACACGGACCACGTTCGAAGTGTTGACAGACGCCCTGGGCGCGCAAAACGCGGTAGCAGGCGGCGGACGTTATGACGGTCTGGTCGAGACCCTTGGCGGGCCTCCCACGCCCGCCACAGGTTTTGCCATTGGTCTGGACCGGCTTGCCGAGGTGATGGAGGCCCAGGGCAAGGCGGAAATCCGCAGGCCCCGGCTCTTTATCGCCACCATGGGGAACGCGGCGAGCGACAGGGCCTTTGGATGGATTTTGGACTTGGCGGAAAAGGGTATCCACGCGGAAATGGATTACGAGGGGAAAAGCCTTAAGAGCCAGATGAAGCGCGCGGACAAGCTAAACGCGGAGTTCGCGCTGGTGGTGGGAAACGAGGAGATTGAAAAGGGCGAGGCATTGCTCAAGCGTATGGACGGCGGCGGCGAGAGACGGATACCTCTGGCGGATGTGGCGGCCGCGTTCCTTTTGGCGCTTTAGATTCTATGTCTGGATTGCCCGCGCTTTTTGCGCAGATAATGGCGCGGCCTTCAAAAACGGGCCGTTTACAACCCGATTAAAGGATTAAAGCCTAAGAGCTTATCCATAAATAATCTTATTGCAAGGGATTCCCCTGTTCGGGCGCACGCCGTGCGCCCCTACGGCAATGGAACCCGAGCCATCGGAGCGC
>JAGVGH010000263.1 GCA_020057225.1 Desulfobacterales bacterium | reverse complement strand
TGGTTCTGCGCGAAGCGCAGGTTCACCCGACAATATCCTTATATACCTTTAAGCAATAATGTTCATATAAGTTAGCGCCTATGGGTTGAAACCCCAGGCGGATATAGTTGTGGCCTGTCAAGAGAAAACAGTGGCCCGCCTCCCTTTTTAAGGGTCTTTTTCCCTTTCGGCATTTTGCAATTACCTCTTGGAAATCCATATTAGGCGGGTGGAAAAGCCATGACATGGGCGGAACACCACATAGAGAGCGGTAAGCTGGCCGCCGAGGCGGAGCTTGAGGCCCGGAGGGGAGACAGGGAGCGCGCGCGGGAGTTGTACGGGCGGGCGGCCGGTCTTGAGGAACAAGCGGCGGAAAATCTTGACCCGGCCAAGCGGCGCACCCTTGGCATTACAGCCGTCAGCGCGGTGTCGCTGTATTACAAGGCGGGCAGGCTGGGAGAGGCCGAGCGTCTGGCGCACGGGTTTCTTTCTTCCCCGGATATCCCTGAATTCGCCTCCAGCCAGCTTCGCGGTCTGTTGCAGGAAATCTGGCTCAGGCTGTATCGCAAGGAACCACGAGCCTTCATTAGGCATTCCAAAACGAATCAGCTATTGAAAATCAGACGCGAGGTGGCGGGCGGCAGGAGAGCCTTTGTTACGCGGGATCTGATAGTTAATCCGCGATGGAAAACGCGACGCGCGCGCGGTGGCGCGGTAAAACCCAAAAACCAGGGCATCGCGACAGACAAGTAAAAAACAAGGCTCAAGGGATGGCGTTGCCTGATTCTACCGAGGTAATTCCAAAATTAAGCGTAGGTTGGGTGGTTCCGGACCGCAAGGCCCGGGTACACCCAGCATTTCTAAATGATTTCTATATGTTGGATGAACCTGCCCTTCGTGGAGAACCACACAGCCCGCATCAAATTTGTCGTTTCTATGAGTTTTGCAATTGCCTCTAGGGATACCCTTTCCGCCTGTTTGCGGAACTTGCGCCTGCATTTCATTCCCGCGCAGACGGGAATCCTGTCTTTAAAAGACCCTTGTTGCCCGAAAAGACTCCTTCGCCCTCCTGCCGCCTGATTTCACGCGAACATTCACACCTTCTTTTTCTCCTCCCGGCAAATACCAAGGGGGACCCGAAGGCCCCCCTTTTTGCTCAACAAACCCCACGCAGGGAAAACTTCACCCTAGGGGAGGCGCTACTTCGTGTTGCCGGTGGCGGCGCCGTGCAGCTTGATCTCCACCTTGGTCTCGAGATTCTTGTAGTACTCGCGCAGAATGTCCAGAACCTCCTCGCGGCCAAAGTGGTCGGCGATGGGAGCGCCCTCGGACAGACCCTTCCGGAGAGCCGTGCCGGACAGAAGCACGCGGTCTTCCTTGCCATGGGGGCAGGTGCGCAGGGACGCCATGCCGTCGCACTTGTGGCAGTAGAACGTCCAGTCAATCTTGAGCGGCGTGCAAAGAAGGGCCTTGCCAGGCTCCGCGGGATGCGGAATCTTCTCGAAGATGGTCTGGGCTTCGAACATGCCGTAGAAGTCGCCCACGCCCGCGTGGTCGCGGCCAATGATCATCCGGGAGCAGCCGTAGTTCTGACGGAACGTGGCGTGCAAGAGGGCCTCGCGGGGACCGGCGTAACGCATGTCAAGGGGATAGCCGCCCTGGAGAACCTTGTCTTCCACAAAGTACTTCTTCACCAGAACGTCAATGCACTTCACGCGCACCTCGGCGGGAATGTCGCCGGGCTTGAGGTTGCCGACCAGGGAGTGGATGAACACGCCGTCGCACACCTCGACCGCGATTTTCGCGAGGTACTCATGGGAGCGGTGCATGGGGTTGCGGAGCTGGAGAGCCGCGACCTCGGCCCAGCCGCGCTCTTCGAAAATCTTGCGGCTCTCGGCGGGACGCATGTAGATGCCCGCGTACTTGGTGGGGAACTCGCCCTCGGAGAGCACCTTCACCGGACCGGCAATATTCACGTCCTTCTGGTTCATGACCATCTGCACGCCCGGGTGGTCTTTCTCGGCGATTTTCCAGAAGTCCGCGGCGGTCTTGGTGCCTTCGCCCATGAAGGTCTTCTCGCACTCGTACTTCTTCGCCGCGGCGTCCATCCCGTACTTCTCGGTCACCTTCATGGTGCCCATGATTTCGCCGTTGTCTTTGTCAACAAGGGCGATTTCCTCGCCGTCCTTAATAGCGGCGGCGTCTTCCTTGGAAATGGACATGGTCACCGGGATGGGCCAGAAGGTTCCGTCGGCCAGCAGGAACTTGTCCAGGACGCCCTTCCAGTCGGCCTTGGTCATGAAGCCGGTGAGGGGGCTGAAGCCGCCGATGCCCAGCATGATGAGGTCGCCGCGCTCGCGGTCGCTCATGGTGACCTTTTTCAGACCCTCGGCTTTTTTCTTCTCGTCGGCCAAGGCTTTGCCTTCCAGCAGGCAGCAGGTAAGTCCTTTTCCTCCGTGAGGCGGAAGCAGCTTCGACATCGTTTTCGTCTCCTTTCAGATTCGCAGGGTCCCTTATTTTCATGGCGCGACACGCCGCGCGCCACCACGCATGCCTAAAAAGTGTCTGCCTTCTATTACGGAGGATTGTCAATGTCAAGGCGAAACACGCGGATTCAAAACCCCCGGAAAAGAAGGGAATCATCGGCAACGCCGGGCGTCCAGGGAGACCCTGCCCCGGCAAATCCTGGAAACGCCCGCTCGGGCGGCGGCGTTTTTAATTTCAGTATGGACGCGCGGGCGATTATGGCTTATAAAAGAAACCGATTTTGCTCCGGCCTGTGGCGGACCGCGGGACGCGCCCGGAGACGCTCGGCAACTATCAAGCCTTCGAGGAGGAGCACCATGCCAAAACCCGCAACATGGTTTCTTGCCACCCGGCCCTGGTCCTTCACCATGTCGGCCATTTCCGTGTCCGTGGGCGCCGCGTTCGCCGCGGGGCCCGGCTTTCGCTGGGACCTGTTTCTCCTGACCCTCCTTGGCATGGTGGCCCTGCACGGAGCAAGCAATCTTGCCAACGACTACTTTGATGTGAAAAACAAAGTGGACGCGCCGGACGCCCCGACCGTGCGCTACAGGCCCCATCCCCTGGCGCACCGGGAACTGGGCCTGAACCAGGTCCTTGCCATGTCGGCGGCGCTCTACGCCCTGGGGGCCGGTATCGGCCTTTGGCTCGCGGCAACCCGGGGCTGGCCTGTTCTGGCCATCGGTCTGGCCGGGGTTCTCACGGGCCTTTTCTACACCGCCCCGCCTTTGCCCCTCAAGTACCGCGCCGCGGGCGAGGTTCTCGTGTTTCTCATCTGGGGGCCGCTCGCCATGCTGGGCGCCTATTATGTCCAGGCCCAGCGTTTTTCCCCGGCGGTTCTTCTGGTCTCCGTGCCTTTTGGCGCCCTGGTGAGCCTCGTGCTTCTCGCCAACAACATCAGGGACACGGCGCACGACCGGCGGCAGGGCATCCGCACCCTTCCGGTCGTCCTGGGCGAGGCGCGCGGGCGTCTGCTTTTCGCGGGTCTCATCTGGCTCGCGTTTTTCAGCATGACCCTCATGTCCATCCTGGGGCCGCTGTCGCCCTGGTCCCTCCTTGTCCTCCTTGCCGTTCCCCTGGCCATGCCCCTCACAGCCATGGTGAAAGGGGATTGCCCGGACGACGCGGACGCGCGCACCGCCAAGCTGGACACCGCCTTTGGCGTCCTGCTCCTTGTGTCCCTCGTGCTTGACAAGACGCTGTGACCATGGACACGGGTAAAAACGACACGGCGGCCATTGCCCTGAGCGTCGCCCTTGCTTTTGGCCTGTGGTTCTTCGCCTTTTTTGTCTCCTGGGGCAATTTCTGGGTCAAAATCGCCTGCTCCGCCTCGCTTCTGGCCTCCATGGCCGTGTTTCCCGGAGACAACCCCCGGGAATGGTTTTCCTTTACTCTCCGGGACATCCTTTTGGGACTCGCCTCCGCGGCGGTTCTATACGGAGTGTTCTTTGCCGGAAACACGATCGCGGGACAGCTTTTTCCCTTTGCCGGGGAGCAGGTGGGCGGAGTGTACGCAAAAGGCGCGGGCACTCCCCAATGGGTGATTTGTCTTCTCCTGTTTTTTGTCACAGGCCCTGCCGAGGAAATTTACTGGAGGGGTTTTTTGCAAAAACGCCTTGCGGCCCGGATGGGGGGGCTCCGGGGCTGGCTTGCCGCCGCTGCCCTGTATGCGGGTGTTCACCTTTCGGCCATGAATTTTATGCTCATCGGCGCCGCCGCCGTGGCCGGGCTTTTCTGGGGGGCCATGTACTGGCGCCTGGGACGGCTTGCTCCCCTGGTGATTTCCCACTCGGTCTGGAGCACCGTCATTTTCGCGGCGGCACCCATCCGCTAGAAGGAAGTCCATGGACACTCCGCAAAACCAGGACGCCGAAACAGGCTCCCGGATTGCCGCCGCGGCCGTACAACAGGCCGGGAAAGGGCGTACCGCCTTACAATGCGCGTTTCTCACCGGCAACGACCCGCGCGCCCTGGAATTCCAGGAGTTCTTCGATCTTCTTGTGAGCGGCTGGCCCGGCCTGGACGCCAGGAAGGAACCGGAGGACGGGCCCACAGCGCCGGGCCTTCGCGTGGGGGAGGCTGTGGTGTTCCAGGCCGTCCCCCGCGGCCAGAGCCTGGACATTTTTCTCGCGGCGCTCGCGGGCGACACCGGCGCGCTTCCCGCGCTCTCCAGGGAAACCCTGGACGCGCTCGCCGCCCTTCCCGCCCCGGCCCCCTTCACCCTCTATACCGCGCCCGGATGCCCTCACTGCCCGGCCATGGCCGCGCGCTGCGTTGCCATGGCGCTTCAAAGCCCGCTGGTCCGGCTGACCGTGGTGGACGGGGCCCTTTTCCCGGAAAAGGCGGCCAGGGACGGGATAAAGGCCGCGCCGACCCTGCTTTTGGACGGCGGCTTCCGCTGGACCGGCCAAACCCCGGCGGAAGAGATCGCGGCGGTCGCGGCCAAACGCGACCCCCGGCTTCTGGGGCTGGAATCCCTCATGGGATTTTTGGACAACGGGCGGGCGCCGTCACTGGCGGAGATGATGGTCGGCACGGGAGTCCTAATCCCCGCGTTTTTGGATTTGCTGGCCCATCCCCTGTTTTCCGCGCGTCTGGGCGCCCTGGTGGCCATGGAATACCTGGCCGAGGCGGCTCCGGAGCTTGCGGCCCAGGCCGCGGGACCTCTTTGGGAAAAATTTCTTGCGGCGGAGGGCGGGATAGGGGGAGATATCCTCCTGGCCCTGGGCGAAACCGGCAGGGCGGATTTTCTTCCCCGGCTTGGGGAGGTGGCGGAGGGCGGATATCCGGAGGACATCCGGGAGGCGGCCCGGGACGCCATGGAAAAAATCAGGGAAAAGGCCGGGGGATGACCGGCGGACCAGCCGCGCGCCCCGCGCGGAAAACCGGGGCGGGGAAAGCCTGCGCATGGACCAGATAAGCCCCAAAACATACGACGACTACATCCAGGCGATTACGGAAATAAGCCGGGCCATCACCTCGGACCGGTACATCGGCGAAATCCTCAAACTGGTGGTCCTGGTGACAGCCAAGGTCACAGGAGTGGACATCTGTTCCCTCTGGCTGGTCGAGGAGGGCAAAACCCCCCCCCGGCTGCGCCTTTCGGCCACCCAGGCCCTGGACCCCGACTATCTGGAGGACAGAACCCTGGGAATGGGGGAGGGCATTGTCGGCTACGTGGCGCAAAAGCGCCATCCTGTCTTTGTGCTGGACGTGCTCGCGGAGCCGCGCTTCAAGGAAAAAAACATGGCCGGAAAGCTCGGCCTTGTCTCCATGCTGAGCGTGCCCCTGATGTATTCGGACACCCTGGTGGGCGTGCTCAACTGCTTTACCCGTGTCTCCCATGTGTTCACCGACACCGAGGTGAACCTTGTCACCAGCGTGGCCAACCAGGCCTCGGTGGCCATCGAGAACGCGCGCCTCATGGTCCGGACCCGGGTTATCGGGGAGGAGCTCGCGACGCGCAAGATCATTGAGCGGGCCAAGGAGATCCTCATGGCCCGGCGCGGTCTCACGGGCGAGCAGGCGTTCCGGGCGCTTCAGAAAAAAAGCATGGATTCCCGCAAGTCCATGCGTGAAATCGCGGATGCGGTTCTGCTTTCCGAGGACATCTGACAGGATCCGGCCAAGGCCGGTCCCGCCCGCCCAGGGAGAGTCCGTGCTAGCCTACCTGCGTCTCTACAGGCTTGACGCCGCAAGCATCGCTTTTTTCTCCACCGTCACCGGCGCCCTGCTCGGGGGCGGGGCCGGACTGCGGGAGACGGCCGCGGCGGTCCTTGTTTCAGGCGTTTCCATGAATTTCGTGTACAGTTTCAACTCCTACACGGACCGGGAGGAAGACGCGCTGAACAAGCCGAAAAGGCCCATTCCCGCCGGGAAGGCCACCCCCCGGGGAGCCTTGTTGTATTCCATGGCCCTTCTGGCCGCTTCCTGTCTCTACCCTCCCTTTTTGACCCGGGACCCGGCGGTGCTCGCGCTGCTGTATCTGCTTCCCCTTCTGGGCGTTTTGTATTCCGCCCGGCCTTTTCGTCTCAAAGACAGACCCTTTCTCGCCCCCCCTACGGTCTCTTTGGGCCTCACCATCCCCCTGGCCGCCGGACACGGTCTTACCGGCGATATATGCGCCATGGCGGGTTTTTTCGCCGCCATGTTTGTGTTCAGCACCGGCGCGGTGGCGCTCAAAGACGTGGAGGACGCGGCGGGCGACCGCGCGCGCGGGGGAAAAAACCTGTACCTTATCTACGGGCAAAGATCCCTGGCCGCTCCGGCGATGGGCGCTGTCGCCGCTCCTTTGACGGGCCTGGTCTGGGGTGTTCCCCCCTTCCTCCTTTTGTGGCTCGCCTCCCTGGCTGTCTTCTCCCTGGCCTGGCTTTTGTTGCGCCGGCGTTTCGCCCGTCCCCTGGAGCGCCTGTATCACGACATTATTCTTATCGTGCAGGCCCACGGGTTTGTGTTGCTGGTCATTCTGCTTTTCTTTCCCGGGGCGGCGCGGTGAGGCGCGCGAGGGCCGTCATGGAAACAGGGCCAAGGGGGAAAAACCGGGCCGGGGCGTTTTTCGCGAAACATCCCGGACTGTTTCGCGCGCTTACAGGGAGCGCGCCGGTGTTTCTCGCGGCCATGGCGCTTTTCCGCTGTTACGCGGAGTCCGCGCTTCTTTCTCCCTCCTGTTTTTTTTCCTACTACACGGCGTGGCACCATGTTTTATGGTACTGGAGCACCTTTAGCGGTATTCTTCTTTTAGCCCATCTGACATGGAACGAGACGGTACAAAACCTCCTGTGGCTTGGTTACGGGACCGCGGCCATGGGTCTGCCCCTTGTGTGGGCGGCGGTGTCGGGCGCGCCCCTGGCTTTGGAGTATTTCCAGGGGACTTTTTCGGAAACGCTTTTCCACATTGTGACCTTTTGCTGGCTGTATGAGGGCGCGCGGCCTGTGGCGCCCGAACTGATGCTTATTTTCACGGGCATGTCTTTTCTGGGATGGCTCTACACAGGCGGCGCCCGCCGCGCCCTGGCTTCAGGCGCGCTGATGTATCTTTTTGTCACGCTGATGGCGGTGCAGTGGTTCGGGGTGGCGCCCAACACGGTTGCCGTGTGGATTGTTGCGTCCAGGCTTACCAACCACGCGCTGCAGGCTGTTGTTTTCCTGCATGTTTTCACTGTTATGATGTTTCTGGCGTTGTGGCGGGCGGGCGCGTTTTCCTCCGCTCCCGGATTTTTCCGGAAAGCCCTTGGCCTTGGGGTTCTGGTTTTGGTTCTTTTTTCCGCCGCGGTGTTTTGGACGGGCTGGCAGACGGCGCTGTTTGACGCGGCCACCTCGGGGCTTCCTGTGGGATGCGACGCGTTTATTGTGACGGCGCTGCTTGGTAAAAAGCGCCACGGTCTTCCCTGGTGGGGCTGGGCGGCGCTGGGCGTTCTTCTTGTCATGCAGGCCGCGGTCATGGTTCCGGTGTTTCTTAAACAGGAGCATGGGCTTTTGCCGGAAATTGACCAGATTGCGCGGCTGAGGCGCCTGTAAGGGAAAGATTTGGTCCGCGCGCGGGAAATTTTGCCGCGCGGGAAAAGGCCGCCGCAGGGAAAAGCGGGAAAGATATCCCTCGGGACTTGCGGGGGGTTTTATACCAAGTTGCAATCAGGCACATCCAAAAAGCAATGCCCTCACCCCGGCCCTCTCCCAGGGGGAGAGGAAGATTTAACGAGAGTTTTCCGCAAGTGGTACGGGTTTGAACGCAACGTGGTATTACCCGTACACAGCGCGCGCGGGTTTTGAATTCCGGCCTTTGCGCAAATGGCCCGGATATTGCTTTATTCCAGATTGGAGCCTCCGCGCTTTTGGGAAGGCGGGCCGCTTTCTCAAGGCGCGCGCCCGAAAAGCGTCCGCACGGTAAGGCAGAGACCGGCGGAGGGGGTGCCGCCGCCGGACAGGATGATACCCGGCCAGGCAGGACCGGGAGGAGACCGCATGGGAAATAAAACGCACCGCCTGTGGGAGATTTTGCCCCGTGTCGCCAAGTACGCCGTCATCACGGTCCTGATGGCGCTTCCCATTGTCGCGCTCGGACGCCTCATGATAAGCACCGAGGAAGAGCTGGAAGATGTGCGCGGCCAGGCCCTCCTGGAGTTCAAAAACGAAACGCGCGTTCTCACCGACATGTGGCAGCACCACCTCAACACCGGGTACTCGTGGGGCGTGGCCCATCTGGACTCGCACCGGGGAAACCTGACCTACGAGGCATGCTCCCTCAAGCTGAACGGGAAGATTATTCTGGACGATGTGCGGATGGAGAGCATGGGCGTGGGTTATTATAACCAACAGGGAGATCTCAGCCCAGGCACTCCTCTGTCCACCATAGACTGGGATATCTATCTGCGGACCGTGACCTTTGGCCATGGCAACTATCCCATTCTCATCAACGGGCTGCGCCTCGAATTCGCGCGAAGGCCCGCTGACGGGGCCTTCCTGTTTTTCCGGGTGGGCACGGACGACATCACAGGACGCCTTGCCCTGAAATCGGATTTGGAAGACAAGGCAGACGATCATGACGCCGGTATGAAGCGCGTGAGCGGCGACCTTTATCTCATAGCCGACGCCGCGTCCACGGTCGGCATCATGCTGTACGACATTCCCGCGTACGTTGCCCAGCACCGCCAATACTATGCTTTTGCCGCGTATTTCATTGCCATAAGCCAAACGGTGAACACGGACCAGGTCCGCTGGGCCGACCTTGGCCGCACCGACGAGCCCCCGTATAACGACGGCGCCTTCCGGGGCGAGGGGAAGACAGACTTCTACCTGTCCTACGCCAACCTTGTCACCAGCAGCACCGGACAGAGCAACTCCAACCAGGCCTTCAATCCGTACCGGGACGAAACCGGGCGTAGAGTCTCAGCCAATCAGAGGATTCCCGGGCAGGGCTGGTGGTTGTCGGCGCAACGGCTCCACGCGCGGGCCGACGCGAACTGGTGAGGAAAATCTGAAACCGGGCAGGGGCCAACCCATGAAACATAAACCGAAAAACCGTCTGTTTGCAAAGCGCGTGACGCGGGCGGCCGTGTGCTGCGTTGCGGCGGCAGCCCTGATAAGCGGCCTGGCCCGGGCCGACATGCTGCTTCTGGAAGAGGAAAAGCTGGATGGGGTCTCGGGCACAGCCGGACTCAATATCATCGCCAACCTCAAGTGCGCCTTCGGCAAAATCCAGTTCTCCGTGCCCGGCGACACCGCGGGTGTCAACAACGGCGAACTCACGAACTTTGCCATCCACAACGGCTCCTCCACCAACTACACCGAGGCCGGCCCCGTCCAGGTGGGCACGCTGACCGACCCCGTAACGATCGAGGCCATGAGCTCCGGAGCACGCTCCTGGCTGCGCCTCAAACTGCCGGACAACGAGGCGAGCACGGGCGCTCTCTGGGCCCGCGCCGAGCACCTCAAATTCGGCGGCGTGAGCTTCGGGGCGCTTGAGCTCCGCAACATCAAACAGCGCGGCTCCTCGCTCTGGGCGGGACCGCACACGGGCAGCCTGACCGACAACGGTCTGGACCTCATGCTCCACCTTTCCATGCATTTTGACCAGATCCGGTACTCGAGCACCGGTTCGGGCACCGGTATTGACGCCGTGTTTCAGGACGTGGTGTTGCGGGACGCCTTTACCTATCCCGTTTACCAACAGTTTACACCGTCTGCCGACAACGCCTACCGCCCTGAGGAGGCGCCCACATGGGTTTACACAGGCGGAATCATGCGGCCCCGGGAGACCGTGTACGGTGAGGCAGACGCCATTGGCCGCGCCACCTCCGGCACAGGTTTCGTCCGGCTCGGCCTGGACGACGCGAACCCCGCCATGATTGATTTCGCGGGCAACAACGTAATTCAAATCAAGATACCTGTGGACGGCAGCCTGCGCATGCGCCACGCGTGGTACGGCAACAGTCCCGGGTTCGGCGGCTCCTCCAAGGACTACGGATACCTTGGAATTGACGGCATCACCGGCACCGTGTACGTCCGTTTTCCTTACGACATTCCTACCGGCAGCACGTGGGGATGGCAGTATTGAGAGGTAATTGCAATTACCCCGCCTCTAATGAGGTAATTGCAAAATGAGGCGCAGGCTGGGCGGTTCCGGGCCGCAAGGCCCGGGTGAACCCAACATTTCTAAATGATTCCTATCTGTTGGGTGAACCTGCCCTTCGGGCGGAACCACCCGGCCTACCTCTGCCATCGGCCCATGGCTGCTTCAAGGAGTAAGGCCATCCCGGGCAAGGCCGCCTGACCGGGTGGCTGTTTTCCAGGAGGGGCGGACGGGCGCGGAACCCTGGGCGGACTGTGTTGTTCTCTGCCTGGGACAAACTTTTTTCTTGACACGCGCTGTATCCTGTGCTTTACCGTTCCCAAAATGTGCTCAGGCGCCCGAGTGGCTTAATAGGGAACTCCGTGCAAAACGGAGACGGGCCCGCCGCTGTGACCGGGGACGAACGCCGCCTTGTGCCACTGCTTCAGAAAACCGGAGCGGGAAGGCGCGGCAAGTAGGGTGATCCGGGAGTCAGAAGACCTGCCGGGCACCGTAACGCGTGTTTTCCGTGGCGGAAAACCCGCTGGCGAATTCCGGATGAAAAAGGGACATCCCGGACCGTGCTACACGGTCCGGGATGTTTTATTTTCAGGGAGCGGGCCTTGCCCGCGCTGATTCGCTCTTTGTCAGGTTGTTCAGGCGCCCAAGTGGCTTAATAGGGAACTCCGTGCAAACCGGAGACGGGCCCGCCGCTGTAACCGGGGACAAACGCCGCTTTGTGCCACTGCTTAAGAAAACCGGAGCGGGAAGGCGCGGCAAAAAGGATGATCCGGGAGTCAGAAGATCTGCCTGAACTTGCGTTGAGCGCGCGCTTCGAGGCACCTTGCGCGCGCCGGCTTTCGAGGATGAACAGGGAGATCCCCGAACCGCCTGAAACGGTCCGGGGATTTTTGTTTTTGGAGACTGCCCATGCCCTCCTTGCCCAATAGCATGTCATGGTTGCGCGCGGCTGCCGCCGTTGCCGCCGTGTTTTTCGCCCTGCGCGTCCCGTGCCTTTGGGCTGAAGATCCTCCAGGTGAAAAGCGGCACGTTCTGGAAGCCATGACTGTGACCGCCAGGCGCCTGCCTGAAGAAATCCAGACAGGCGACGTGGACAAGGAAACCACGCCCGGGTTTTACACAACCATCGGGCGTGACAGCTTCGCCGGAAAGATGGAAAGCCTTGCCGGGGCGGTGGAGCGGGAGGCGGGAATCCAGGTGCGCCAGTCCGGAGGACTCGGCGGCTTTTCGACCGTTTCTCTGCGCGGTTCCGAAAGCGACCAGGTCATGGTGTTTTTGGACGGCATTCTTCTCAATGACGCCTCCGGCGGAGGAGTGGATATCTCCAACATTTCCCTGGCCGATGTCGCCGGGGTGGACATTTACAGGGGGGTCACTCCCGTAAACTTTGGCAAGGCGTCCATCGGCGGCGTGGTCAATGTGCGCACCGCGCGCTCCAAGGGGGAGTTCGCCTCCAGCGCCGGGCTGGGCTGCGGCGCGTTCACTACCCAAAAAGCATACGGCCTTCTCAGCCATAAACCCGGAGCCTTCGATTACCTGTTTTCCGCGGATTATCTTGCAAGCGGCAATGACTTCACATTCACCAACCGCAACGGAACCCCTTGGAACACCGCTGACGACCGTGAGGAAAAGCGGAGGAACGCGGAATTCGGCCAGGCCAATCTGCTTGCCAAATGCGGACTGGATGTTTCGCGGAGAACGCGGCTGGACGTGATGAACCAGTATTTCCGGAAAGATCAAAACCTTTCCAACTGGATAAACCTGGACTCCGCCGACACTTCCTTTGACACCCGCCGCAACATCGCCACGTGCAAGATTACCGCTGACGATCTTGCCTCCCAAGGTATCAACCTGGCTCTCAGCGCAAGTCATCTCTGGAAGCTGGAGCGGTATGATGATTCCCAGGGAAGCGTGGGCCTTGGAAAACAGGAGAACGAGTATCTGACACAAAGACTATCAGGCTCTGTGTTCGCGGAATGGCTCACAGACCACAATATTCTGAGCCTGACAACGGGAACAGCGCGTGAAACATATAAGCCAAGAAACCTTTTACAGAAGGAAAATCCACGGGACAGCGTTAGAAACACTACGGATGCGGCCATTCAGGACAGCGTCCTTCTTTTCAACGATCGCCTGATTATAACCCCGGCTTTCCGGCATGTCTGGCTTAAGGACGAGATGGAGGAAGGCTCCACGGTCTGGGGCGCGCCCCTTGCGAAAGAGACCCGGAAGGCGGGGCACAGCATGCCTCAAATCGGGGTCAAGGGGGTGCCCTTCCAATGGCTTGTCCTCAAGACAAACCTCGCCCTGTATGCGCGGGAACCTTCTTTTTTCGAGCTGTTTGGCGACCGGGGGTTTTTCATTGGCAATGACGCCCTTGTGGCAGAGGAAGGGGTGAACAAGGATGCCGGCTTTGAGATCAACCTGTTGGCGGAAGAGCATTGTGTCAACCGCGTTTCCTTTTCGATGGCGGTGTTTCACAACAACGCGGAAAACCTCATCACGCGGATTTACGACGCCCGGGGTGTTGGGAAATCGGTGAACATTTCCAAGTCGGAAATCACAGGAGTCGAAACCCAAGCCGCGGTGGACCTTTTTCAAAGGGTTACGGTCTCGGGAAACCTTACTTGGCAGGACCCCGTGCAGGACAACAAGGAGATCCCCGCGTTTGACGGGAAAAGACTTCCGGGGCGCTATGAGTACGCCTGTCTGGGCAAACTGGAGTTCCGGCGCCGGGGTTTTACCGCCTATACGGAATACCTCTATGAAAACGGAGTGTTCTACGACAGCGCAAATCTTGTGGAGGCACCGGAAAAAAAAGAGCTGAACGCCGGGGTTTCCTGCACATGGAGCGGATTTACTCTGGAACTGGAGGGGCGGAACCTCCGAGACAGGGAATATGAGGATTTCAACGGGTATCCCCTTCCGGGAAGGGCGTTCTATTTGACCCTCCGCCATGAATATTCTTTGTGACAGAGGGGGCGTCCTGTTTGAACGCGGTCCCCCTGCCGGGGCCGCAAACCTGGCGAATGAAAGGAAGCATGGAATGCGCAAGCACATAGTGAAATGGATGGCGGCCCCTGCCGCCCTGGCGTGCGCGGTCTGCGCCGCGCTCCTTTGCGCCCCTGGTTCCGCGGCCGCGGCCCAGAAAGCCGTGGTCCAGACAACCCAGGCGGACTGGTCCGGCGCCGCCCACGCGGTGGTGGATGTCCAGCCCGCGGGAGGACCGCGCGGCTCCCGGCTTGACCTCTTTCCCGCCGCCACTTCGGACTGGATTATCCGCTCCTACGGCGATTATTTCTACCTGATTGGACGCTATTTCACGGACAGCCTTGCCAAATTCCACGTGAACGCGCCGGAAACCCCCGTTTACCAGGTCTCCGTGCTTCCCCAGGGTGTTGCCAGCGCCAATCCCCATGACCTGATTTTTGTAAACGCCAACAAGGCATACATGCCCATGTACGGGCTGACCAAGTGCTGGATCATCAACCCCCAGGACGGCGCACAAACCGGAGAACTGGACCTTTCCGCATACGCGGGCAGCGACGGCGTCCCTGAAATGCATGCGGGGACCATTGTGAACGGCAGGCTTTTTCTTCTCCTGCAGCGGCTCGACCAAAACAACGGCTGGGATCCTTCGGTCAACGGGTACATCGCCGTATTCGACACCGCCACCGACCAGGAGATAGACACCACGGGAGGGTCGCCGCCCAACGGACTCAAAGGCATCGGGCTGCCCGGAAGAAACCCCCAGACCATTCAGTATTTGCCGGAAAACGGCATGATTTATGTAGGCTGCACGGGCAAGTATCCCGGCTTTGACCCGGCAAACCCCGCTCTTTACACCGGGGGGATTGTGCGGGTCAATCCGTCCGCTTACGCGGCCTCGCTTCTTGTGGACGACGGACCGGACGGCCCCGGCGGAGACCATCCCTATGGCGCTGTCGCCGGGGTGTTCGTTGTCTCGGCCGCCAAAGGGTATTTCGTGGGTTACAAGGGCTGGGGCGACAACTGTTTATTCCCGTTCAATCCCTCCACAGGAACGGTGGGGAGCGCAATCCCGGCGTTCAGCGGAAAAAACCTTGTGTCCAACGAGACCGGCGCCGCGCTGGATGAAAACGGCTTGCTTTGGATCAGCTCCCCGAAGGACCATTCCGTTCTTGTGTTCAATCCCGCCACGGAAACCGTGGACGAGACCGTGAACACAAACCTCAATCCGGGAACCATCGCGTTCTGCCCGCCCACCATTCCTCCAGGGCTGAACGAGGTCAACGCCGCCACAGGCACAGGCCGCGTTCAGGTGGAACCAGGGTCCGGAGTCCTGTCGAATTTCGCCTCCTACCCGTCCTATAATTTCCCCAACGCCGCCAACAAGCCCCCGCTGCCTTTTGTGGACGGCCTTGTGGGCTTTACCGTGGACGGCGTCGCGCCGGGCGGGGCTGTGGATGTGACCGTTACATTCCCGACAGCGCGCTCCCAGGACGCGGTGTATTACAAGCTGGACGCCGCGGGCTATACGGTTTTCCCTCCGGCCCTTTATACTCCCGTGGACAAACACACAGTGGTTCTGCGTCTGACGGATGGCGACGCCTACGATACGGATAACGCCCCGGGTTCCATCGGGGATCCGGGAGGATGGGCCATGAGTCCTCCCGCGCAGCCCGCAACCGCCGGAGACAGCGGCAGTGGCGGCGGATGCTTTGTTGACACAGTGCTGGGCCGTTAGCTCCGGTCCAGATGCCATGGCGGCCCGTAATTCCGGACGGGCACGCCGCGCTCCGTGACCCCCTTGGCCGGGGGGCCTGGGGGCCGGGTTCACGGCCCCCAGGTTGCGGAACACGCCATAGACCATCAACAAACCCGGAAGGGGGACGCCTGGCGGCATGGAAATCCGAAGCCTCTTTCTTGGACTTGTCTTCACGGTCGGGATTTTCGGGGTCAAAACCGGAGCCGGTTTGGCATACGGCGGCGCCCGGCTTTCGGGATGGCGCCGTCTTATGCTGTTCTGGCTTTCCGCAGGCGCCATGTATGGCGTTCTGTTTTGGGCAGCCGCCCTTCTATCCCGCGCCACAGACGTGATGACCGTTTACCGCGTAGTGGGCGGTGTGCTCCGGTTCGGCACTGCCCTTCATTTTCTCATGGCCGCCCTCTTGGCCGTCTGGGGCGCGGCGCTCCTTCGCCAACAGACCTTGTCCCGTCCCTCGGCAGGCTGGCTCGCCCTTGCGCTTCCGTGCCCGGTCTGCCTCACCGTCATCCTGCTCACCACAGGTTTCGCCGTTTCCCTGTTTCCGGAAAACGCCTCTTATATGGCGCTTGCGGCCTTTGCCGTGTTTTTTTCCGCGGCGGCGGCCTCCGCCGCGCTTGTGCGGCTGGCGGGAACAGCCACCAGGCTTTCCCCGGAAACCCTGCTTGGCGCGGCCATGTTCGCCATGGCCGCCTATTTTATTTTATCCGCCCTGCTCATGCCCTCGTTCACGGATACGGAACGGATTGTCCGCCTGACAGGACGCCCGGAAAACAAATCCGGAGCCTCTCTTGCTTCTCTTGTCATGACAGGGGCGGGAGCGGTCACCGCGTTTGGATATGGAATTGTCCGAACTGTTACGAGAGGAAAAGGAAACCCGTAATGCAAGTTGGCGCCATTCTCTCCACAATTATTTACATCGCGGCCTCCTCCCTTTTGGTTCCGGTGCTTTTTCTCTTGGTCTGTTTTCTCGCGCTTACCCTGGTTTTTGCCGGGTCCTTTTTGGCGGAATGGGCCGGGCGCGCCCGGCTTGTCCGCATCCCCGCCCTTGAGCTGCCAGGGCGCCTTGCAGAGGGAACCTGCCACGCGGGTCTTTCCGCCAGGGTACGCGGGTATGTTCTTGTCCTTGATCAAGCCTTGGGCGCGGGCGCAGGAGAGATTGAAATTGAAAACCTGCTTGGAGAACAAATCCTTGCCGCGTGGAAAACCTTGGACACCTATAAAATTCTCGTGCGGCTTGGTCCGGCGCTCGGCCTCATGGGAACCCTCATTCCCATGAGCACAGGTCTCGCCTCGTTAGGCCAGGGAGACATGACAAGGCTGTCGGGGGATCTGGTGGTGGCTTTTACAACCACGGTGGCGGGGCTTGCCTCCGGAATGGCCGCCTATTGCATGCATACCGCGGGACGGCGCTGGGTGGAGGAGGACGTGCGAACCATGGAAGTGGCGACGGAGGTCTTGTTTGAAAAACACACGGAGCGCGCGCGATGAGATTTCTCGGGAGAGACAGAATGAAAAATTACGGGATGGAACCTTTTTCGGACAATGATCCTCTTACAGGTCTTGCCAACCTTTTTGACCTGCTGCTCGTGTTCATAGTGGGGCTTCTGCTGATGGTGCTTACAGCCCTTAACATGCAGGATGTTTTTTCTGAAAAATCCAATTTCACCATTATGAAACAGAACTCCGCGGGACACCTGGAGATCATCACCAAGCAGGGCAAACACATCAAGGCTTCGCGCGTGACCGACGTGCAGGCGGAGGGGCGCGGGATGCGCCTGGGCACGGCGTACAAGCTCGAGGACGGCTCCATGGTCTATGTGCCCGAGGACTGACAACCGCTTGGAAGATTGCCAAAGCCGCATGGAACAGTGACCCCCTTCTTAAACCGGCAGAACCGGAAGGAAGGCTTTAGGCTTTAGAGGTAATTGCAAAAATAGGCATAGGTTGGGTGGTTCCGGGCCGCAAGGCCCGGGTTCACCCAACATTTCTAAATGATTTCTATGTGTTGGATGAACCTGCCCTTCGGGCAGAACCATCCAACCTACATCAAATTTGTCGTTTCTAAGAGTTTTGCAATTACCTCTTTAGGCTTTAGGCTTTAGGGCTGGTTGTAAACGCCATTTTTCAGGGCTGCGTTATTATCAACGCAAAAAGCTCCGATAATTCGGACATGTACTCTAAAAAGAGAAGACACGATGCTTTTCAAGCGTTTAAAATCTGACGCGGTATTCCGGATTCCTGCAGGCGCCTTCTTTGTGCTGCTCTGCCTTGTTGCTTCCATGCCCGCGGGAGCCGCCACCCTCGCGGACCCTATGGGCCGTCCCGTCCGTTTTGAAGCCCCTCCTCAAAGGGTTGTGAGCCTGGTTCCCGCAGTGACGGAAATCCTGTATGCCATCGGCGCGGGCCAGGCCCTTGTTGGCGTTACCTGGCACGACCGGTGCCCGCCGGGCGCTGTCCCGCCGGAGGTGACAGGCGGATTCGCGGCGCCGAACGCTGCGCGGGTGGCCGCCCTCAAACCGGACACGGTTTTTGTGTCAAGCCTTCAGAAAGACATTATCAGGCGTTTCGCGGGCACCCGGGTCCGCCTGGTCCGCCTTGGCATGGATTCCCTGGAAGAGGGTCTCCAGGCCATCCTTCAGGCGGGCGCGCTTTTTGGAAAAAGCCTCCAGGCGGAACGTCTTGTCATGGAGATCCGGGAAGACCTTGCCCTCATCGCCCGCAAAACAGCAAAAGTGCCGGAGAACCTGCGTCCGAGGACAATGCGGTTCATGGGCAGAGAGAGGCCCATGGCCCCGGGGGATGACAGCTTTCAAAACGGCCTGATCCGCGCCGCCGGCGGAATCCCGCCCCGCTGGGGAAAAAACGCTGCGGTTGTGGACATTTCCCTGGAGGAGTGGAAATCTTTTAATCCGGAAGTTCTCTACGGTTGCGGGGGGGACCGCGATGTTGCGGAGAAGTTTTTTCAACAACCCGGATGGCGGGATGTGGACGCGGTGAAGCGCGGACGGGTTTACTACTTCCCCTGCGCTCTGACCTGCCGCGCCTCGGTAAACACGGGAGCTTTTGTCTCCTGGTTATCCGCAACCCTGTACAGCCGGGAATTCGGAAAACAGGAAAACCTTGTGTTGCCGGAGCGTCCGGTTTCCCGTCAGACTCTTTCCCTGGGCATCCCTTGCGCAAAACACGCCTTTCTTGTTGAAAGCAGAATGCTTGACTTCCCAACACGCACGCTTCTGGTGGCGCTGGCCCGGCCCATGTCTGTTTTGTCCACGCTGGAAGGATGGCGCGGAGGCGTCCGGTACGTAGGGAACCATTCCTTTCCTCCCCCGACATGGGGTCTTGGGCATGAGGCCGGGCTCGAGGGGTGGCGTAGGCGCGCGCTCAGGGCGCTTGACCTTGACCCAAGAGACACCGCCCTTCTTTTCACCGGCGCGGACATGGAAAACCTCGCTGTCCGGCAGGAGCGTTTCAAGGATATCCGGGTTTGGGCGCTCACCACGGCAGGGGTCGAATCCAACGCCCTGTGCATGTCCCGGGACGAGGGGGGGTTTTATGAACCGGAGGCCGGACCGGGAACCATCAACATCCTGCTTTTCACCGAGCCTGGCCTGACACACCGGGCCATGGCCAGGATCCTCATCACCGCCACCGAGGCTAAAACCGCCGCGCTCAAAGACCTGGACATCCGAAGCGGGCCTTTGGCGCGCCGGTTTCAGGCAACGGGAACCGGGACCGATGAGATCCTTGTGGCGCAAGGCCAAGGCCCGCTGCTGGACAACGCGGGTGGCCACTCGAAACTGGGAGAGCTTGTCGCCAAAGCGGTTTACCAGTCCGTGACAGAGGCGGCGGGCAGGCAGAACAGGCTGGCCTCTCAACGGTCCGTTTTCAAGCGTCTGGAAGAACGGGGCATTACAGCAGCCGGTCTCGTCTCCAAGGAAGGATGCGCCTGCGGACTGGAAGAAGGCGCTTTGGAAACAGCGCTTGAAACTCTTTTGCTGGAACCGGAAACCGCCGGCTTTGTCACATCGGCCCTTGCCCTGAGCGACGCCCGGGAGGCCGGACTGCTCACAGACACCTCCGCCTTTGAGGCATGGGCATGGAGCATGGCGGAAAAAACGGCCGGAGGCCCGGTGCGCCAACGGATGCGCCTTGTGGACGGCCAGGGGCTTCCTGAAATACTGGCAATCACGTTCAACGCGCTTTTAAACGGAATCGCCGCCAAAAACAGCAGGGAAAACGCCGCGCTGACAGCGGACTCTCCCGGGACCACACACTGAATGGTTATAACGGCCGTCAAAAACTTTTTCCGATTGGCCTGCCTGGCCGGCGGCCTGCCGTTTCCCCGGCTTTCGCCGGGAAGACGACGGGGCGCGCGCGGGTCTCTGGCTGCCACAGGATACACGCATCCGGAACGGAATTCTGAAAAACACCATAAAACCGTCCTCCTGCTTTTCACCATCCTGCTGGTGATCCCCCGGCCCCTGCGCGCGGCCTCTCCGGAGGATCCCGCGGCGGCAAGGGAATCAGGACGCACAGGCGCACGATGCGCCCTTCTCGTCATTGACGCCGACTCCATGTTGGCCAGCATGGCGCTGCGCGGGCTTGCCCTTCCTTCCGGCATCGAGGCGCGTTTTTTCGCAAGCGGCGATCTGAACCCGGAGGCGGCGGAATACATCGCCTCCTGCGCCGCCGTTGCCGTGGATGTGATGGATTCGGGACTCACCGGGTTTCTTCAGGAGCACAGGCTCGTTTCCGGGCGGACCGTGTTCGCTCTGCGCGGCTCCAGGGACGACTCCGCCCTGGCCCGCGAAGGCTTTGTGTTTGATCCGGAAATTCTGGCCTATTTTGACCAGTTGTCGGTGGCGAATCTTCAAAACCTCCTGCGCAGAGTGGTGAACACGGCCATTGACGCGTCCGTGACGTTTGGTCCGGTGCAAAAGCTGCCACAGACCGGCATCTTTCACCCGGACGCGCCCGCTGTTTTCACGGACTGGGCCGCTTACAAAGCCTGGCATGCGGCCCGGAAGAACAGCGGTTTCCAGGCGCCCTGGATCGCGATTTTGCATTTTTCATCAAGCCTGGTTCCAGGCCAGAGGGAAACCGTGGAATATGGAATCCGCGAATTCGAAAAGGCCGGATTCCATGTCGCGGCCTGTTTTGGAAGAGACGCGGAGATGCTGGAGGGCTTTGTGCTGGACGCGCAAAGAAAGCCGCGGGTGGACGCGGTGGTGGCGTTTACGCTCAAGTTCAACTCCGCCCTGCAGGACAGGCTTGCCCGGGCGCTTGCGGACGCGGACGTGCCGGTGTTCAACGCTGTTCATCTGCACGGACTGTCCATTGACTCCTGGCGTCAGGATCCGGTGGGGATTCCTCCCCGGGACGTGGTCTGGACCCTGGGCATGCCGGAGGTTTCCGGCGCTGCAGAGCCGGTTCCTCTCACCGGCAAGGTTGCTGTTCGAGACCCTGTGACCGGAAGGACACTCACTTCCTGCAAGGCCATTGAGGAAAACTTCCGTCTGCTGATTCCAAGGGTTAAGAAATGGTGCGCCCTGAAAACCATGCCCAACAGGGAAAAGCGGGTGGCCGTGCTGTATTACAACCACTCCCAGGGCAAACAGAATGTCGGCGCCAGTTATCTCAATGTGTTCCGGAGCCTGCAAAGCATCCTGTCCGGAATGGCGGCGCGGGGTTACCGTGTTGAGGGGGCGGACAGGCTGACCGGCAAGGGAATCCGGGACATGATTCTCAGGACCGGGCGCAACGTGGGCGCCTGGGCGCCTGGAGAACTGGAAAATATGACCGCGGCGGGCGACGTGGTCCGTGTGCCTTTGGAAACCTACCGGAAATGGTTTGCCGCGCTGCCTGAATCCTTCCAAAAGGCGGTGACCGGGCAGTGGGGGCCGCCGGAAAAGGCCGCCATCATGTACAAGGACGGCATGTTCCTCATCCCCGCTGTCCGTCTCGGCAACGTGGTTCTTTTAGCCGAGCCTGCCAGGGGCCTTGCCGGCGACGCCATGAAACTGTACCACGACACCACCGTGTATCCCCATCACCAGTACATCGCCGCCTACCTGTGGATTCATAAAGAGTTTGGCGCGGACGCGCTCATCCATCTGGGCACCCACGCCACATACGAGTGGCTGCCTGGCAAGCAGGCCGGGCTTTCTCCCGCCTGTCCCCCTGAAATCATGTGCCAGGACACCCCGAATATCTATCCTTACACCATGGACGATGTGGGGGAAGGTCTGCAGGCCAAGCGCCGGGGCCGGGGAGTCCTGATTGACCATCTCACCCCCCCGGTCACTCCCGGCGGCCTGTACGGCGAGTACGCGGACTTGTATGAACAGATAAGCGCCTACAACACCGCCTCCCTTGCCGGGGGCGCGACCCTCCAAAAACGGGGGGAGGAAATCTGGCAAAAAGCGGCGCGCCTTGGCCTTGCGAAAGAGCTTGGCCTTGAAAAGCCCGGAGAAGCCGCCTTCGGGGCACTGGAGCATTACCTGGCTGAGATCAAAACCAACCTCATGCCCTATGGCATGCATACCTTTGGAATCTCCCCCAAAGCCCAGGCTCTCTCGGATTTCACCCAAGCCATTGCGGCGGGAAATCCGGACATTCCCGCCGGCGCCATCGAAAAGAACCTCGCCCGCTCCGGCCCTTTGGAGCTGGAGCGCCTGCTTCACGCCCTGGAAGGTGGCTATATTCCGCCCGCGGAGGGAAACGATCCTTTACGCAACCCTTCGGCCCTTCCAACCGGCAACAATTTTTACGGATTCAACACCGCCAAGATTCCGTCCCCGGCGGCCTGGGAGCTGGGCAGGGAGGCGGCGGAAAAAATCATCCAAAGCCAGATGGAAAAAAACAGGAAGTATCCTGAACAGGTGGCGGTTGTGCTCTGGGCAACCGAGACGCTGCGGAACGAGGGAGTCAATGAATGCTCCATTCTGTGCCTTATGGGTCTCGCGCCCGTCTGGGACAGGGCGGGCAGGGTATCCGGAGTCCGGGTTGTTCCGGGAGCCGCTCTGGGCCGTCCCCGGGTGGATGTCCTGATCAATCCGTCCGGCCTGTACCGCGACCTCTTTCCCGACAAACTCCTGTTCCTGGACGAGGCCGTGCGCCTGGCCGCGCGGCAGAGCGACGTTGAAAACCTCATCGCCAAACACTCCATGGAGGCTGAAAAACGGCTCAGGGCGCAAGGCATGGAGGCGGACAAGGCCAAACAGCTTTCGGGCCTGCGCGTGTTCACCGAAGAGCCCGGCTCTTACGGTAACGGCGTGTCGGAAATGACCAGCGCCTCCGGCCTTTGGGAAAACGACAGCCATATCTCCGCGGTGTATGAAAAACGCACCGGATTTGCTTACGGCGGCGGCGTATGGGGCGTTCCCGCCGAAAACCTTCTGCGTGACAACCTGGCACGGGTGGATGTGGCTTTCCACTCGGTTTCCTCCAACATCTACGGGTTGCTGGACAACGACGACATGTTCCAGTGTCTGGGCGGCTTGTCCCTCGCGGTTAAAAACGCCCGGGGCCGGGCGCCGGAAACCCTGGCCGTCACAGTCACGGATAAAAGGAACGCCAACGTCGAGGATGTTGCGCGCGCCATTGGCAAAGAGCTGCGGACACGCTATCTCAACCCCAAATGGATTGAGGGAATGAAGGCTGAAAACTACGCGGGAGCCAGGGAAATGGCCCATTTCGCGGAATACCTGTGGGGATGGGACGCGACGGTTCCGGATTCTGTGGACAGCGCCCAGTGGGGGCAGGTGTATGAGACCTACATCGAGGACAAAAACAACATGGGGCTTCGGGATTTTTTCAACCGCAACAATCCCTGGGCTTTCCAGTCCATGGCAGCCCGCATGCTGGAGTCCTCGCGCAAAGGAGCCTGGACGGCGGATGCCGCGCGCCAAAAACGGCTGGCCGCGGAATACGCCGTTTCCATCGTTGAGCACGGGCCCGCCTGTTGCGACCATACCTGCAACAACCCGCTTTTAAACCAGATGGTGGCCAATCTGGTTTCCATTCCCGGTGTTGTTTCGCCGGAAACCGCCCGGAAATTTCTGGCCGCGGTGGAAAAGGCCGCTGGTAAAACCCTGGACAAACAGGTTTCCGAACGGCGGGAGCTTTTAAACCGGCTCTCCGCGGGGTTTTCCGGCGGCAGGCCGGTTGCGCGGCAAGAGCCTGCCGGGTCCCGGAAGACGCGGGAAAAAGCCACGGAAAAGAGGGAAGGAAGGGTGGTCAAGGGATTTCGCATGGAGCGCCTGGAAAAGGCGGCGGAAAAAACAGAGCTTGCCTCGTCCGGTGTCCAGTGGATCGCGGGGGCCGCGGTTCTTATGTGTGTGGCGCTTGTGGCCCTGGGCGCCCTTCTGGGCGCGGGAGAACCGAGGGAGCGGACCGCGCGGCGGCCATTCAACAGGCGGAGATGAATTTCATGGGCGTTCCAATCGTCATGGCCGCCTTTGGTACCACAACCCGGGCCATGAGCACCTATACGGTTTTAGACGGCGCGTTGCGCGCCGTGTTTCCGGAGCATGAAATCCACTGGGCCTACACGTCGCGCATGGTTAAAGAGCGGCTCAAGGCCCGGCATGACCATCCCTCTCCCGGGGAGGCGCTGGACAGGCTGGACAGGGAGGGTCATTCCTGGGCGGTTGTCCAATCGGTGCTTCTTGTCTGCGGTCATGAATTTTACCGTCTGGCGGAGACGGCCGGGAGGTCCCCGGTCCGGTGCGCCATGGGCCTGCCCCTCCTGACATCTCCGGAGGACTGCCATGCCATGGCCCTCGCGCTGACCCCTTTGTTTGAGAAAGACCCGGAGGAGGCCGTGGCGCTTGTGGGGCATGGCACAGACCATCCCGCGTGGAGCATGTACACGGCGCTGGGGTGGATGCTGCGGGAAATCCACGGGCCAAGGGCGTTCGTGGGAGTGGTGGAGGAAGGATACCCGCCCCGGGGGCGCATCGTGGAGGATGTGGTGAAAAACGGTTTTCGCGCTGTCCGCCTGGCGCCCCTGCTTCTGGCCGCAGGGGTTCATTTCTCGGAAGACCTTGTGTCCGGCGGGGATTCCTGGAAAAGCGCCTTTGAAACGCGCGGCCTGCATGTGCGATTGGAAACCGAGGGGATAGGGGCCAATCCTGGCGTTGCCGCGCTCCTGGCCGGGCATGTCAGGCAGGCGTTGGATATATGCGAAGGAAAGTAAGGCTTGGCTGGAGCGCGGGTATTCTTCTGCGGTACGGACGGGTGCCGGCATGCCGCGGAATTCCGTTCCGGTTCCATGCGCCCCGGAGCAACCCGAAACCGGCAAAGCCGGAGAATTTAGGAGTTAGGAGTTAGGAGTTAGGAGTTAGGAGTTAAAATAAAAAATCATCTTTTATTGTGTTTTTTAGTTATAAAATATGCATTTCTCCTCATAGCAGCCGCAGTGCGGCAAGGTTTTTGATAGCCTGGGGTTTCAACCCCAGGACCATGGCTCAGACATTATCTACGCAAAAAACGCAGATAATCCGGACATAGAACCGAAACCCGGCGCAGGCAAAAGCCCCTCCTCTACCTCTCCGCCCTGTGCTCCGCCAGGAAACGCTCGAAAAACTCCTCCATGTACGCGTGGCGCCCCTCTGCCACCCGCCGCCCCTCCGCTGTGAGAATCCGCTCCAAAACCCGCCGGAGCTTCACCCGGTATTCCCTGTACCCCGTGTCCTCCTCCGAGTACGCCCTGGTCCGCTCCACATCCGGTTCCCCGTTGTGCAGCCGCGCCCCGATCTCCCCGGCGAACTGAAAGGCCCTTGCCACGCCGATGGCGCCGATGGAGTCGAGCTTGTCGCAGTCAAAAAGCACTTTCGCCTCGATGGTCTCCGGCGCCGCCCCTTTCCTGAAACGGTGCGCCCGCACACAATGCAGCACGTTCTCCCTTTGCTCCGGCGCAAGGGGCATGTCCTCCAACAAGGCCCGCGCCATTTCCGCGCCCCGCTCCGCGTGGCAGATTTTACCCTCGGCCCGGGTCTCCTCCGCCCTGCCGATGTCGTGGAAATACGCCGCCGCCAAAAGCACCTCCATATCGGCGCCCTCGGCCTCCCCCACGCGCGCGCACAGCCGCGCCACCCGCTCCACATGCTCCCATCCGTGGCTGCCCCGCATGCCGTCAAAAAGGCGGCGCGCCCTGTCACGGGCCATGCGTGCCGCAATGCCTAATGAGAGCTCCTCTTGCTCCATGGTTCTTCTCTTTCCTGAGGCAATTGCAAAATTGGGCGTAGGTTGGGTGGTTCCGGGCCGCAAGGCCCGGGTTCACCCAACAATTATACCATTATTCCAAGATGTTGGGTGAAC
>JAGVGH010000243.1 GCA_020057225.1 Desulfobacterales bacterium | reverse complement strand
CGGGCCTTGCGGCCCGGGTCCACCCAGCCTACGCCAATTATGCGATTACCTCGGGAAACAGAATCCGCTCTGTCAGGGAGCACAGGGCGTGGGCAAGAAACAGATGGCATTCCTGAATTCTGGGGGTGTCCTCGGAGTCCACGGCAAAAAGCGTGTCCGCCAAGGCGCCCACAGGCCCCCCGCCCCTTCCGGTGCTGGCAAGCGTTGCAAGCCCCGCCTCACGGGCCGCCGCAAGCCCCGCCGCCACGTTGGGGGAGCGCCCGCTGGTGGATATCCCCCAGGCCACGTCCCCGGATCTTCCCAGAGCCTTTACCTGACGGGCGAAAACCTGGATAAAATCATAATCGTTGGCAATGCTCGTGAGAACAGAGGTGTCTGTGGTGAGGGCGATGGCCGCGAGCGGCGCCCGGTCAAAGGCGAAACGGTTGATGAACTCCGCCGCGATGTGCTGGGCGTCCGCGGCGCTGCCCCCGTTGCCGAAAACAAGAATTTTGTTTCCCGCCGCAAGGCGCTCCGCCAGCATCCGGGCCGCCAGCGTGATTGCCCGGGCATGGACGCGGACAAAGCCCTCTGTCAGGCGAAGGTTGGCCTCCAGCATGTCAAGAACCAGGGCATCCATCACGCTTCCCCCTCCTCCCCTGGAAACGCTCCGGAAACGTAGCCAAGCTCCCGCGCCCGCGCGTGGGCCTCCCGGGCCGCCTCCCCTTCTCCCCGGGCCTCGTGGATTCTTCCAAGCCGGAAATGGAAAAGCCCGTTTCCGGGCGCGAGGGCAATGCTTTGCCTGGCAAAGGAAAGGGCGATATCCAGGTTTTCCCCCAGCTCCAGATACATCCAGGCAAGTCCCGACAGCGCGGAGCTGTCATTGGGGCATTGCCGCAGGGTCCGCTCATATTCCTTCGAGGCGTCCCGGCACGCGCCCAGAAGCGCGAACGCGTCTCCCAGCATGCGGTGCGCCGCGGCGGATTCCGGACGTTTCGCCACGGCTTTTCCGGCGGTTTCCACCGCTTCCCCGGCGCGCCCCAGTTCCAGGAGAACCCGGCTTGTCTGATACAGGACCTCGAAGACCCCGGGCTCCATGGCCTCGGCTTCGAGAAACAGGGACAGGGCCTTGTCGGCTTCTCCCCGGTTGAAGAGCACAAGCCCTGTGTTGTACACGGGCATGATGTCTTTGGGTGCCAGCGCGCGGGATTTGTCAAAGAGTTCCAGGGCTTTTCCGGTCTCTCCGCTCACCGCGAGGGCCACGCCCAGGCTGTTCTGGGCGGTCTCGTTTGCCGGGTCGAGCAGCAGGGAGCGCCTGTATTCCTCAATGGCCTTTTCAATCTGTCCCGCCTGATACAACTGGTCACCGGAGATGTTGAGGGTCACGGAGTCAAGGACCACAAGGGCGTCCGGACCCAGAAACGCGGCGTGGGCCAGGGTTTTTTCAACACACCGGAGGATATCCTCCCGGGTGAGGTCAAGAACGGGATAGAGCGCAAGTCCCACGCTCAGGGTTCCCATGCCGCTTTCCCGCGCGTTTGCCATCAGCCTTTCCGCCGCGGCCCTGGCCTCGCCCTCCCCCGCCCCGGGAAGCACCGCCGCCAGCACGCCCATGTCCCACAGACCCCAAAACCCCTCCGGACCGACCGCCTCCATCACAAGGCGCCCGGCGTCCACAATGCTTGCCGCGGGCGCGCCGCCATGGGGGGAGTCAACAGAAATGCCCAGAACCGCGAACTTGGAGCCGCCCTTGACGCGGCCAAGAGCCGCGTGGACAAAGGCCTCCCCTGCCAGGGTTTCGGGAAATTCCCCCTTAAACGCGCCAAGGACGCGCTCACGGGGAAGCGTGGCGTCCGCCTCCCTTTTAGGGGGCGCGTCCAGAATGAGAAAGTCTCCCGCCGCGTGGCGTCCGCGGTTCAACTCTCTTGGCTTGTGCGGCATGCGATGCTCCCGCGTAAATGAAGTTATACCGCGAGCGGCCCTGTTCCACTGGCGGCGAGGTGTTGGCATGCCGCCCTGACGGCCCGGAGCGCAAGGGGTATGTCCTTTTCCGTCAGTGTCCGCGCGTCCAGCAGCAACCCGCCGTTCTCGATGCGGCCTATCACGGGCGGATCTCCGCCGCGCAGGGCCTCTTCGAGACGGGCCGCGGATTTTCCCGAAAGGGTGAGCGAGCAGGCGGCGCTGGGAAGGTCCTGTCTTGGCAAGGCCCCTCCGCCCACCCGGGAGGTGACCCGGACCACTCGGACCTCAAGCCCAGGTATTCCCAAAGAGTGCAGCCGCGCCGCCAGTTTTTGCGCGCGTCTGCGTATCCGGGTTTCCGGCGCCGTGAGCATGGCGAGGACAGGCACGGCCTCCAAGGCTGCGCGCGGGTCGCGGTACAGCCTGAGCGTGGCCTCAAGGGCGGCCAGGGTGAGTTTGTCAATGCGGAGCGCCCTGTTAAGGGGATGGTGCTTCACCCGGTCCAGCACCTCGTTTTTTCCCACAATGATCCCGGCCTGGGGTCCTCCCAGCATTTTATCCCCGGAAAAACACACCACGTCGGCGCCCGAGGCCACCGCGTCCTGGACTGTCGGTTCAGGGGCAAAGCCGTAAGCCGAAAAATCCACAAGATTGCCTGAGCCAAGGTCTTCCATGGCCAGGATCCCCCGGCGTTTCGCGATTCCCGCCACCTCGGCCATGCTTACGCTGGACGTAAACCCTACCACGGCGAAGTTGCTGGTGTGGACCTTGAGAAGCATGGCCGTGTTTTCGCCGATGGCGGCCTCGTAATCCCGGGGATGGGTCCGGTTGGTGGTCCCGATTTCCCGGAGAAGGGCGCCGCTCTGGGCCATGACATCCGGCACGCGGAACGCGCCTCCGATTTCCACCAGCTCCCCGCGCGAAACCACCACCTCGCGGCCCTCGGCCAGGGCCTTTAAACACAAAAACACCGCCCCGGCATTGTTGTTGACCACCAGGGCGGCCTCGGCACCGGTAAGCTCCTTCACCAGCGGCTCGACCACGCTGTACCGGATGCCGCGCCCGCCCTTTTTGAGGTCGAATTCAAGGTTGGAATAGCCCGAGGCGGTTTCCTCGATAAAGGCAAGGACGGACGGCGCCAGGGGGCTTCGGCCCAGGTTGGTGTGAACAACCACCCCGGTTCCGTTCACCACGCGCCGGAGATTGGGCCTAAGAGCCTCCCGGACGCGCCGTTTGGCCTCTTCAAGCACCGCGGTCTCTTCTGTATGCCGGGGATCCCGGGTTTCCAGCGTCCGCCGCCGCGCCGCCTCGACCGCCTCGCGCGCGCCCCGGATGAGGAGCGCCCGGGGCGCCCCGGCGAGTCCCGGGCCCAGAAGAGCCAAAAGACGGTCAACCGATGGGAGATTGCATAGTAAATCCTGCAGCCCGTCGCTCACGGTTCCCCCGTTGTGTCAAGGGTAAACGGTTCCCTCCCGCCGCGTGGAAAACCAGCCGGGGGTCGCGTTCTTATGTCGTGAACCGGAGCGGATGTCAATGGCGGGGTGGCCCGGGCCTTGCCTGGACGGTTTTTCAACCGCCGTTTTTCAGCACGGGTATGCCCATAAACTCCTCCGCGGTGGCCATTCCCTCCTGGCTTACGCCCTCGCGCTTCAACACGACCCATAGGGTTTTCGCCAATATCTTTATATCCAGCCAAAACGACTGGTTTTCCACATACCATGTGTCCAGCCGGAATTTCTCCTCCCAGGAGTTGGCGTTGCGCCCGTTGACCTGCGCCCACCCCGTTATCCCGGGTTTCAACTCGTTTCTCCGCGCCTGCTCCGGCGTGTACCTGGAAAGATACCGCATCAAAAGCGGACGGGGTCCCACAAGGCTCATGTCCCCTTTCAGCACGCACAACAGCTCCGGAAGCTCGTCCAAAGAGGTCCGGCGTAAAAAGTCCCCAAAAGGCGTCATCCGTTGTTCGTCCGGCAGAAGCTCTCCGTTGGCGTCCCGTGCGTTGGTCATGGAGCGGAACTTGACCATGCGGAAAGATTTGCCATGTTGCCCTGGCCGGGTCTGGGCGTACAGCACGGGACTCCCCAGCCTGCGCCGCACTAAAAAGCCTGTTGTGATAAACACCGGAGACAGCAGCGCCAGTCCGGCCAATGCCCCTGCCACGTCCATGGGCCGTTTGAGAAAAAGAAGTTTCACGCGCCGCCCTCCGCAACCTCGGTGAGTATTTCCAGATACCGCGTTGCCATGACATCCCGCGAGAACTCCGCTTCGGCAAGCCGCCGGGCGTTTTCGCCGGTTTTCCGGGCAAAGGCGGGATTGTCCGCCAGCCGGGAAAGCAGGGCAGCAAAACTTTCAGGCCGCGCCGGGTCCGCGCAAAAACCCGCCCCGCTTCTTTCAAGCCATGGCCCAAGCCAGGAGCTTCTGTTGAACACCACGGGAAGCCCTGCCGCGATGTAGTCGAAAAACTTGTTGGGGGAGTTCTCGTGGTAGATGGACTCGGGGCGGAAAGTGACAACCCCCGCGTCCGCCGCGGCCATGTACCGGGGCATGTCCTCTTTGGGCTTTGGGCCGTGGAACACCACGTTGGGCGCCCCGGCCACAAGGCTTTTGATCGCTTCCAGCCTGTTGCCGGCGCCCACAATCCACCACTGGATTACGGGATGCTCCCGGGTGAGGAGAATGGCCCGGGCCAGGTATTCCATGTGGGTGGAGATGCTCACAGACCCGGCGTAGAGAATGACAAACCTGTCCCTGGCATTGTGCCGCTCCCGAAGCCCCCCGTCATCCAGGCCGGGCTTGAAACGCGCCAGATCGCAGCAGTTGGGCAGCATGCTTGTTTTATTTCCAAAAGGGCCTTTTTGGGAAATCCGGTCCCGCATTCCCGTGGAGAGGGCCACGATACGCCGGGCGTTTTGATAGGCGAGAAGCTCGACCGCGCGCGCCCCGGCCAGGAGCGCGGGGTTCGTCACCATTCCCGGCTCCTCCAGGGCGTCCGGCCACACGTCCCGGACTTCGAACACAAAGGGCCGCTTTTGGGCGTAATGGGCGGCAAGGGCCGGAAGGGCCACAGTGAGGGGCGTGCTGGTGGCAAGCACCACGTCCGTCCGGGCGGCCCGGACGGCAAAGGCGGAGGAGCGCAGGGCGAAGTCCAGAAAGGCCCTTCCCCGGGCGGCTTTTCCCATGCGGTTGTCATAGGGGACGCCGCAAGGTTCCACGCGCACGCCGTCCAGCGTTGCGGGAGAGAGGGGAATGGCAGAGTCCTGTCCGCGTCCGCAGAGCATGGTGACTTGGTGCCCTTGCGCGGCGAACCGGGTGGCGAATTCGTAGCTTCGGGTGCCTCCGGCACCTTTGGGGGTGCAAAAGTGCTGGTGGATGTAGAGAATGTTCATTGTATCATCCCTCCTTCTCCCCTTCCCGGGGCGCCATCTGCTCCAAAAACATCTCCACCCGGTTCCGCCTCATGGATTTCGCCCCATACAGCGCCGTGTCCGCCCGGCGCGCCAAATCCTCCGCGCCTTCCGTGTGGACACTGAGCGTAGAGATTCCAATGCTGACTGTAAAACGGATGCGCTGATTCTGAAACAGCACCTCCGCGTCCTCCACAGCCCGTCGAAGACGGTCCGCCACAATGCGCGCCGTGGTGATTCCGGTTTCGGGCAAAAACACCGCGAACTCCCCGCCCCCCAGGCGGCCCATTCTATCCATGGCGCGCAGGCCCTCCCCCGCAATCCGGGCGAGCGTCTTGAGCACCAAATCCCCGCCCGCGTGCCCGCAGGTGTCGTTGACCTGCTTGAACCGGTCCGCGTCCAGCATGAGAAGTGACAAGGGTCTGCCGTAACGCATGGCCCTGGCGTATTCCTGGTCCAGCATCGTCATAAGGTGGCGCCGGTTGGGAACCCCGGTAAGACCGTCCGTGGTGGCCATTCGTCGCAGTTGAATCTCCGCCTCCTTCACAGTGGTGATATCGGTGGCGATTCCCTCGACCATAACCTGTCTGCCGCGGGCGTCCCGCACCGGAAAACCCCGCCCCCGGATCCATTTCACAGTCCCGTCCTGGTTCAAAATACGGTACTCATGCTCCCACGCTTCGATTCCGCGCGCCTCAAAAACAGCTTTGACCTGCTAGAGATCCTCCGGATGAATCCGCTCCAGCATAGCGGCCGGGGCCGCATACAGCTTTTCCTTTTCCATCTCCCATACATGCCCGCAGGCAGGGCTTACGTAAAGGATTTTTTTCACTCCAGGCGCGCTCAGCAAAAAAATATCCTCGATCCATGCCATCCCCGAACCTGCAAAAGAGGGATTTTGCGGCAGACCGGGTCCAGTCCCAACATTTTCCCTTGAAAAATCATGCGGTTTGTGACGGAATAGCAAAACATCTTTTGAACCGTTTAGCCGACTGCCGCCCCCGGGGGCGGCCAGCCGCGCGCAAGGAAACCCCGCCATGGAAAAATGGGCCTCGCCGCGTGACCTCGCGTGTTTCGACCGCCGCCGCGTCCTTGTGGTGGGCGACGTGATGATTGATGAATACGTCTGGGGAGACGTTACGCGCATCTCCCCGGAAGCCCCGGTGCCTGTGGTGTCTGTCGAGGAGGAAAGCACCACCCTGGGCGGAGCGGGCAACGTGGTGGCGAACCTCGTTGCCCTGGGGGCGGCCGTTTCCGTGACCGGTGTTGTCGGCGAGGGCAATGAGGGCCAAAAACTCATCCGCATGTTTCAAGACCAGGGCGTGGACGCGGGCGGCGTGCTCCGGGACCCCGGACGCATCACCACCCGGAAAACCCGGGTCATCGCGGGCAGCCAGCATGTTGTCCGCATTGACAGGGAAAGCTCCCGTCCCGTGACGCCGGCCCAGGCCAAGGACATCTGCAGCTTTGTTCTCGACAGGGTCCGGGACGCGGAGGCGGTCCTGCTCTCCGATTACGGCAAGGGGGTCGTGACACCCGCCCTGGCGGCCAAGGTTGTCGAAATCTGCCGAAAGGCCGACAGGCCCGTTCTGGTGGACCCCAAGGGCCGGGATTACAGCAAATACAAGGGCGCCTTTGCAATAACCCCCAACCGCAAGGAGGCCTCCGAAGCCGCCGGCATCCTCCTGTCCAGGGAGGACGCTCTCCATCAGGCCGGGGCGCGGCTGCTCACAGAAACCCAGGCCGGCCACGTGCTCATCACCTGCGGCAGGGACGGCATGGTCCTTTTCACAAAAAACCAGACCCCGGAGCGCATCCCCGCCAGGGCGCGCCAAGTATATGATGTCTCCGGCGCGGGCGACACAGTGCTCGCGGTTCTGGGCCTTTGTGTGGCCTGCGGCGCGCCCTTTGCCGACGCCGCCCGCCTCGCCAACACCGCTGCGGGAATCGTCGTGGGAAAGGTGGGCACCGCCACGGTCTCCCGGGGCGAAATCGAGGAGGCCCTGGCCGGGTTCCCGGACCCCGCCGCTGTCAAGCAAAAGGACCTGGAGGAATTGTCCCGCATCGCCGGGGAACTGAAACGGAGCGGGAAAAAAGTGGTGCTCACCAACGGATGCTTTGACCTCCTCCATGCCGGACATGTGCAGCTTTTCGCCAAGTCGCGGCAGCTCGGGGACGTTCTGGTGGTGGCGGTGGACGACGACGCCGGAGTGCGGAAGCTCAAGGGCGCCCCCCGTCCCGTGCTTAAGGAAAAAGAGCGTGTGCGCATCATTTCCTCTTTAGACTCGGTGGATTACGTGCATGTTTTTCCCGCGGGCGGCCTGGAGCGCCTTATACGGGCCATCCGGCCGGACGTGCTTGCCAAGGGATCGAACTACAGACTGGAAGAGGTCGAGGGCCGGGAACTCGTTGAGAAACTGGGGGGACGGGTTGAACTGGCGCCGGTGACCGAGGGTTTGTCCTCCTCGGGCATCATCCACGCCATCCGGGACGGAGCCTCCAAGAAGAACCAGAGCTTCGCGGCGACCCGGGAGGAGGAATAGGGGTGCCGGTTTCCGTGACGGAAAAAGACGGCGGCCTGGAGTTTTATGTCCGGGTGCAGCCCAGGGCGTCCTGGAATGAAACCGCGGGGGAGCGGGAGGGAGCGGTCAGGGTGCGGATCACGGCGCCGCCGGTGGAAGGGGCCGCGAACAAGGCCCTTGCCGGGTTCCTGGCGGAGCGCCTGGGAGTTCCCAAGAGCGCGGTGGAAATCGTTTCCGGACAAACCGGGAGGTACAAGCGGGTCCGGGTGCTCCCTTCCGGAGGAGCAAAAGAGCTTGCCGCGCTGAAACGCGCGGTTTTGGCGTTTGGGGAATAGCTACGGCGTTTTCATAAATCCGTTCCGATTGATAAACCTGTCGGGTACACCAGCGCTTCGCGCGGAACCACCCGACCTACATCAGTATTTTGCCAGTGTATTACTTGTAGGTTAGGTGGTTCCGCGCGCGCCGGGGTGATGGGTTATGGCAAAAAGGTTGGTCGCGCGCGGGTGTATCCGGCAATTCTATCCCCTGCAATCGGAAAAGAATTCTGACGAGGCAATTGCAAAACTCATAGAAACGACAAATTTAACGTAGGCTGGATAGTTCCGCCCGTAGGGCAGGTTCATCCAACACATAGAAATCATTTAGAAATGTTGGGTGAACCCGGGCCTTGCGGCCCGGAACCACCCAACCTACGCCAATTATG
>JAGVGH010000213.1 GCA_020057225.1 Desulfobacterales bacterium | reverse complement strand
TGGTTCCGGGCCTTGCGGCCCGGAACCACCCAACCTAGGCCTCTCGTTGCGGCTGCCATTCATCACAAAGCAGGTTTATTGACTCGTCAAGTCATAGCCACAGTCTAAGGCGGAATAAGTCCGGTTTGGCAGGAATCCGCATATACCGGTGAACGTCTCAACATCCTGCCGGGGAAGCGGCCACCCCGGCGCGTTCTCTACCCTCGGCACGGTAACACGCAAGACAGACCATGGCAAGAGACGTTTGCGCCAAAGCGGAATTCTAACAAACGAGGTAATTGCAAAACTCTTAGAAACGACAAATTTGATGTAGGCCGGGTGGTTCCGCCCGATATGAATCATTTTAGAAATGTTGGATGAGCCCGGGCCTTGCGGCCCGGAACCACCCAATCTACGCCTAATTTTGCAATAAACATCAATCCCCCGAAAGCCCTTAACCCTATACCATGCGCGCCCTTATCTCCCCGTCCGCAATCTCCACCAAGGCGCCCGCGGAACCCGCTCCCATGGCGCAGTTCACCACCAGGGTCGCCCCCGCGCTCTCCACTCCCGCCGCCTCGTGAATGTGCCCGCAAAGGACAGCCAGGGGCCCGCGTTCCCGCACCAGATCCGCCACAGCCCGGCTTCCCGCGTGAAACCGTCCGAACGCGAGGTCCCGGACTCCCAGGGGAGGCGGATGCGCCACTAACACAGAGCCTTCCCGCAGCCGTTCCATGAGCCAGCACAGGGCCTCGCTTTCCCACAGGCCAAGGCGGGTCCGGAATGGCAGGGGCAGCGCCCCGCCCACTCCCACAAGGGGCGTCTCCTCCGCCAGATGCAGGGAGCGCATGCCCTTCCTTTCCGTCAAAAGACGCTCCATGCGCGGGGGATCGGTGTTGCCGCGGACAGCCAGAACCGGCGCGGGAAGCGCGGCAAGGGCTTCCAGGGCTTTTTCCGGACGGCGCAGCGTGCCCAGGTCGCCTGCGGCCACCACCAGGTCCGGACAAAGCTCCCGTGTCTTTTCCAGGGCAACCCTGTAGAGCGCGTCTTTCCCGTGCATGTCCGCTATGGCGTAAATCCTCATGTCTCTTGGCTCCCGTCTTCTTTGCCCTTCCAGCGCAGCCAGAGAAGGGTCACGTCATCGGTCTGGGGTGCCGCGCCCACAAACAGGCCGATGTCCTCCATAAGGGCGTCCACAGCCCCGGCCATGTCCAGGGCGCCATGGAGCGCGGCCTGCTCTAAAAGCCTTTGCCCTCCGTAAAACTCCATCCGCGTGTTCCGCGCGTCCGTCACTCCGTCCGTGTAGAGCAAGAGCGCGTCGCCCCGGGAAAGAACCATATCCTCGTTCACATACACCGAGTCTTCCATGGCGCCCAGCACAAGCCCCCTGTGTACGGAAAGTAACTCCGCGCCGCCCCCGGCCCTCACAAGCACAGGAGGATTGTGGCCCGCGTTGGCGTAGCGGACCGCGCCTGTCCGTGTGTCGAGGACGCCGCAAAAAACCGTGACAAACATGAGGGCGTCGTTGTCCCTGCACAGTTCCGTGTTGACCAGGCCCAGAACCTGGGCGGGGTCCCGCTCCTTGTGGCTCGTGCCCTTGAGAAGGGACTTGCACATGGCCATGAACAGGGCGGCGGGGATGCCCTTTCCGGAGACATCTCCAATAGCGAAAAACAGCCGGTGTTCATCCAGAAGCAGAAAATCGTACAGATCCCCGCCCACCTCCCTGGCAGGCTCCATGGCCGCGTGGAGATCAAAATCCCGGCGCCCCGGAAAGGCGGGAAACTGTTTGGGCACAAAGCTCTTTTGAATGGTGCGGGCGATTTTCAGCTCGCTTTCCATTTTTTCCCGCGCCGCTGTCGCGGCGGTGAGGTCCACAATATACGTCCGCAAATCCTCCTGCATGGCCGCGATGGCGTGGGCCAGCTCCGCGATTTCGTCCTGGCTCCGTATTTCCGGGATATCCACGCCGAGATTGCCGGTGGCGATTTCCCGGGTGGCCATGGAGAGCGCCTTCACAGGCCCGGCCATGGCCCGGGACACGCGGAACGCTATCCAAAACACGCCGAGGATAACCAGGGCGGCCACAAGGCCCAAGTGGCCCAGCATGGTCCGGGTGCGCTCCTCGACGTATTTCCGGATGGCCTCGGCGTCCGAAACGATGATGTCTCTTGGAACAACAAGAACGAGGCCCACGCCGTTGTTCCAGGGGGTCCCGCAGGCCCAGACGCATGTTTCGCCATTGTGTTCCATGGCGGCGGTCCGGGATTTTCTGTTGCGCAGGTCCGAGACAAGCTCCGCGAACAGGGCGTGGTCGTTGGAGGTCAGATACGCGGCCTCCAGGGGTTTGCGCCAGTCAAGCCCGGTGTGGTCGTACTGTTTTTTCCCGATAATCCGGAGCCGCTCTCCGCCTCCCGCGGGGCTTTTTTCCGGCAGGACCAGGAACAATTCCATGTTGCGGCTCCAGAGGGCCGGGAAGCTGTCGGTGCGGAAGTTCATGATATTGGCGACATCCAGGGACACCACGCCGGAAAAAACACCTCCCGGCCCGTACACGGGCATGGAGAGGTTCGAGACCACCCCCCTGCCCCCCGCGTCCACATAGGGCATGTTCCACACAAGCCGCCCCTCTTGTTTCGCGTTGGTAAACCAGGGCCGGACACCCGGTGGTCGTAGTCGTCCGGAATGGAGGGGATGCCCGGGTAGGCGCAAAACACACCGTTTTCCAGGCCGGTCATCAGATAGACAATCATGTCCGGATGCGCGTTCCACAACTGGCGGTGAAGGCTGTCCAGAAGGGCAAGACGGGCCACATCCCCTTCGACAAGGGCGCCCTGGGTGCCGGGCGCAAGGAAAAAGACAGGATGCAGGGTGGAAATCCGGCATCCGCCTCGTTGTTTCCCGGAGGAGTCCCCTGTCCCCGGGGTTCCTCCCTCTTCTTTGTCCAGAGGGCACTTGCCGCTTTGAAAGTCCTTTGGAAAACATACAACAGGCGTGCGGGGCGCGGGACCGGCGAGGCGGGCCTCCACGGCGCGGGCCTGGGACTTGAGGCAAAGTTCCAGAAGCTGGCTTTCCCTGTGGACGATGCGGCCAAAATATCCGAGGCTTTCCTCAAGGGTCTGGGTGGCCCGCCCGACCATCACAGATCCCGCGTGGGCCGCCTCCTGGTTCGCGAGCGCGCGCATGGCCAGGTATTCGTAGAACCCGAGGCAGGCGATGGGCACAATGGCCACGGAGAGAAGGATGAGGAGGATTTTTTGGAAAAACCGCACGGGGGGCCCTTTTGCGCGGCCCGTCCGCCAAGTTACCGGCCGCGGCATTTTTTATGTTTTTTCCCGCTTCCGCAAGGGCATGGCGTATTGCGGCCCGGTTTTTCAGGTTCCGCGCCATGGGATAACCCGGCGAGAACCCATGCCCACGGTGATGAACACCAGAACGCCGAAAACATGGCCCTCTGTCCAGGCAAGGGCGCCAAGCCCCAGCTTCCAGAAATTGAGATACAAGAGGTAATTGCAAAACTCTAAGAAACGACAAATTTAACGTAGGTTGGCTGGTTATGCCCGATATGAATCATTTAGAAATGTTGGGTGAACCCGGGCC
>JAGVGH010000250.1 GCA_020057225.1 Desulfobacterales bacterium | reverse complement strand
CATACACCTTCTGCGGTTCCGCGGTTCGATATTGGATATTCTCCGGTTCGTCTTTTCTTTCTATATTTAGTTCCTTTTAACCTTGAAAGCTACACAATAATGACTCCTTTTTCTATAAAAAAACGCCTTTCAACATACAACTTCTGCGGTTCCGCGGTTCTGCGGTTCTGCGGTTCGATATTGGATATTCTTCGGATTTCCCCAACCTTATCCTGCCAAGGGAGGACGAGAGCGAATACCTTCTGGGCATGGACATGTCCCAGGAGTTTTACGACAAGGTGTTTTTGGAAAACGGGCTGGCCCTTTTGGAAGGAAGAATGCCCTGATATCAAGATGCGTTTCAATCCGTAACGCCTGCTGAAAGAGCCCGCTTAATCTCCCTCTTCCATGGGAGAGGGCCGGGGTGAGGGCGCGCCTTTTGATATGTCTGATTGCACCTTGGATGAGAACGGGCGGGACGCGTTTTACCGGAGTATCCCCTTGGAGAGAATACTGTAGAAAGGAACGACTTTGGTGGTGTCGAACACCCGGTCTTTCAAATGCAGCTTTCCGTCCCAGTCCTTGGGGAGAACCACCATCGGGTACTGGGTGGTTCCGGCCAGGGGGTCCCGGACGGTGGCCGGATAGATAACCAGGTGGCGCGTGAACTCCGAGAGGGGAACCGGATAGTTTTGAATGGCCCGGTCCGGAAAAATCTCCATGCCGCCGGATGTGAACGTGCAGGGTTTTCCCGCCTCGAAAAGCTCCCGCAGGCGCTCGTAGCCGATGTACGCGTTCCCTTCCTTGAACGCCACATTGAATGTGGGGTCCATGGCCACCCATTTTCCCTTTAGAAAGACCTCCACAGAGGCATGGCTGCCATCCCCCTCCCCGGTTCCGGCGAAAAGGCCCGCGTACCGCGAGGGAATGCCAAAGGCTTCGCAGACGAGCATGTACATCTGGGCAAGGCCGCCGCAGATATGCCCGTGCTCCGGGTTATAGAGCGAGCGCCTGTATTCGGCGAAAAACGATTTGAAATCGTCCCGCCGCCGCTCCATTTTAAAAGGCACACGGGCGTACACGTGGTTTCGCAGCAGAATGGCCCGCTCCACATTGTCTTTGGCGTCCCGGACGCGCGGCTCCAGGTTTTCGATGTTTTGGCGGATAAGCAAAAGATCCCGGGCGTGTTCGGGGGTGAAATCCGCCTGGGTGTTTTTGGGAAACCGGATGATCGCGCCGGTTTGGCGGGCAAGGGCGTTCACGCGCTCGTCCAGGGCCCGGATTTTTCGGCCATAAACCGGGAGCGCGCCGTCTGTGTCCAGGGAGAGCGCCCGGGTTTCCATGATGGAAAAATAGATGACCGCAAGGCCCGCCAAGTTGATCATCAAAACAAGCAGCATGTCATAGCGTGGTTTTTTGGGCTGTTCCACAGGCGGCTCCTGGCAAAAGGGAGGGGTGACGCAAAGGACAGGAAAGCGTCCCCGGTCCGGCGGGGCGGGCGGGAAGCGGTGTCATCCCGCCTGGAAGCGGTACAGTTCTCCGCACTCGTCCTGGACCGCCACGCGAAGGCGGGCGGAATGCCCGTCCAGGGCGGGGAGGACGGTGTCCATGGCCTTTTGGGGCAGGTTGTTGGTCTGGGAAAGGTGGCCGAGAATCACGCTGGAAAGCCCGTCATGGACAAGCTCTGAGAGAAGGTCCCGGGCCGCCTCGTTGGACAAATGCCCGGAGCGGCTTTTGACCCGTTGCTTGATATGCCAGGGGTACGGTCCGGATTCGAGCATGGCCGGGTCGTGGTTGGCCTCCAGGAGGAGCGCGGTGGCTCCGGAAAGGTGATGCCGCACCATTCCCGTGGCCACGCCGAGGTCTGTGGCGACTCCTATTTTTACCCTGCCCGCGGTGATGGTGAAACCGCAGGGGTCCGCCGTGTCGTGGGAAATGGAAAACGGGTGGACGGAGAGGGTGCCGATGGCGAAGCTCCGGCCTGCGGCAATGGTCCGGACACCGGGCACATCCCCCACGGTTTTAGGAAGGGCCGCAAGGGTGCCCTTGGTGAGGTACACCGGCACGCCGTGCCTGCGCGCGAGAAGGCCCACGCCCCGAACATGGTCAATGTGCTCGTGGGAAACGACCACGCCGTTAAGCCGGGCGCAGGAGAGCCCGCGGTCCGCCATGCGGCGCTCCAGCTCCTTGAGGGAAAGGCCCGCGTCCACCAGGATGCTGGTTTCGCCGTCCGAGACATAGGCGGCGTTGCCCTTGCTTCCGCTGGCCAGGGGGCAGAACCATACCGGGTTTTCCAGGGGGTGGCGGTCCTGGTCTGGCAAGAAGGCGGCTGGGATGGTCATGGGGTATCCGGCCTGAAGTTATACCAAAACGCGGTCCACTCCGTAACACCTGCTGAAAGCTCCCGCTCAATCTCCCTCTCCCTGTGGGAGAGGGCCGGGGTGAGGGCATACCTTGTCTGATTGCACCTTGGTATTAGTTCTGTTTTTGGTAAGTTTTAGAGGCAATTGCATAATTGGCGCAGGCTGGGCGGTTCCGGTCCGCAAGTCCCGGGTGTGCCCAACATTTCTAAATGATTCCTATCTGTTGGGTGAACATGCCCTGCGGGCGGAGCCACCCGGCCCACCTCGAATTTGTCGTTTCCATGAGTTTTGCAAGTGCCTTTAGAATTATAAATACCGCGAAAATCTCTGCCGGGCATGGTTGTACACGGGGAAGGCCCTGCTGTCAACGCAATCCCGTGTGGCCGAACCCGCCCGCGCCGCGTCCGGTGGTTTCGAGTTCCAGCGCCTCCTCCACCAGGACCGTTTCCACGCGCGCCACAACAAGCTGGGCTATCCTGTCGCCCCGCCGGACCGTGTAGGGTGTGGACGCGAGATTCACAAGCGCGACCATGACCTCGCCCCGGTAATCCGCGTCAATGGTGCCCGGTGAGTTGGCCAGGGTGACACCGTGCCGGGCGGCCAGGCCGGAGCGCGGACGGACCTGCACCTCGAAGCCCGGGGGCACGGCCATGGCGAAGCCGGTGGGAACCATGGCGCGGCCCATGGGCGCGAGAACCACGTCCTCCCGCACGGCGGCGCACACATCCATGCCCGCCGCGCGGGGGGTCATGTATCTTGGGAGCGGCACGTCTCCGTCCTCTTCAGGGCGGAGCCTCATTACCCGGAGACGCGCTTGTTCCTTCCCTTCCATGGGCAGCCTTGTCACACGCTTAGAAGCTCTTTGTAATCGGTTTTCCCGCGCAGGGGTCCCAAAAGGGTAAGCGAGAGGCTGTCGCTGGTGAACAGCTCCCCGGCGATTTCCAGAATATCCGCGGGCCGCGCCGCGTCAATTCCCGCGGCCACCTCCGCGAGGGTGACATACCCGCCAAACTGCGCCTCGTTTTGCGCTATCCGGAGCATCTGGCTGTCCGTGCTCTCCGCGGACATGAAAATGCTGCCCTTGATGTAGTCCTTGGCGGATTCCATGTCTTTGTGGGGGAGGGGCTCGGTTTTAAGCCGCGCCATTTGCTCCAGGGTCACCTCAATGGTTTCCCGCATGTTCCTGGGATGGACAGCGGCGTACACCCCCAGCATTCCGCAATCGGAAAACGCGGGCGCAAAGGAGTACACATTGTAGGCGAGCCCCCGCTTTTCCCGGATTTCCTGGAAAAGCCGGGAACTCATGTTGCCTCCCAGGATGATGTTCAGAAGGGAATACGCGTAGCGCCGCGGGTCGGGAGCCGAAAGCCCTGCCGATGCCAGGCACAGATGCACCTGTTCGAGTTTTTTTTTGCGGGGCCAGGCTCCTGGCCGGGGTGTGGGAGGCTCGCGCGGAGGAAGGCCCCGGCCGTTGCCTTTTGGCATGTTGGAGAATGTGGGCGCGACAAGGTCCACAAACTCCCGGTGGCTGACCTCGCCCGCGGCGGCCACGATGACCTTTTCAGGCTCGTACCAGTCCTCGTAATAGCCCCGCAGCGTGTCCGGGCTGATCCGTTTGAGGCTGTCCCGGGTTCCCAGGATGGAGCGCCCCAGGGCGTGGTCCCCGAAGAAGGCCTCTCCGCAGAGCAGATGCAGGTATTCGTCGGGGGTGTCCTCCAGCATGCGGATTTCCTCGTAAATCACGTCCCGCTCCCGGCGCAGCTCCTCCGGGTCGAACACGGATTCGAGAAAAATATCCGCGAGGATATCCGTAAGCCGCGGCAGGTGTTTGGAGAGCACCTTGCCGTGGAAACAGGTATGCTCCATGGTGGTGAACGCGTTGGAATGCCCTCCGATGGCGTCCATCTCGAGGGCGATTTCATACGCGCTGCGCCGCCGGGTGCCCTTGAAAACCATGTGCTCGATGAAGTGGCAGGCTCCGTTGGCGGCGGGAGTCTCGTCCCGCGCGCCCACGTTGGCCCAGATGCCCACCGACACCGAGTGAATGGCGGGCATTCTTTTAGTCAGTATTCGGACCCCGTTTTCGAGGGTGGTTTTTCCGGTTGTCTCTTCCACTTCCCCCGTCGCTCCCGCTTTCGCCCGCGCTCTCGCCGCCGGCCTCGCCGGGCTCTTCCATGAGCGCCCTGCGGCTCAACCGGATTTTTCCGTCCCTCGAAACCTCGAGAACCTTCACCTTGATTTTATCTCCCTCTTTGACAACATCCGTCACTTTTTTGATGTGGTGGTTGTCAAGCTGGGAGATGTGGCAGAGGCCCTCGGTGTTGGGAAGAATCTGCACGAAGGCGCCGAAATCGGCCACCCGTGTGACTGTTCCCTCATAGACAGTGCCGATTTCGGGGCTGGAGGTGAGTTCCCGGACGATTTTGACCGCCCGTTCCCCGTCCGCCTGGTTCACCGCGGAAATTTTCACGGTGCCCGAGTCGTCCACGTCAATTTTCGAGTTGGTCTCGGCCTGAATGGCGCGGATGGTTTTTCCGCCGGAGCCGATCACGTCCCGGATGCGGTCCTGGTGGATTTGGAGGACATAGACCTTGGGCGCGTAGGGAGAGATGTCCTCCCGGGTCTTTGACAGGGCGGCCATCATTTTATCGAGGATGTGAAGACGGCCCGCGCGGGCCTGCTCCAGGGCGCGCTCCATGATATTCCGGGAGAGGCTTAATATCTTGATATCCATCTGGATGCTGGTCACGCCCTCGCGGGTCCCGGCGACCTTGAAGTCCATGTCGCCCATGTGGTCCTCGTCACCCAGGATGTCGGAGAGAACCACAGTCTTGTCCCCCTCCTGGATAAGGCCCATGGCGATTCCGGACACCGGCGCGCTGATGGGGACACCGCCGTCCATGAGCGCGAGGCTTCCGGCGCAAACGGTGGCCATGCTTGAAGACCCGTTGGACTCGAGGATTTCCGACACCAGGCGGATGGTGTAGTCGAATTTTTCCTTGGGAGGCAGAACCTTCTCGATGGCCCGGGTGGAAAGCCCGCCGTGGCCGATGTCGCGGCGGCTTGGCCCCGCAAGGCGTTTGACTTCCCGGACCGAGTAGGGCGGGAAGTTGTAATGAAGCATGAAGGGGCGGAACTCGTCGCCGGAAAGGGTTTCGATCCGCTGCTCGTCTCCGGAGGAGCCCAGGGTGAGGATGCCCAGGGCCTGGGTTTCCCCGCGGGTGAAGAGCGCCGACCCGTGGGTGCGGGGTAGAATCCCCACCTCCGCGGTGATGGGCCGTATTTCGTCAATGGCCCTGCTGTCCACCCGCCGTCCCTCTTCCAGCACCATGCGGCGCATGATTTTGCTCTGAAGCGCGTGCAGGATGTCGCTGACCTCGCCGCCCCTGGAGGCTGCCTCTTCGCCCAGGGCCTCCATCACGGCAGCCTTGACCGCGTGTACCGCCTCCTGGCGTTCCAGCTTTTTGGGCACTGTCACCGCCTGGCGCATGCGCTCAGTGGCAAGCGCCTCGACACGGGCGGCAAGCTCCGGATCCTTTTTCTCCGGCTCGAACGGCGTTTTCGGCGCGCCCGCAAGCCGCACAAGCTCCTCCTGAATGGCGATGAGGGGCTGCAGGGCCTCATGGCCAAAGTAAATGGCCTCCAGGAGGTCTTTTTCGCTCACCACGCCGGCGCCGCCCTCCACCATCACCACGCCATCCCGGGAACCCGCCACGATGACCAGGATATCGCACTTGTCCCAGAACTCGATGGGGGGGTTCACCAAAAGCTCCCCGTCCAGCCTGCCCACGCGGACGCAGGCGATGGGCCCGGCAAAGGGGATGTCCGAAATGGAGAGCGCTGCGGAGGCGCCCACCATGGAGAGCATGTCCGGGTCGTTTTCCTGGTCCATGGAAAGGACCGTGGCGATGACCTGGGTCTCGTGCCGCCAGGATTTGGGCAGCAATGGCCGGATGGGCCGGTCAATAATGCGTGAGGTGAGGGTTTCCTTTTCGGTGGGGCGCCCGATTTCGCGCCGGAAATAATTTCCGGGAATACGGCCGGCGGCGTACACTTTCTCCTGGTACTCGACGGAAAGTGGCACAAAGTCCACGCCCTGGCGCAGTTCCTTTGCCGCCACCGCGGTTACCATGGTGATGGTCTCTCCAAAAGAGACAACCACCGCGCCGTTGGCCTGTTTGGCCAGTTTGCCGGTCGAAATGCTGAGGGTTTTCCCTCCGATTTCGGCCTTGACAGTCACTTCCATTGTGGTCTCCTACAGTAATCGAATGCCGCGCCCCGCCCTTTACGTGGCGCGCGCCCCCGTGCCCGGGACCGGCGCGGCCGCCTGTTGGCGCTCGCGGAGTTATTTGCGGATTCCCAGAGCCTCGATGAGGGTCCGGTACCGCTGCACATCCTTGCTCTTCAGATAATTCAAAAGACGGCGGCGCTGGCCGACCAGCTTGAGAAGGCCCCGTCTTGAGTGATGGTCTTTTGTATGGGTCTTGAAATGCTCGGTGAGGTAGATGATGCGGTTGGTGAGAAGGGCAACCTGCACCTCCGGGGACCCTGTGTCGCTCTCGTGCAGTTTGAACCGGTCAATGACACCCTTTTTGTCGTCAACTGTTAAAACCACTTTAGCCTCCTGTTGAAACATTCTGGTTATCGTAATACGTGTCCGTCACTGCCAGGGGCCTCTCCCCCGGCGGGACGCTACCCCGCGTGCCCGGCGGACGCGCCGCCTCCGCGTTTCTTCCCGCGGTCCGGCTCCTCCTGAAACACGCAGCAGTAGGACAAGGAACCTTGGTTTATGTCCGCCTCAAGCACCGCCAGAAGCCGCCCCTCACCGTCCGTAATCTTGACGGCTGTCGGCGTCTCCCCCCCGGACCCCTCCCGGGGCGCGCCCCCAATATCCTTCCAGGTCAGCGCCATGCCATGCCCGACCCTTCTTTGAAGCTCCGGTCCGGCCACAACGCCGGGCATCTCTTCGAGCGCCTCTGTCATGGAAATGAGAGCCTCTTCGGCCCGTCCTTCCAGCACCAGGGCTTCCATCTCTTCCAGAGTGCGCGCGGCGGAAATTGAAAAACCGTTGTTTTCCGTGCGCCGCAACGCGGCCAGGTGCCCGCCGCACCCCAGCTCCCTGCCCGCGTCCGCGCACAGGGTTCTGATATAGGTGCCGCCCGAGCATTCCGTCTCAAAAAAAACAAGGGGCGGCTCATACCGCAACACGCGGATGTGAAAAATCTCAACGGTCCGGGCCGGTTTCCGCACCGGTTCCCCCCGCCGCGCCAGCTTGTACAGCGGCACGCCCTTGTGCTTGAGCGCTGAATACACCGGCGGCGCCTGCTCTATGACACCCGTGAAACGCGCAAAAACCTCCCCGATTTGGGCAAGGGCCACGTTCGAGGCGTCTTTCTCCGAAAGCACGGCCCCTGTAAAATCCTGGGTGTCCGTGTCAATCCCCAGGTGAAGCGCCGCCTCGTACCGCTTTCGCCCGTGCGTAAAAAAACGGGCAAGCCGGGTGGCCCGGCCGAGACAGCACACCAGAACTCCTGTGGCGAACGGGTCCAGCGTTCCCGTGTGTCCGGCCTTGTCGGCTTTGAGCAGGCGCTTGACCCGCGCCAGCGCCTGTGCCGAGCTCCGCCCCGCGGGTTTGTCAAGGATGAGGATTCCGTCCATGGCCCGGCGGCAGCCCCCTTGAAATCAGGCGCCTTCCTCCGGCCCGCCGGGCGTGTCCGGGCTGTCCTCGTCCCGCTCCCCGCGTTCCTTTGAGAGGTCCTTGAGTATCTGGTTCACCCTGTGCGCGTACTCGATGGAGTCATCCTGAAAAAACTGGATGTCCGGCATGAATTTCAGGCCGAGACGGCCCGAAAGCTCCCGTTTGATGAAGCCCCGGGCGCTTGCCAGCGCCTCTTTGACCTCTTGTCCCCGCGCCTCTCCCCCGTGAAGGGTGTAGTAAATCCGCGCAAGTTTAAGGTCAGGTGTGGCCTTCACCCGCACCAGCGTGGCAAGGGCAAGCCGCGGATCCCTCACGGAACGCGCAAGAATGTCCGCCGCCTCCCTCAGTATCTGGGCCTCCACGCGGGCGGCCCGGCCGCCTCCGCTCATAAATTCACCATCTCCATCTCGGAGTCCAGGATGGGCGCAATCCCCATGTCCTCGACCATGTTGAGCAAAAGGTCCATCTTCGAGTTGATGAGCCGCCTCGAGTTTCCCACAAGCGCGAATCCGATTTCCGCCCTGCCCAGACTGTCGTTTTCCCCGACCTCCGCCGCGGAGGCGTTGAAGTTGTTCCGTATCCGGGCGATAACAGCCTTCACAACCCGCCGTTTCTCCTTGAGAGAGTGGGTTTCAGGCAGCCCCAGCACGATGCTTCCGTAGCCAATGACCATGCGGATCCCAGTCGCCCTTGTTAGGGTCTGTGAAAAAATTAATGTGTCACACAGAGGTGGCCGATTTGCCCGGGCGGCAAGGCGCGCGACTGAGGAATAGTCTCTCTATTCCGCAAGGAGCGGAACGCGGCCGCACGGGATAAAGCGGCCACCGAATGGCACAGTAATTTTTGAACAGACCCTTAGTCCAGGGTCGGGCGGATTTCCTCCATGTAGTAAGCCTCGATGACATCGCCCACTTTGATGTCATTGAAATTGTCAAGGCCGATGCCGCACTCGTACCCCCGGAGAACCTCTTTCACGTCGTCCTTGAAACGCTTGAGGGAACCCACGCGGCTGTCCGCAACAACAACGCCGTCCCGGATAAGGCGCGCCTTGCCGCCCCGCTCGACCTTGCCGTCAATGACAGCGGATCCAGCGATGGTGCCCACCTTGGGAATGGTGAACGTGTTCCGTACTTCGGCCCTCCCCGTGACATGCTCCACAAAGGTGGATTCCATCATTCCCGCGATGGCGTCCTTGATCTCTTTCAGGGCGTTGTAAATCACGTCGTAGAAACGGATTTCAACGCCCACGGCCTGGGCCATGTCCTGTATCCGGGAGGCGGGACGCACGTTGAACGCCAGAACAATCGCCTTGGACACCTCCGCCAGGGCCACGTCCGATTCCGTGACCGTGCCTGTGCCCGCGTGGACCACGTTGATGGCCACCTCTTCGCTTTCCCCGGAAAGCTTGGCGAGGGATTCCCGCAACGCCTCGACCGAGCCTTGCACATCGGCCCGGATGATCATGTTTAAATCCTTCTTCTCGGTCTTCCCCATCTGCTCGAACAGATTGTCGAGGCTTACCTTGGTGGTCTTGGCAAGCTCGGAGCTACGGAGCTTTTCCTGCCTGTGTCCGCTGATTTGCCGCGCGACTTTTTCGCTTGCAACGGCCAAAATCTCGTCCCCGGCGTTGGGAACGCCCGAAAGGCCCAGTATCTCCACAGGGATGGACGGACCGGCAACGTCTGTCTGTTCTCCCCGCGCGTTTTGCATGGCCCGGATTTTTCCGGCGAACACGCCGCACACCAGATGGTCTCCGGCCCTGAGCGTGCCTTCCTGGACCAGGATGGTGGCCACCGGTCCCCGGGCCTGGTCCATGCGGGCCTCGATAACGTGTCCTCTGGCCGGTTTGTCGGCGTTGGCCTTGAGCTCCAGGATTTCCGACTGGAGGAGTATCATCTCGAGGAGATTGTCAATACCGATGCGCTGCTTTGCCGAGACCTGGGCGAAAATGGTTTCCCCGCCCCAGTCCTCGGGAACAAGCCCGTGCTCGGAAAGCTGGCGCGTCACCCTCTCGGGGTTCGCGTCCGGCTTGTCCATCTTGTTGACAGCCACGATGATGGGGACATTTGCCGCCTTGGCATGGTGAATGGCCTCGACGGTCTGGGGCATGACCCCGTCGTCCGCCGCCACAACCAGGACGACGATATCCGTTACGCTGGCGCCGCGGGCGCGCATGGCCGTGAACGCCTCATGGCCCGGGGTGTCGAGGAACACGATGCGGCCCCTCGGGATATCCACCACATAGGCGCCGATGTGCTGGGTAATGCCGCCGGCCTCCCCCTCGGTCACCTTGGTTTCCCGGATGGCGTCCAACAGCGATGTCTTGCCGTGGTCCACGTGGCCCATGACCGTGACCACAGGCGGACGGTCCGCCATTTGATCCGGCTGGTCCTCGTGGGTTTTCAGAACTGTTTCCTCTTCGAATCCGGCCTTTTCCACCTCATACCCGTAGTCCACAGCGATAAGGCTTGCCGTTTCAAAGTCCAGGGACTGGTTAAGGGTGGCCATGGTGCCCATTTCCATGAGCTTCTTGATGATTTCCGCGCCCTTGACATTGATGCGCTTGGCGAGTTCGGACAACAGAATGGCCTCGTCAATGCGGACACGCCGCTTGATGGCCTTGGGAATTGTCGCCAGGGTCTTTTGCCGGGGAGGAGGAACGGCCTTGCCTCCCCTTTTCCCCTTGCGGCCTCTGGAGCCGCCGCCATCGTACAGATCGGCGCCCTCGACCACCGCTTTTTTGCGGAACTGGATTTTCTTTTTGAAAAACTGCGGGTTCGGCGCCTCCTCTTCGAGAGCCACCACCGGCGGAACCTGGGTGCCCGCTTTTTTCTTGTTTTTGCGTTTGCGCCGTTCGCGGTTTTCTTCTTCCTCCTTGGTCAGGCCGGGAGCGGCAGGAGTAGCAGCCGTTCCTCTGGGAGGACGGGGCGGGGTGGGCTGCTGCGTCCTGGACTGCGGCGGGGGCGGCGTTGTTCTGGAGACATGGGGGGCGCCGTCCCTTCCCAGGGAGATGATCTTGGCGGGCGCTTCCGGAAGGCTGATGATGCGCGCGGGCATATCCCTTTCCCTGCGCTTTTTCTTTTTGCCCTTGCCCTTGGCGGCATCGCCGTCCGCGGCCTGGGCGGCATCGTCCAGTACGGCGGGCGGAGCGGCGCTCTCCAGGGCGGGCGCGGTCCCGGGTTCTGTCTCCGCGGGCTCCCCGGAAGGCTCCGGCGCGGGGGGGGCCTCCGCGGATGTTTCCGCCGGCGGCGTCTCCTCCTTTGCCTCCACGGGCGGCCGGGCTGTCTCCTGAACATCCGCCGCTTCCGGGGCCGCCTCCTCCGGCTTCCAGTCCTCCAAGGCAGGCGGACGAGGCTTCTCAATAATCTTGGCGGGCGTGCCCTTGTTGAGCCTCCGCAGGCGCTCCTCTATCCGCTCCACAGGCGCGTCCTCACGGACCGGCTCTTCGGCAGGCGTCTCTTTCCCCGGCGCGGCCTTTTCAAGCGCCTCCTCCACAGGAGACAAGACTTCCGCCTCCTTGGCGGGAGCGTCCCCGCCCGCGCTCTCCGGAGCCTGGACCTCAATATCCGCTGGCGGCAAATCCCTGGCGGCCCTGTCCTCTCCCTCGTCCCGGATGACCGGGCCTGTCTCCTCCACACGTCTCCGGCGGCGGACCACTGTGGAACCCACCCGTTTCTCTTCCACCTCGGCGCGGTGCCTGGGCTGCGCCAAACCCGCCTTGACCTTCTCGACCACGTCGTCCTCCAATGCGCTCGCGTGGCTCCGCGCGGGCAGACCCAAGGCAATCATCTTGTCCAGGAGCGCCTTGTTCGTGAGGTTGAGCTGCCTGGCCAATTCATACACTCGTAACTTCGCCATCCAAAACCCCCTGAACCGGTTGTTCCGTGACGCGCGCCTGTGTCGCCCGCGTGGTTGCCCGCCTCCGCGCCGCTTTTCAAAACCCCGCCGGGATTCGCGGGCGTCTTTTGCGCGGGAAAAAGGCCAGTCGCTGTTTCATGGCTGCCCGCCCGCCGGGGGGGCAAAAGAATGCCGGATGCGCGTAAAACCGTCTGTTTCCGCATTTCCCGGTTTTTGCCTACTGCTCCGGTGGTTTTTCCGGAACCTCGTCAGGAGGGACGCCTGCGGCCTCTTCAGCCTGCGCGGCAGGCCCGGCGCCGCCGTCCCCCTCTTTTTTATCCTTGCCCGCAAGCCTGCGCTCCCGCATGCCGACCGCGGCCCGGGCCTCCCTTACAAGACGCGCCGCTTCTGTTTCGTCTATTCCCCGGATGGCGGCAAGATCATCTAGGGCGGCTCCGGCGAGCTCGTCCACCGAGTAGAAGCCCTTCTCGTACAAGGCGTCGGCCTGGTTGACCCCAAGGCCGGGCAGGGCGAGAAGCGAATCATATCCGTCCTGCATGGTCCTGCTGTAGCGGGTCTCGCTCTTCACATCGAGGTGCCAGCCCGTGAGCCTGGAGGCCAGCCGGACGTTTTGTCCTTTTTTGCCAATGGCCACCGAGAGAAACTCGTCCGGGACAATCACCTCCATGGCGTGTCCCTCCTCGTCTATGATGACCCGCGAAATCTGGGCGGGAGCGAGGCTGTTGCAAACGAATTTGGCGGAATCGGCGTGCCAGGGAACGATGTCAATTTTTTCCCCGCGCAGCTCATGCACCACGTTTTGCACCCGGCTGCCTTTCATGCCCACGCACGCGCCCACCGCGTCAATATCCGAGTCGCTGCTGGCCACCGCGATCTTGGAGCGCACGCCGGCCTCCCGCGCGCAGGCCATGACGCTCACGACACCCTCTCCGATTTCCGGCACCTCCATTTTAAAGAGATTCACCAGAAAATTCGGGTGCGTCCTGGTCAGGATGACCTGGGGACCCCGGCCCTCCACGGAAACGTCCAGCACCAGCGCGCGCACCCTGTCGCCCCTGTGGTAGGACTCCCGGGGCGCCTGCTCCCGCACCGGCAGCACGCCCTCGGTCTGTCCGAGGTTCACGATGATGTCGCCGCGGTCCACCCTCTGCACGATGCCGTTGATGATTTCGCCCCGGCGGTCAATGAAGTTTTTATAGACCGCGTCCCGCTCCGCGTCCTTGAGCTTCTGGATGATGACCTGCTTGGCGGACTGGGCCGCTATGCGTCCAAAGGTGGAGGTGTCCATCCTGGTGCCGATGCTGTCTCCCGGTTCCGATTCCGGGTCAAGTTTGCGGGCCTCCTCCAGGGTGATTTGGAGCTCGGGGTCTTCCACGTCCAGGACAACCTCTTTGTACTGGAAAACGTCAATGTCCCCGGTTCCCTCGTTGTACCGCACCTCGAGCTCGGCCCTGGGCCCGAGTTTTTTCCGGGCCGCGGACTGAAGAGCCTCCTCCAGGGTCGCGATAAGGACTTTCCTGTCCACACCCTTGTCCCGGCTCACCTGGTCTATGACGCGGCTCATTTCGCTTAGCATGGGTTACTCCCTTGTGAACCGTCCATGACGGACGGGGAAAGCGCCAGCGCGCTTTTACCCGGCCTGTCAAAACCTGTACTCCGGCCTCCGCGTCTCGCCCCGCGTTGGCAGGCGCTCCCCCGGCGCGAATGGACCTCCCTGGCAAGGCGTCCACCGCTTTCCTTAAACCGGCGCTCATGGCCGGGAAAATGAAAACCCGCCGCCCTGTCCGCCGCTCACGGACGCAGCCGCGCTGTGGCGACCGCGCTGAGAGGAAGGGTCCAGGGGACGTTGTCGCAAACAATGGTGACCGCGCCGTTTTCCACTTTGTCAAGCAGGCCGGTGAACGTTTTTCTGCCGTTCAGCGGCTCCTTGAGGCGGATAACAGCGCGGTGGCCGGCAAACCGGATGAAATGCTCTTCCCTGACAAGCGGACGGTTTGCGCCGGGCGAGCTGACTTCCAGGCGGTACGGCGGGCCTTCCCCGAAATACACGTCCAGAAGATCCGAGACCCTGCGGCTTGCAAGCGCAAGATCCTCAATGGCGACTCCGCCGGGCCTGTCCAGGAAAAGCCGCAGAATCTGTCCGCCCGGCTCGCGGCGGAACTCGGCCAGCACAAGTTCGATGCCCTCGGTTTCCAGCATGGGGGAAACCAGGGTTTGGACCCGGGAGACGAATTCCTCTTCTGAAATTTTCTCCGCCGGGGGAACCGGGTTTTTCCTGTCGGTTTTTCTTGGGTTGTTTTTCTGTGATTTCAATATATTAGGAAGCCTTTTCGGCATGGTCTTCCGGCAATAAAAAAACGGGCCTTGGGAGCCCGTTCACAGTGGTGATACCTGCTTTGCGCGAACAGAAGATGTCACCGAACCGGGGTTGGAAGTATATCCCCTCCCGAAGCAGACTGTTTCCTGGTGACGGGAAACCGCCGCCTCATCCGGGGAAACCGGGCATCCTGATGGCACTGGAGCGGGCAACGAGATTCGAACTCGCGACTCCAAGCTTGGGAAGCTTGTACTCTACCAGCTGAGTTATGCCCGCGCCTGTGAAACCGTTTCAAAATAGGCCGTAATAAAAACTTTGTCAACTGGTTTTTGACCGCCAGGCCGCGCCGAAGGACCGGCGCTCCGCGCCCGGTCTCTTGTTTTTCCGGCGATTGTCTTGAGCGTCGCGCGCCGCGTCCCTCCGCGCGCCAAACTCCGCATCTTGGCAAGTTTCCGGCCGATATGCTGTAACCCCTTTTCCGCATTGATTTTTCCGGATAAGATACAAACAGGATGCTACATCCGCTTCGGTTGGCGGCCTGTTTCCCGCGGCCCCTGTTCCGCGGCCGGCAAAAGGAAATGTGGCCCAAAGGCGTCCCAAAAGGATTATCTGTCTCGGGCCAACACTCTCCCGTTTTTGTGCTTGCCCCTGGGGAGTCCCTTATTCTTCGACCCGCTCCACCTCTCCGGCCATTCCCTCCTCTTCCCGCTCCTCTTCCGCCGCCAGCCTGATATTGGGGTCTCCGAAATAGCGGTAGGCGGCCCAGCGGTAATCCGCAAAACCCTCCTGGTATTTTCCGAAGCTCTTCCGCCGCATGGCGCGCAGGGCAGCGGCCAGGGGCGTGGTCGAGGTGGCGTTGTGGACAAGGGAAACCGCGGCCATGGCCGCGCTGTTGCTGGAAAGCGCCAGGGTGGGGGCGATGACGGCGCTTGCCCCGCACTCTCCAAACGCCTGGGCAAGGGGACGGGGATACATGAATACCCCGTGGCCTGTGCGTTCCGGACCCGGCTCGCAGGCGTTGATAACCACCACCCGGGCGGCGGGACGCGCGCTCCGGATATCCCGGACCGTGAGGGGCTGGTCGGCCAAAAGAAGGACGCTTTCGCCCGAAAGCGGCATGCGCGCCTCGCCAAAGAAGTAGATGGCGTAAATCCCCGGTTTTCCCATGGCGGCCATGACGTTGTCGCGGGTGGCGTCCGCGCCGGAGAGAAAGCGCGCCCGGAAGCCCTGCTTTTCGCACAGGCCCCGCAGGCGGTGCGCGTGGGTGGCGCAGGAGCCGTCATCCCTGCCCGGCGTTTCGCACAGGTTCATGCCCGGGTTCACCACAAAGAGAATCTGGTCCGCGGGACGGTCGGGCGGGTCTTCCCCCAAAGGCAGCGTATGGGTGAGATGGCAGGCCAGGGCCATGTTGACGGAATCCGCCTCGACTTCCTTTTTGGTTTCCACCAGCTCCCAGGGAAGGGTGTCGCAGAAGGGGCAGCAGGAAAACCGGGGATGGGTGTCAGGCCCGACCAAGGCCAAAAGGCCCGGCGGAGGCAGCACAAGACAGGAAAGCTCCCGGGGAACAGGATCAAAGCCCGTCTCATCCCTTGGCTCTCCGGCACAGTCCATTTGAAACAGGTCCGCCACCCGTTTTTCAAGGTCTTCCACGCAGGCGGCCACGCGCTTTTCATCAAGAGCCTGCTCCGCAAGGCCCTCCTCTTCCGGGGTGCCGCTCCGGCGGGTGGAATACACAAACGCAAGGGAGCCGTTTGCGCCCTGCGCGCGGGAGACCTCCACAGTCTGGGTCTTGATGGGTTTATCCATGTCGTGTCTCCAGAGAACACCGGTCCGTTCCTGACAGCGAATACTGGCGGCGGGGAAGGGTCGGGCGCTCCATGGCGCGCGCGAAAGCCCGCGTTGGCGGAGGAACAGGGAAAGCGGCGTGGCGGAATAAAGGGTCGGGATCCATTTTCGGGAAGCGCGGCTTGGGTTCAAGGGCCGCGCGGGAATGGGCCCTTGTTCGCCACGAATATCGGGGTTGCGCAAAACAGCCGGTTGCCCTAACATTTCGGGAAAGAATTCCCGGCAGGATAGAAACACCGGACGCCATAATGAAACCACCATAGCACGGACGCGCGCAAATGAAAACCCCCGGAGGACATCCTTTCCAGGACGGAGCAATCTTATGGCCGGTTTTTTAAACAATCCTGAGCCGGAAGCTCCGGAGCCTCCTGTTTTGGTTTTTCCCTGCGGCGGCGGAATACGCCTTCACCTTAACCGGCCCAAGGCCCTCAACAGCCTGAACCTGGAAATGGTCCGGCTCCTGCAAGGGCGCCTTTCCGCCGCCCTGGAAAATCCGCAGGCGGGGTTTGTTCTGTTGACAGGCGAAGGACGCGCCTTTTGCGCGGGAGGCGACGTTCTCGCCCTCTGTCGCGCGGCTCTGGAAAAAGATGTTGCCGCCATTGACCGTTTTTTCAGAGAGGAGTATGCCCTGGATCTCGCCCTTCACCGCTTTCCCAAGCCTGTCATCGTCTTCGCCCACGGGGCCGCCATGGGCGGCGGCCTGGGTCTCGCCGCCGGAGCGGACATCGTGGTCTCGGAGCCGGGGACAGTCATGGCCATGCCCGAAACCCGCATCGGGTTTCATCCGGACGTGGGCGCCACCCATTGGCTGCACACCCGGCTGTTGCCCGGATATCCCGAATATCTTGCGCTCTGCGGCTGCGAAGTGACAGGGGCGGAGTGCGCGCGCGTGGGGTTTGCCACCTGCCACACGGACCAGGGAGGCATGGAGGCCGCGCTGGAGGCGGTTTTAAGGTTCCGTCCGGAGCCCGGGGAAGGAAGGGCCGGGGCGGCGCTGCGGCTGAAAAAGCATCTTGCGCCCTGTGCGCGCGCGGTCCGGACAGGGCCGGAGGAGGAGGAACGGGACGCCTGGGTCAAGGAGACGTTTTCCGGCGCGGCGTGTCTTGCTGAAATTCTGCGGAAGCTCGGGAAGGATGGGCGGGACATGGCGCAGGCCGCGCTCGGGAAAATCGCGGCGCGCTCCCCCACAGCCCAGACCCTGGCGCTTCTGCTTCTGCGGCACAACCGGGAACGGCCTCTTGAGGAGGTCTTCGATGTGGAGAGAAAGGCCGCGCTTTTTATGACCGCGCATCCGGATTACGCGGAAGGAGTGCGCGCCCAGGTTATCGAGAAGGATTACGCGCCCGGATGGTCGCCGGCAAGGGCCGGGGAGGTGGAACTGCCCCCGGAGCTTTTAAGGGTGTTGCGGGAAAGAGGGCCGGGCGCCTCAAAAGGGACGGAGCGAAAAGCGGGAAGCCATGGCCGGGCTAACGGCATGGCCGGATGAAATTATCAATGCGGAACTAAACAATCACGGTTTGCGGAATGGACCTTGCCCCTGTTTGGAGAGAGCGGGACGATGCCCTGGGCAGCCTCGGAAGCCCGAACCTGGATTTCGGAGGGGCCTATGTCGCCTGCGGACAACTCGAGTACCTTGCGGAACAGCATCCGGAGCATATCGGCAACGCCCCCGCGGCGGCCCTGTGCGCCCTGTTGCGGGAGGCCAGGCACCAGGACCAGCGCCAGTGCTTTTTTCTGTACAGGAAAGCGGCCCGCGCGTTGTGCCATCTTGTAACCGCCCGAAGAGACCCGGCGCTTTCCCGGATGGCGTTTTCAACTCTTGGGGAGGTGGTGTGCGAACGCACCGGGCCGCTGCAAAAGGCGGCGGCGGAGGTGATGGGATGCCTGCCCGCGCGGGTTCCCGCGCCCGGGCCCCCTCCCGCGTGGCCGGGCGGGCCCGCGCCTGTGGCGGACGCGACGACGGTTCTCGGTCTTGGCGGGGCAAAAAAAAGCGCCCGGGGCTATTTCCTTGGCAGGAGCCATGTCACGCCCCTCTCCGGCGGAGAGGGCTTTGTGGTGGTCAAGCTGGCGCGGGAGGAGGAGGGCGCGGAAAATCTTTTCTCGGAAGCGGGATGGATGGAGAAAACCGCGGGAATCGCCCAGAACTGCCCGGGAGTCTTCCGCGTGCCCAGGCCCCTTCTCCCTGGCGGCGCGCCGGTTTTCCGGCTGAAAGACGCGCCCGGCGCGGGAGCCGCGCCCCAGGGACTTCATCCGGAACGCCTCGCCATGGCCTTTGTGGCGCCCCCGGGCTATTTTGACTACCCCAACGAGCCTGACAGCCTTTCTCCTGTCCCTGGCGAAAGCGTCCTTCAGTGCCTTGAAAACGCCGCCCTTGTTCTTGGCTGGCTTGCGGGCCAGGGCATTGTCCACACCGCGCCTATTCCCCTTTTTCACAACCGGGTGCAGAGGGAGCGCCGAAACGACGCGGGACTTTATGAATGGCAGCGCGGAGGCCGCCTGGACCGCTGGCTCACCTCCTGCCGCCACCCCAATTTCGGGGCCACAGGCGCCCGGGACTTCGAGCATTTCGCCCCCCGGCCCGGCCCTGCCAAAGACTTGTATCTGGCCCTGGGCAAGCATGTCCTAAGCCTTCTTTTGGTCGCGGGAAGCTGTTTCCGGATGGCAGACCCCGGGAGGGCCGGGCTTGAACCGGACGGGGAGCCTGTGGACGCCCGTGACCTCTTTGACCCGGCGCTTCTTGCCCGCATGGCCCGTGGCATCATCCACAGCTACCACAGAGGATTCTCCGGGAGACCTTTTCCTTCGGATCTCCGCCTCGACTTTGGGATTCTCGTCCAGGCCATGATTGACAAGATGGGTGTGGACAGGAACATGGAGGAGATTTTGCGGGCGCATGACCAGGAGCGCATGTCCCCGGAGGAGTTCCGCGCGTTTCTGGCGGAGCGGGGGGTGGCCGGGAAAAAGGAAAAGGGCAAGGCGGACATCGTTATGCTCACCGGGCCGCACCTGGGCCAGTTCGCGGGCCGCATCAGCCTGCCTGAAATCCTGGACGCCACGGCGGCGGCCGCGGCTCTGTGCGTGGCGGGGCGCTACAGGGCCCGTGACGGGGAGAGGCTGCCGCACTGAGCGGGGAAGGATGACGGGCAGCTACGCGGCGCATATCACCGGGAAGAAGCGGAGGATACTCCTCACGCCCTTGATTTACAAAAACGGGGGCGGGGCGCTGCGGACCATCCGGGACCGTGTTCCCTCCGGCGCGTTTCAACTTGGCGCGGAGGAGATGCGGCTTTTTTTGGGATAAATTTCCGGGATCTGTTTGGTGGGCGCTTTGGAGGGTCCAGGACTTTTGCTTCGGGCGGAGGACTGCCTGTCTCGCGCGGCGGACGGGCTGTTTCCGTGCGCGGGTGCCACAGGCAGCCCGGATACGCGGGGTTTGCCGGAATTTCCAGGGTTGTCCGAGGCGCGCGGGGGGCGCGGGCGCGGCGGCAGATGTTCGGGCGCGGCAAGATTTTTCTTGATTTTTTGGTAGAGTTAAGCGAGATATTTTGTACTGGCAAAGGGGAGCGGTTTTAGGGCGGACGCGGACAAGGAGGATGTGATGGGCGGGGAGACGAGGACGGGGGAAGCGGGAAGGACGTGGGAGGAGGTTGAAACGTTTTTTATTGATCAGAAGGGGCATTATGAAAAGGAGATAGAAAATGTAATCCAAATACTGGAAAAACTGAAATCGTCTTTTTCAGTTCCTATTTATGCGATCAAGTATCGGGTTAAATCTCTCGAAAGCATCTATCTAAAGATGAAGAAAGATAAAAAGCATATAAAAGAAATCTCTGATATTGCTGGAATTAGAATTTTGTGCCTTTTTGAGACAGACATTGTAATCGTACACAAAGAAATCATATTGGCGCTCCTAAATGATGATCGCTATACTCTTGAATCATTTAAGATTTATAATTGGGATATCGAGAACGACAAAAAATTTTTTAAGGATTTTGTGGCTAAAGTTGGGGTACTGCCAGAAAAGAAAATAATAGATGAAAATAAAGGCTCTGGCTACAAATCGCTGCATTATATTTATTCGACGAGGTCAGGCTATAAATTAGAAATACAACTCAGGACATTGATGCAAGATGTTTGGGGCGAGATAGAGCATACAATATCCTATAAAAAGGGTTATGTTCATCCTCATATACAACAAAGTTTTCTATTGATGAGTAAGGATTTAAACAGGATTGATAAACTTGTATCACATTTGAGAAGTATAAGTAATTGCGAAGAGTGCGGTAAGACTATATCAAGGAATATTGGGCCTTATAGCTATTTTGATTATCAGGAAGAGATTATCCCGAATATCTTGAAATCTGGCAAAAATAGAGTTTCGTTCGATAATTATATAAATAAAATGAAGAGTGTCAATCTAAGAAATCAAAATCCGAAATCGAAGTTGGATGAATGCAAATCAGAATTTGAATCATTAATAAATAATATAGATCAAGATGCTATAAAAAATGATATGAATTTATCATATTTCATAGATATGGAACGAGCATTTTTCTATTTTTGTGAAGGAATTCACTCAGAAGCAGAAGAAATATATAAAAGATACCAAACAATTGAAAAAAATTTTAGTGATGAGACGAAACATTTTATTCTTCATTTTAGACTTGGAGAGCTACATTATATACTTGGAAAGACCGAGGAATCTTTAAAGGAGTTTGACAAATGTAATAATATTTTAAATGCATACCCTGATGGATACGCAGACAGGGAAAGTATTTATCGTGTGAAAACGAAAATGGCAATGATCTATTGGATTCTTGGTGAAGATTATAACGATATTTCAATAGAATTAATTACTGATGCTGAAAAAGCATTAAAACTATCTGGATTTGAAGGAGAAAAAAAGGCAAAAGAAGAAATGCGGCTTGAAAACAACAAGGCATGGTATAATAGCATTAGATATTTTAATGATTTCTTAAAGTATGATAACTATAAGCGCTCGAAAGAAAAAAAATCATTGACAAAAAAAGAAAAATCAGAAATAGCTATATTAAAAAATAAATATGAGGAATCGCGAGATAAAGTCTATGGGATTATCGAAAACCTAAAAAATTATCTTACTTCAGAGTATAGTTGCTTTGTTTCATCAAATATTCTTGATACAATTGCTTGGTTTTATTATTGTGAGTATGTTAATGTTGAAAACTCTTGCATAGAAAACGCGAAGGAATATTCTAATAGATTGCTTGGAAATAATAGCCAGACGCTAATTGAAGACGCCAAGAAATATGCTAAACAATTGCTCGAAAAAAATATTAACGATTCCACGCTTGCCCTCTGGAGCGGGGATATCCACAGAAGGCACATCGAGGAAATTTTTTGCGCGAAGGACGCCGCAGACAGGCTTTTTACGGATAGCCATACGTCTGACAAATAAAAAAGAGGCTTTTCGCCTCTTCTTCGAGATTAAACATCTGTAGGGTCTGTCATAGCGGTCTCCTTATTGGGGTTCTCTTCTGACCTGCGCCCCTAAAAGTTTTATGCAATATGCGCGCCACTTCCTATGCGGCTTCCCATCCTTTTTTTAATTCAACCTGCATAACCTTTACCCTCCAACACCCCCTGTGTCAACAAAAAAAGTTCTCCCCTCTCTCCACGACCTTGAATGGAATATAGCAAATCCCAGGCCATTTCGCAAGACCCCCCTAAAGCGGGAGGCCCCGTGGACGCCCCCGAAAACCGGCCAAAACCGGGAGCCTGTCGGATATCCAGCCGCCCGGAATAAAAGCGACGCCGGCCCGGAAAACACTATACAGGCCCCAAAAGAACAAGGATTGTCTTTCCTCTGGAAAGCGCGCGGTCGGCCCTTTCAAGGACACTGTCCACCTTGTGCCCCGTTTCCCATGCCAGTGTCCGCAAAACCGGACGCGTTTACTTGAAATAGTAGAGAACCCGCTCCCAGGAGCCTTCGGCGCCGAAATTTCCGGAGCGGACGATGCCGCTGGGGATGGTCCGGTACACGTATTTTCCGTCGGCGCTGCAGCAGATGGCCACTCCACCCCTGAAGTCGAAATGGTCCTCGAGCTTCTGCTGGGCCTGGGCGTCCCTCGCGGAGAGGGAGAAGAGGCCGCCCGTGAACAGATTGGCGGCAAGGAGGAGCGCCACGATAATAAGGAGAGCCTTCGTCATCCGGTCGTTACCCCGCATTTTAAAACCTTTCGCCCCGAATCCTGTCCTGACTGGCTGGCTGTTCAGTCCCCCGCGCGCAGGGCGGTCCCTGTTACTTTAAAGACGGGCGGCCCGGTTCAAGGGTGACATCTGAGAAACACTTCCGCTGGGTTCATGCGGCGGACGGCGGACGGCGGACGGACGCCCGCTTTCAGAGTAACAGCCCGGGCAAGCCCTTCCATTTCCGGAGGCGGCGCCCCCGCGGGCCGGCCCTCGAGGCCTGCCGTGAAAAGCTCCTCCATCCGCGGAACATGCCCGAGAACGCTTTCCCCGGGCGCCCGCGCCGACATGAGGGGGAGGGTTTTTTCGTCCGCGCGGTTGAACGCGAGTCCCGCCGGAACCCCCGCGGCCCCGGCCATTTCAAGCATCCTGTTCGCAAGCAAAAGGGACTCGTAGCTGGGGTCCACCACGCAGACCACAAGGTCGCACCCGGCCTCGACTCCCCTGCCAAAGTGCTCCACCCCGGCCTCCATGTCCACCACCACCGCCTCGTCCGGGCGCACATCGAGGTTTTGGAGAACCCTTTTTGCCAAAGCGCCCATCATGCAGGCGCAGCCTTCCCCGAAATTCCGGATTTTTCCGATGGAAAGAAGGCGGATCCCGTCAGCCTGGGAAACGCAGGAACCAGGGAGGTCCTGGATTTTTATTTTTGTGTTGAAAATGGGGATGGCGTTGAGCGCCTGTTTTTCCGCGTTCATCTTTTCACGGACGCCCTGCCTTCCGCCCAGGCCGTCCATGAGGCATTCCGCGGCGGAGGCGCCCAGAAGGCGGTGAAGCCCGGTGTTGGATTCATCCGCGTCCACAAGGAGGACGGAAAAGCCGAGACGGGTGAGGGATTTTGCCAAAAGGACCGATACGGTGCTTTTTCCGCATCCTCCTTTGCCGCAGACAAGGACTTTCATGGCAAGACTCCGGTCTTAGGCGTTTTAAAGGTATGACAATACAACAGTCAGAAAGAAAAAGCAAATCCGGGATTGCCGGAGCGCCGGAGGGGGTGGTGGAAAAGCCGGAACAACGAAGGGCGTTTTTTCAGAATATCTCGCCGGAAAGGTCCGGGAAATAGATGCGGGCGCAAAACGGACAAAGACTATGACTGAACACCGCCTCGGTGTGGGTCTGAAGGTAGCTTTCGAGCTGGCTCCACTTGCCTGTGCCGTCCCGGATGCGCTTGCAGCGGGCGCAAATGGGGATGTAGCCGGAAAGGATTTTCGCCAGGGCGCCTGTGAGTTTTTGCTCCAGCTCCTCCTGTCTGGCAAGAAGAGTCCTGCACTCCGCGCACTCGGATTCCAGTTCCGCGACGCGCCGCCGCAATTCCTCGTAGGTGGGCCGCCGGGCCATCAGTCCTTCCTTTCAGGATGCGATTTCCCGCGTATCGCCCTGCGCTCCGGGACAGCCGTACAATTCCGCGCGAAGCCTGGGATTGGCGGCGCCAAATGGGCGGAACCTGCTTGTTGCCGGAATTGCGCCATGGAACAAAGCGCCGGAGGGGGTGAGGGCGCCGGGGATGTTTTCTGTTAAGCAGATTTTATGCCAAAAGGCAGGACATTCGCCGGTTGACCTTTCCCCTGTAGAATAAGTGCTTATCCCTGAATACTGCTGAGGAGGATTTTAGGGGCACTTTTTCATCGCGGGCGCACGCCATGCGCCCCTACGGTTATGTGACGGCCGTTATCGCTTACCACTGGGCGCTCCGATGGCTCGGGTTCCATTGCCGCAGGGGCGCACGGCGTGCGCCCGAACAGGGGAATCCCTTG
>JAGVGH010000264.1 GCA_020057225.1 Desulfobacterales bacterium | reverse complement strand
GTAGGCCGGGTGGTTCCGCCCGAAGGGCAGGTTCACCCAACAGATAGGAATCATTTAGAAATGTTGGGTGAACCCGGGCCTTGCGGCCCGGAACCACCCGGCCTACGCCTCGTTTTGCAATTACCTCTGATGATTATAATCTAAACGAAAATATCTTCGGCGTGGCGCCGTGCGCCGAAGAGAGATATTTAGCTGGCTTCGTAAAGCAGAAAGGCAGTGGCAAGAATGCGACATGAAATCAGAAAGTCAACTGATGATGAGCGGGCTGGAATTGCGGATGACTGGAAAAAGCGCGCGGACCCAGGCATGATTGCTAATATTGAATATCTGCTGAGTGATCCCATGTGTTTTGGAGTAGTGAGAATGGGCAGTTTGATGCCATTTTTGACTCCAGGCGCATCTCTAATTATATTAAAACTCTAAATGTGATTATAAATCCTGATTATGATTTAAGCATGGATTTATTGGAGTATAAGGAATATACTAAGAAAGCTGAAGATGTTGTTCCTATTATATCTGAAATTATTTTTTATCACCTAAACGATATTGTAGTTGGAGACCAATATGAATATATAAAAATGCATTACCATAACGACAATATAAGAGATATATTCTTAAAATTTGGAGAATTCTTGTCTGCAAAATACCCTAAAAATTATGAAATGAAATTATACGGAAAGTGGATTGAAATCCATCTTAAGAAATCATAACGTGTTAAAATTCTGAAGCAGCGCCGAACCCGCGCAGAGGCTCAAAAACATAAATTAAAAATCAAACACGGGGATGATGCCAACGCCTTGTGGGGAGTTAACAGGTCACTAAAACTGAAAGGAAAAGGCAATGACTAACCACTTCAAAACCATGCTGAAGGATCCAGAGGTTATCGAGAAGTGGAAGGACAAACATTTTCACATGGCATTTCTCTATGCCTTCTCAGAATATGTGGAATCGGGAAGGAAGATTGAAGATTTGCCATGGTTTTGCCATCCAAAGAAATCCGGCTCAACCCAAGAAGAAAGACGCGCGGCCTAATCCTGTAAAATGTTACACAGGAAAAATGCCCCTGGGAATCACGCCCCAGGGGCATTTTCTTTAGGCCGACGCAACCATTGCGCTGGTGGGTTTGGGTTGGCAAAACACGAAGGGGTTACAAGGAGGGATAGTTTATACGCAGCCCCCCCCCCTTTTTTGGCGGTCAGCTTCCCGCTCTGTTTCCGACTTTATCCACAACCAGCCTTCATTCTCTCCAGGAGGCCGCGGGTCTGCGGCCATGGCAGGACTTGGAGCGGCTTGACCGCGGATTGAAAGCCGGGACCGAAAGGCCCCCGGCTTTTTTATTAGACCTAATGATTTCAACTGGTTATATGTACATGCCAAGAATACCCAACATTTTTATCTAATAGGGCGCCTGTCAGAATTCCGTACCGTTTGCAGGGCGCGCGCTCCGGCTTCTTGCCGGAATTCCTTTAACTCGACGAAGCGATTGTGAAAAATCACGTGGTCTCCGACACCCAGCTCCCGGGCGCGGCGCTGAAGCGAGAGGCGGCAGGATTCTCCCTGATCTTTTTTCACATGGGGATGGGTCGCTCCCAGGACGATGTAAACGGCCTGCGGGTGCTCCCTGACCACCGCCGGCAGGGCGTCGATCATCGTCTCGACGCCCTTGCCGGGCGAGAGCAGCCCGAAGGTCAATATCACCTTGCGCCCCTCGACGCCGTATTGGTCCTTGTAAAAATTGGGATCGACAAACGGAACGTCGGGGATGCCGTGGTGAATCCGGGCGATTTTTTCAGCCGGAACACCGTAAACGGTTTGGAGAAGTTGCTCCGCCTTATGGCTCATCACCACCAACCGGTCCGAGAGTTGGGCGATGCGTTTCGTGACGGCCATCTGGCCTTGCGTCTCTTTCCATCTCCCCACCGTCCCCCCGCCTCCTTTTGCAGCGCGTGCAAGGCCTCCGCCACTCCCACCGCGCCGTCGCCGTTCACATCCGCGCCCACATCCACCGCTGCCGCCTGAAGCGCCAGAACCGCCGCGATGTGCCGCCCCTCGGTGGCGAACAGATTCCCGGCGAACGAATAGGATTTGCCGTCCGTCCCGCGCAGCCGCCCCGCCGAAAACTTCGGCCCGGCGTAGAAGCCCTCTCGATATTCCCTCGGATGATAATTTCGGATTGACACACAATAAGACCTTCTGGTATGGTTCATGGCATTGCACGACACCGCACGGACCATCAGTGGTTACACACCGGGAGAGACGGAAAACTGAAGGAGAAGGTCGCCGCCTCAACACAGAACCAGGCGCTGTCGGCACTGCTGTTTCTCTATCGCCATGCGCCCGGACGCGAAGTCGGCGACCTGGGCGAGGTCATCCGCGCCGTAAGCCCAAGCGGTTGCCCGTCGTCATGACGCGCGAGGAAGTGAAAGGCGTTCTATAGGAGTTAGGCCACACAAAAAAGGAAGGGGGTGGTTCATGATCTATAACGAGGATGATAACGATCTGGCATCAATTTGAGAATTTTAAATTCAGCATGAAAGGAGAAGATATCATGGCAAAGAAAGCATTGTTGGTTGGCATTAATGACTATTCGCCAGTTGGAGCGGGTGGTCCGGATCTACGCGGCTGTGTTAATGACGTGAAGGATGTAGCCCATACACTAAATGCGCTTGGCGTTGTCCCGGCAACACCGGGGACGATGCGCATCCTCACGGACCGCCGGGCTACAAGGGCGGCTATCCTGGATGGACTCAAATGGCTGGTCACTGGGGCGAAAAAAGGGGACACGCTTGTCTTCCACTACTCCGGACACGGCTCACAAGTCGCGGATGTGAGTGGTGATGAAATAGACAGGAAAGACGAAACCATCTGTCCGCATGATTATGCAAGTGCGGGGATGATCAAGGACGATGATTTTCGTGCCGTTTTCAGGGGATTGACAGCAGGTGTAAATCTGGATGTCATCCTGGACTCTTGCCACTCGGGTAGCGGGACGAGAGAACTTGGTGCTATAGCCGCCGCGCCAGAGGAACAACAGGTAACCTATCGTTATATCGAGCCACCTCTGGATTACGGCTTTTTCCTGGATTCTAATCCGACAATCCCGTTAAAGGGTATTCTGAAGCCACAAGCAGGGGAAAGAGAGGTTGTTCTCGTACCGGGGTTGAACCATGTGTTGTGGGCAGGGTGCCGCGACAATCAAACTTCAGCGGAGGCCACCATCGGTGGGGTAGTGCGGGGGGTATTCAGCTATACCTTCTGCAAGGCGCTCAGAAGGGCTGGCGTGGGGATCACCCGCAGCAGACTCGACGCATTGGTAGGTGCTGATATTAGGAGGTTGGGCTACAGCCAAGTTCCACAGCTCGAAGGCACGCGTGCCTCAATAATAGAAAGGGTATTCACATAACGGATTTCGCCTAATAAGAGCATCAACGCGGGCTGGCAAAACCGCGGGGTCGGTTTTGCCAGCCGGTTATGCTAATCGTTCGCCTCACCCAAGGTCGCCTTCGTTGATGGCCCGCGCGCGGCGTTCGAGGTATGCCTCGACGCGAACTGCCTCGCCGTCTGCCGGTCGCCGCAGAAGTACACTGGCACGCCCCAGTCCACGCAGATCGAGATGGCCGCGCCGAAGACCGCGTTGGGATGCGCTCCGGTGCCGTAGGCCCCCTCCATCACATCGCGCATCGATCCCCCGACGACGACACCGGCGAACTCGCGTGCGGCCAGCTTCTTCAGTTCCTCGTGGAACCGGCGGCGGGAGCGGATAACGGTCTCCTGCCAGCGGGTGTACTCCGGCACCGGGACCTTTTTCTCGTAATCCTTGCCGATGTTGTACGGCGGAGATGTCACGACAAGCTGGACCGCGCCTTCGGGCACGGACCGCAACAGGTCCATGCAGTCCCCCGGGTACACGACCGCCCGGAAGGGGTGAAGCGGCTGGCGGTTTCCAGTTTGTCGGAGCTTGGGAACATGATGGTCCTATGGCGGCGCCCTGCCTTGGCGCTGGTTGCTTCTACCCTGCGACTGTGTCTTTGATTACGTCATTCCACGCGGTTTTAACGTGCGCCGGAACATCCGGCTCTTCAAGAAGGGCAAGTGTCTCCTTCAAAAAAACACCCCTTCCCCTGGCGCCAAGCGTGGCGAGGTTCGCCGCGATCCAACTTTTTACCTGCATAAAATTGATCTCATGCCCCTGGGAGAAATAGCTTTTTGCGGCCGCTTTCGCGTTTTCCGTCGGATCCTGGCGGCAGTACATGAAAAGATAATCCTCAATTCCATGCTGCAAAATCTTGGTGCTGAACGTCGAAACAATTCTCTCCCTGTCAATTGTCCTTTCCGTCACTTCAAACACCAAGAGAATTTTTTCATGCTCCAAGACAGTTATATCACCCCCAACTCCTCCGGCCTTGTCCGCGACATTGATTCCCTGCCAGCCGATGGTCCACCCAAGCCCAAGGGTTTGCTGGATGGTTTTGAGCATCGCAAGGGTAAAAAGGACGGGAATCAGGCCCCCGCTTCGCTTATCAAGCAATGTATTGATAATAGTTTCGATCTGTTCAAGGCTTAAGCGGCTTATCCGTGACAAATGGACAGAAGCCTTCTCCCTAAGCCACACAAAACCAGCTAAAAGATACAACACCAGTTGTTCTGCCGCGGCGTCGTCCACCTGCTCCAAGGCATCAAGGAACGCCAGGAAAGCCGCATATCCGCCCTTGTCGCGAAGCCCCTTTTCAGTCTCCGGGACAAACTGCACGTTGCGCCGGAATGTGGCCAAATAGGGACCTTTGGAGCACGGAATCATCCGGTCATGCAAAAACGGATTCACCACCTTTTCATCAAGAGTCCGCCCGTTGAACGCCGCTTCCCCTTGGCTTATGTAGGGCCGCCGGATGTCCAGGGAGCGGTCCAAAAGCCGCGCGAGGCCGCATCCAAGAAGGACTTCCCGGTAGGATTGGGTTTTCGAGGCGAACAGCACCTCGGCGGCCGTCCGCGTTTCCTCGGAAACCTCCGGGAGCGATTTGTCCAGCCAAGCCGCCTCCGCTTTCACAAACAGAGTCTCCAAAAGTTCCCGCGCCTTTGTGTAATCCATGCGCCCCCTGCCTCAGTAATTCATCCACAGGCATTCCTGCCGGGGCTTCTTGATGGAATGGCACTGCTTCACCGGCGCGTCGTACCTCTTCCAGTCCTTGTACCAAACATCCATGGCCACGCACCGATAGCCCGAAACCGCCACCTTGCCCGCGCATCCGGCAAGGGTTCTGGCAAGTTCCTGGTGCTCCACTGTGTCGAGCTCAAAACCATAGGCGTTCGCATCCCCCCGTGTCTCATGCATATAGGGAGGATCGCAATAGAACAAGGTGTCCGGGCCGTCGTACAGGCGGATGGCGTCCAGCGCCGGGCGGTTTTCAATCTGCACGCGCAAAAGCCGCGCCGCAATGCCCTCCAGGGCCTCCACTCCGCCCAGCCACCGGGACACAACCCCGGACATGCCCGCGCGGCTTGTGTTTTTGCAGTTGGCCCACCGCCCCAGCGTGGCTGTCTGGGCCAGCCCGCTCCGCGCCTGCCGCGCCCGCACATAAAACCGCCTGGCCCGTTCGAGTTCCGTGAGTCCCTCTGTGCCGCCGCAAACCGCCAGATGAAACTCCTCCCTTGAAAACGGCGTGAGGCTTATGGCGCGTGTGAGCGCCTCCCCCTGGTCCCGCAGCACGCGGAAAAAATTCACGGCCTCCCCGTCTATGTCGTTGTAGGTTTCCACAGGAGACGGATCCCTGTTGAGCAGCACCGCGGCGGAGCCGGCAAAGGGCTCGCAGTAGTGGCGCGCTTTGGGAAGGCGCGGCAGAAGCCATTCCAGATGGCTGAATTTGCCCCCGTACCAGCCAAAGACGATGTGTTTTCCCCTGGGAGGACGGCGCAGGGAAGGCACGGAGCCGAACAGCCCTGGCTGGTCCAAATAGATGGGAGAGACCGCGCGCCCGCCGCTTTTTCCTCCCCAGCCTGTCTTGCCCGCGGCGCCTGCCATGCCCGCCTCGCTTCTGTGCGTTGTGATGCCTTTGTTGGTTCCGCCCGCCTTTTCCCCCTACACCGCTATCCAGTTCTCCACAACAAGCCCCGGCACCTGTTCGAATTCACGGGTGTTGCCGGTCACGAGCACCGCGGAAAGGCTCAATGCATGGGCGGCGATGAGCAAGTCCATGCTCCCGATGGGCTTTCCCTGTTTTTCCAGCATGGCTCTCAGCATGCCATAGCAGGATGCGGCCTCGTTCCCGAACTCCGCGATTTTCATCGGCACCAGAAACGCCAAAAGCGCGTCCCGGTTTTGCGCGGGACGGCTGCTTTGGGCGATTCCATGCGCAAGTTCCGCAAGGGTGATGGAGGAAATCCCGACATCCGGGACAGGGAGGGCGCGCAGCTTTTCGAGAAAGGCCAAAGGCTTTTTCCGGATGAGATGAATACAGCAGTTGGTGTCAAGCATGTAGCGCATCAGAAGGACTCCCGGCCTTCCGGGTCGGACTGGCGCCTCGCGGACATGAAATCTCCGGAAAACATGTCCAGGCTGAGGATGAGGGATGTCCACGGGTCATCCTTGGGAGAAAGCACCACGTTCGGCCCCACCTTTTTGATGAACACCTCCGCGCCAGGAAACTGAAACTCCTTGGGCAGCCGTACCGCCTGGCTGTTGCCGTTTTTGAAGAGTTTTGCCGTGTCCATGCCCGCTCCCTTTCGTATAGACTTCGGGGTATATATCAAGGGGTGCGGGTTGGCAAGGCTTTTGGGAGGCTGGAGGGTTGGATGGCAGGAGACAGATTCTATTTCCGGAGGTAATTGCAAAATGAGGCGTTGGTTGGGTGGTTCCGGGCCGCAATGCCTGGAACCACCCAACATTTCTAAATGATTCATATCTGTTGGATGAACCTGCCCTTCGGGCGGAACCATCCAGCCTACATCAAATTTGTCGTTTCTAAGAGTTTTGCAAAGTACCTCTCCGGATAAATGTTATTCGCCTTGCCCCTATCCCCGCGTTCCTGGTTTCGCGTTTTCCCGCCTTAAAAGCTCCTCATACCACAGGGAGAACTCGAACATGCCGATGTAGCGGTCGTCCCCGTTGATGATGCCAAGGGCGATTTCCAAAACTCCCTGGCCAAAGGCCGGCGAGTAGCGGGCGTGGTCCACGCCTTGAAGAAATTCCCTCACAAGCTGCTGGGTGGTGCGGCGGGTGGGATCGGTACGGATGTCAATGGGGTCTTTGGGCTCCTGGAAAGGGTTCCACTTGTCGTAGCCCACGCGCTCTAGAATGTGCTTGCGGCGGCGGGAACCCATTGACTCGAAAATGGCCCGCTTGCGTTCTTCGGCGCCGCCGTCCTTGGTGTCCATCCTGCTTCCCTTCCCTATAAAACGTGCTCCCCCGGTACAGAGGGTTGCGCAGACAAGGGGAGGCGCCACGGTCTCCCCTTGCCCTGAATTACGCGTTGGACGCCATGGACAGCGCGGGTTTTTCCGCGGCCGTGTGGAGGTAGCAAATAAGCCCGCACTGGAGGCAGCGGGCCGCCTCTTTCCGGCATGTTTCCAGGTCATAGCCTTGTTCGCGTTCCGGAGCGCGGCGTCCCGGCGTTTCCGGGCCTGCAAGGGGCATGATCTCCCGGGGCAGGGGCTTGACCTCCTCCAGATCGAACACGTTTTGCACGTACATGGTTGGGGTGAGCACGTTGGCGGGGAGTTCCGGCTCCTGGCCTGAAAGCATGACATGGACCGAGGAGGCGCCTCTGCGGCCCGAGCCAATTGCCTCCACCGCGGCGGACCAGTCGGTGACAGGGTCAACCGGCGCGAGAAGCCCGGTTCTTTCCCCGTCCGCGGGTTTTTTGTAAGGCGGCCTGGCGGTCCACGCCACAGAACCCGCGGCCTGCGCCGCGTTGGCCTCTGCGCCTTCCTGGGCCTTGCGCGTGACAATAAGCGCGGGGCAGCGGCCAGAGGCGAACACCGCGTTTTGGGCGGGCAACGTGGCGGTCCCGCCGGTTGCGAGGGAGACGTATTCCGCCGCTTCGAGGGTTTCGCCGGCGCCGTGCAGCTTGGTGACGGCGGCGCTGAAAATTATTTTCACGCCCTGGGCCGTTGCCGCGGCGAGGAGTTCCGCGTCCACCCCTGCCTCTCCCTTTGCCGTGCGCAAGAGCACGGTGGCGCCCGGCACGCCCATGGCGGCCCGGACCGCGGTCTTGCCGCCGCCAACGAATACAGTCGCGCCTTTGGGCAGGGCCTTGTCAACATCCTTGAGGCGTATGGCGTCGAGCAGCAGCAAGACCCCGGGAAGGAAGGGAGCCTCGGGGGCGGGTCCGGCCTTGCGGCCCAGGCGTCCGTCCCAGCCTCCCGACGCGATGTAAACCGCCTCGTGCCCTTCGGCCAAAAGGTTGGCCACCGTCACATCCTTGCCCAGGGCTGTGTTGAGCCTCGCCTCGACGCCCATGTCAAGGATTCCCTGGATTTCCCAGTCCAAAACATCCTGGGAAAGGCGCTCCGCCGGGATGGCGCTTCTTAAAAGTCCGCCCATTCTGCCGGTGGCCTCAAGGACCACGGGGGAATGTCCCAGGCGCGCGAGATAAAAGGCGCAGGTGAGGCCCTCGATGCCGCCACCGGCGACGGCCATGCGCTTGCCGGTGGCAGGGGCCTTGAAGGGAACCACGCGCTTCCCGGAGCGGTATTCCAGGTCCGCGCAAAAGCGTTTGACGTTGTTGATGGCGACCGACTCGTCCACGAGGTTCCGGCGGCACTCGAACTCACAGGGATGCGGGCAGACGCGCCCGATAACCGCGGGGAATGGATTGCGCTCTTTGATGACGCGGACAGCGCCCTCGAAATCGCCCTCCGCGGCGAGACGCACGTATTCCCGGATGTTGATGCCCGCGGGGCAGGCCCGCTGGCAGGGTGTTGTACACTCGGTGTCGGTATATTCTTTGAGCATGCGCCGGGTGACAGAGGAGAGGTTGATGATGTGCTTGGGACATACGCGCTCACAGGTGCCGCAGCCGGTGCATTTTTCCATATCTACCACAGGTATTCCGGCGGGGCCCATGGAAAGGGCGCTGAACGGGCAGGCGCGGACGCAGGTTCCCAGCCCCAGGCAGCCCACGGCGCAGGATTTCATCCCTCCGTGCAACACAGCCGCCGCCCGGCAGTCCTGGACGCCCAGATAGTCGAATTTCATCTCGGCCACGTCCGGGCCGTAATGGCAGCCGGGTTTGGCGAAATCCGGCTCCTTGGCCTCGACCACGACTCCCAGGATGGCCGCGATTTGCCCGGCAAGCTCGCTGCCGCCGGCCACGCAGGAAGAGGGCGCGGATTTTCCGGCCACAATGGCCTCGGCGTTGGCCGAGCAACCCGGATAACCGCAGCCGCCGCAATTAGCGCCGGGGAGCGCGCCCTCCACCGCGGAAATCATGGGGTCCACATAGACGTAGAACACCTTCGAGGCCACAGCCAGGCCCACGCCGACGACGAGACCCAGTCCTCCCATCATCATAATGGCGGAAAACACGGTGATTTACTCCTCTCTGAGGTAGGCCGCGCGTTTGGCGGCAACAAGTCAAGGCAAAAGGGTTTCCCCGGCCTTGCGACAAAGAAAGACGCGGTTGTGTTAGCATGCAAAAGAGTCAATGGCAAGCGGTGTTTGGACAAAAAGACACTCTAAGAGCTTATCCATAAATAATCTTATTGCAAGGGATTCCCCTGTTCGGGCGCACGGCGTGCGCCCGCGATGAAAAAGTGCCCCTAAAATCCTCCTCAG
>JAGVGH010000067.1 GCA_020057225.1 Desulfobacterales bacterium | reverse complement strand
GCTTAAAGATATATGAGGATATTGTCGGGTGAACCTGCGCTTCGCGCAGAACCACCCGACCTACATCATAATTTTACGAGTGGGTTACACGTAGGTTGGATGGTTCCGCGCGCGCCAAGGAGTTATGTTGTGTCAAAGGCGTCTTTCGCGCGCGGGTTCACCCAACACCTATTATTCTAGCGGAACTACCCAAACATAACAATATTCATGCAATTAATGTACGCTAGCGCTTATGGGTTGAAACCCCAAGCTGGACCCAAAACCTTGCCGCACTGCGGCTGTGATGAGGATAAAGTCTCATTTTATAACAAAAGAACTCTGTGAAAAAAAGTATTTTTCCCTGTTATTCTAACGAGGTAATTGCAAAACTCTAAGAAACGACAAATTTGAGGTAGGCCGGGCGGTTCCGCCCGAAGGGCAGGTTCATCCAACAGATATGAATCATTTAGAAATGTTGAGTACACCCGGGCCTTGCTGCCCGGAACCATCCAACCTACGCCTCATTTTGCAATTACCTTTAACTTCTGACTCCTGACTCTTGATCCCTATCTCTCCCCCCGCGCCGTCCGCACCTCCAACAAGGCCCCGTCTGTCTCGACCTCCACCGCGCCCGCCACCCCTGTCACAACCACACGGGCGCCTGCGCTCCTGTACCGCCTCATCACCGACGGGTCCGGAATTTTCGTCCTCCCTCCCGCCCTGGCCTGGACCACCACCAGCGACGGCCGCACCGCGCTCAAAAACGCCTCTGTGCTTGATGTCTTGCTGCCATGGTGCGGGGCAAGAAGCACGCTTGCGCGGAGTTCCTCCGCGTTGGTTTTCCTGAGCACGGATTTCTCAGCCCCCGCCGTGGCGTCACCTGGCAAAAGAAAGGCGTGGCGGCCAAAAACAGCGCGAAGAATCACGGACCGCGCGTTGGCGTCCCCTTTAGTCTTTGCCTCTGTCTTTGCGTCCGGGTGCAGGACCTTTATCCGGACGCCTCCCAGTTCTGTTTCCTTTCCCGCGCGCGCGGCCTCCCGGTGTACCCTCTTTTCCTCCAGAACCGTGTACAGCGCCTGGACGGCGGCAGCGTTGGAGCGTCCCCCGTTGTCCCAGAATTCCCTTATGGCGAAATTCTCCGCCATGTAGGCAAGCCCCCCGGCGTGGTCGGCCTGGGGATGGGTAAGGACCACAAGATCCAGGGTTCGGATTTTTTTCCTGAAAACAAAGGGCGCGACCACATGGCGGCCCATGTCCATGGCCTCCGGGTCCGGAAACCCGCCCCCGTCCACCAAAACCGTCTTGCCGCCTGGCAGTTCCAAAAGCGTGGCCGCGCTTTGTCCGGTGTCGAGCACCGTCATCCGGAGGGTTTTTCCCCCGTAGCGCCGGTGGAGCCAGTATCCCGTGTCCAAAAGAACAAGGACGAGGCACAGGGCAAGCCCGGCCTTGGCGGCGCGGCTTTTCCGGAAAAAGAGAAGAGAGCACAGGATAGCGTAATAGAAAAGCGTTTCCAGGGTGTTTGGCCAGACCGGCATGACAGACGCCCAGGGAAAGGAGGCCGCCAGCCGCGCGCCCTGGACCGCGAGATAGAGGAAGAACCCGGCAGGGCCCATGAGCCAGCCCGCGCAGGTTTCCGACACGGGCGCGATAAAGGCCGCCGCGAGGCCCAGGGGGATCACCAGAAAGCCCGTGAGGGGAACCAGGATTGCATTGGCAAGGGGGCCGACAAGGGAGAAAGAATGGAACACCGAGAGGGTCACAGGGGCGATGCCCAGGGCCGCCGAAAGGGAGATAAGAAACGGCAGTCCCAGCCAGCGGACAAGGCGCCGGTCTGGACCGCTTATCCAATGCGCGGGAATCCGGGACACGGCAAACACAATGGCGGCGACAGCCAGAAAGGAAAGCTGAAAACTCACGGTCAACAGAGCCGGGGGCCAGAGCGCCAGCACCAAAAGTCCGGCGGCCGCCAGGGAATTGGCGGGGTCATGCCTTCGCTCCACAAAAAAGGCGGCCACGCACACGGCGGCCATGATTACAGAGCGCTGGGCCGGGGTGGCCATGCCGGAGACGGCGCCGTACCAGAGCGCCGGGGCCAGGGAGAGGAGCGCGGCAAGTTTGACATGGCGTCCGGTGAGCGCAAGGGCCGGGAGGAAGGACAAGAGAAAACGGAGGATAAAAAAAGCGCTTCCCGCGACCATGCCGATGTGCAGGCCGCTGATGGAGAGGATGTGTGCGGCGCCGGAGCGCTGGAAGGCTTTTTCGGTCTCCGGGTCAATCCCCCCGCGTCCGCCCAGGATGAGGGCGCGCAAGACGCCCCGGGCCGGGTCATGCACTGTCCGGTCAATCACGCGCCCGGCCCGCGCCCGGAACCGTTCCAGCAAGAGCGCCGCGGTTGTCGGCTTTCCGGACACTGCGATCTTCCCCTTTTTCCAGGGGTAGGCCGAGCCGAAAATTCCCTGGACGCGCATGTGGCGCGCGTAGTCAAAGCCGCCGGGGTTGGCGAAACTGGTTATGGGGTAGAGGCGGGACTGAAAGCGGACGGTCTGTCCGGGCAGAACCGGCAGGGGCTTTACCCTGGAGGAAACGCGGATTTTTCCGGTGGCGGAGAGGGATAGCCCGTCCCGGGCAAGGTGTGTCACGTTCATTGGAAAGCGCCAGTAACCGCCTTTGTAATCAGGGGGTTCCAGCGCTTCGCCGGAGATGTCCCACACTTCGGAGTCCATGCGGTTTGTGACATGGTTCGCAGGAAGGGCGGGATAGAGATAGGGGATGATGCCAAGCCAGCCGAGGAAAAAGAAGAGCGCGGCCGGAGCAAGAAAGGTTTGCGCGCGGCGGGCGGCGGAGAGCGCAAGGGCGCCGAGGCAGAGGGCCGCGGAGGAGGCGGCCATCCAGCCGGGGCAGGGCCATGCCGCGCCCGCCCAGGCCCCGCAGGCCATGGCGGCAAACAGGGGAACAAGGGGGCGGTTAAATTCTATGTCCGGATTATCTGCGTTTTTTGGGTAGATAATGTCTGTGCCTTGGTTCTGGGGTTGAAACCCCAGGGTAGATCAAAACCTTGCCGCACCGCGGCCGCCATGAGGAATGAGGCCCTTTTATATCTAAAAAATCTGTGAAAACAGGGCATTTATCGCTATTATTCTAAGTCCTAACTCCGCCGGTTCCGCCGGTTTCGGAGACTTAGTGCTTATCCCTAAATACTGCTGAGGAGGATTTTAGGGGCACTTTTTCATCGCGGGCGCACGCCGTGCGCCCCTACGGGTATGTGACGGCCGTTAT
>JAGVGH010000054.1 GCA_020057225.1 Desulfobacterales bacterium | reverse complement strand
GGCGGAACCACCCGGCCCATACCTGGATTGTCCGTGCTCTTGCCCTGGGGTTGAAACCCCAGGCTAGGCCAAAAACCTTGCCGCACCGCGGCTGCTATGCGGAAAAAGGCTCATTTTTGAAAAAAGCCAATCAAACAGGGCCGTTTTCCCTAGTATTCCAACTCCTGACTCCTGTCTCCTCCCCTACTGATACACCACATCCAACACCAGCCGGGACGTGTCCGGATCCTCCACAGGACGCACCTCGCGCAGCCGGGCCGATGTCCCCACCCGCACCAAAAGCTGTCCGTCCTGGTTCTCCATGGCCAGCCACCCGGGAAAGCTCTTATACGAGCGGTAGGCCGCCAGCCTGGAAACCGCTCCAGGCACAACAAACGCGGCGGTGTCGCCGGTCTTCCCCAGACCCTTGGCAGCCACCGGGCCTGAGAAAAAGAGGATGATTCTGCCGTGGCCGCCCTCGCGCCCGCCCCAGGTTTCGATGAGGTGAAGGCCGTTTTCAGGGGCTGCCGCTTCCCCGTCCGGCGGTGTCTGTGCCGCGGAAGCCGCGTTTATTGTTTCACCTGGGACCGGCGCCGCGGAAACCGGCGCGGGCACGGCCCCCTCTGTCGCACCCTGACCGGACGGCCCGGGAGCGGCGGCGGAATCCGGCTGGAATGTTTCCCGGGACTTGGCGGCTAAAACCGCGGGAACCTGTGATTCTGTTCCCGGGGAAGTTCCAAGGGCCGCCTGGACCGGGCCGTCCGGGGCCTGTCGCAGGCCGCCGCCCACACTCAAGGCTCCCAGCACCGCCACAAACGCCAGCGCGCACACCAGGGCCGCTGTCCATGCGCTCCCGATCCGCGGCTCCGGCACCTTGCCCCTCCTGCTGCTGGCCCGCGCCAATGAAAACCCCACGCGGTGCCGGTCCTGGATGATAAGCCCCAAAAGCGCCCGGTGGCAAAGTTCGACGATTTTTCTGGGATACCCTCCGGAATACTGCCATACAGCCCAAAACCCAGGCAACGTAAAATAGGCTCCCGGATTTTTGGCTCCCGCCTCGGAGAGGCGGTGCCGCACCATGGACCGGGTTTCCTTAAAACCCAGCGGCAAAATGCGCTCATACAAACTTGCCCGGTCCGCGAAGTTGGGATGGTTGCTTAATGTCTCCTCAAACTCGCTCTGGGCAAAAATCACGATTTGCAGAAGTTTTTTCTCGTTGGTCTCAAAATTCAAAAGCTCCCGCAAAATCTCCACAGAAAACGGCGCGAGTTTTTGCCCCTCGTCTATGATGAGAACCACCGTGCATCCCTCTTCCACAGCCCGGCGGAAGAGGTAGGTTTTCAGCATTTCCTTAAGCTCGCGCTCGGTTTTCTCCGGCGTGTCCGCGCGGCCCGCGCACATGCGGGCGATGACCGAGAGAAACTCGAGTCCTGATCCCGCCTCGGGGTCCAAGAGCAGATGGGTCTCCACGCGCTGGTCCTGGGCAAGCCTGCGGATAAGCTGGCGGCACATGGTGGTCTTGCCTGTGCCCACGTCGGCGAGCACCACGGCAAGCCCCCGGGTCAGGCGGATGGACAGCTCAAGCTTTTGAAGGCAGGAAAGGTGCTGCCGGGAGGCGTAAAAAAAATCCGGGTCCGGGGAATTGGAAAACGGCTCTTTTTCGAGGTGAAGCAACTTGTAGTATTCCATGGATGGTCCGCCCCGCCTTCATCCCCGGGTGTCCGCGCCCGCCGCGTCCTTCCCCGGCTCTCCCAGGGCGGGCAGAACCGTGGGGGTGACGAAGATGAGCACTTCCTCCATTTCGTCGCTCTTGCCTTCCCCTGAAAACATCCGGCCCAAATAGGGCACATCCTTGATCCAGGGAACTCCCCGGTCCGACTGGGTTTCCCTGCTTTTGGTGAGTCCCGAAATCACGATGGTCTCGCCGTTCCGCACAATCAGGCTCGTCTGTGTGAACTTTTTGAAGATGAAGGGATTGCCGTCCACTGTGCGGGAGAGGTCCACCTCGTCCTTTTTGATTCCGATGGTCATCTTGAGGAGCTTCGCGTCAATGACATGGGGCGTGATTTCGAGCCTGAGCACCGCGTCCTCGAATTTGACCTCGCGGTTGCCGTCCTTGTCGGTGGAGAGATAGGGCACCTTGATGCCGTTTTCGGTAAAGGCTTTTTGGTTGTCCAGGGTAGTGATGGTGGGGCTTGAGAGGATGTTGACTTTGTTTTCCGAGGCAAGAGCCGAAAGCTGGACTTCGAGGATGTTCCCCCCCACCCTTCCCAGCATGAGTCCCAGGGCCGAGCCCCCCACACCGCCGGAAAGGTCCGCGGGAAAGCTCACGCCGTAGCCCTGGCCGGAAACGCCCGGGCCGAACTGGGGGTTGTAGCTGCCGTCCAGGGGGGCGGACTGTCCGCCGCTCACGTCGCCGTTGGTGCCGCCGGGGGTGATGAAGAGGTCGCCCTCGTCGTTGAGGGCGCTGTAGCGTCCGTACATGCCCCCCCACTGGATACCCAGTTCCCGGGCCACGTCGCGGGTGGTTTCGACGATGTTGGCCTGGATGCGCACCTGGGGCGTGGGCCGGTCCAGGTGCCGGGCAAGGGCCACCATTTTATCAAGGGTGTCGGGACGGGCGCGGATGACCAGGGCGTTGGCGCCGACCCGGTCGTTGGCCACGGCGAGTTTC
>JAGVGH010000311.1 GCA_020057225.1 Desulfobacterales bacterium | reverse complement strand
TGCGCTTCGCGCAGAACCACCCGACCTACATCTATGTCCGAATTGTCTGCGTTTTTTTCGCGGATAATGTCTCTGCATTCCTGGGGTTGAAACCCCAGGATAGATCAAAAGCCTTGCCGCACCGCGGCTGCTATAAGGAAAAGACCCATTTGATAACAAGAGAATACAACAATAACAAGATGTTTTATTCTAACTCCTAAATCCTAACTTCTAACTTCTGACTTCTGACTTCTAACTTCTAACTCCTAACTCCTGACTCCTGACTTCTCCAATCACCGGGGCGCGCGCCCTGCCGGGAGGAACCATGGAAACCGTCGTCCTTGTAAAACGGGTGCCCGACACCGAAACCCTTGTCCGCATCGCCCCTGACGCCAAGGGAATTCTCCTGGACGGGGCAAGAATGGTGATGAACCCTTATGACGAAATCGCCCTGGAGGAGGCCCTGAGGCTTCGGGACATCCACGGCGGCGCCGTGTGCGCCCTGTCCGCGGGCGGGGAAAAGACCGTCGAGACCTTGCGGACGGCCCTTGCCATGGGCGCTGACAAGGCGGTGCTCCTCACCGGTCTTGAATCCGGAAGCGCGGATTCCTTAACCCTGGCCAGGGCCATCGCCGCATTTCTCCGCTCCCTGCCCTTTGATCTCGTTCTCGCGGGCGCCCGCGCCGTGGATGACGACGGATACCAGGTCGGTCCCATGGTGGCGGAGTTTCTGGGCATTCCCCAGCTTACCTTTGCCGTCCGGGTGCTTGTGGAGGGAGGAGCCGTCACCTGCCACAGGGCCGTGGACGGGGAGACAGTGGTGGCGCGCGCGGCGCTGCCCGCGCTGGTCACAGCCCACAAAGGGCTTAACCAGCCGCGGTTCGCCTCCGTGGTGGGAATTATGAAAGCCCAAAAAAAACCTGTGGAAACGGTTACCCTTGCCGGCCTGGCCCTCCCGGAGGGCAAGGCCCGGGTGGAGACGCGCTCGGTGCGCCTGGCACCGGAACGGGCCGGGGGGCTTATCATCCAGGGGGAAACGCCGGAGGAAAAAGCAAAGGTTCTGGTCCGCGCTCTGGCGGACGCCGGAGCCCTGTAGGCGGTATTCGCCCTCTGCTTTTTTTGACACCGGACCTGTGCAGGAGTATAAAGAAAAACAGAGCAGCGGATGGCTGCCGAGACAACCCGCCGGAAAGGAACATCCCATGGTCGCCCATGCCGGAAAAGCGCTGCTTCTCTGTGTTGTCCTCTGCCTTGCGGCCTGCGCCCAGGTGCCGGTGACCGGCAGGTCACAGCTTTCCCTCATCCCGCAGCAGCAGCTCATCTCCATGAGCTTCCAGCAGTACAGCGCCTTCAAGTCGGAAAACCGCGGCAAAATCGTGACCGGAACCCCGGAGGCCCGGATGGTCCAGCGTGTGGGCGTCCGGATTCAACGGGCCGTGGAAGCCTACATGCGGCAACACAGGCTCGAAAGCCAGCTTGCGGGCTACAAGTGGGAGTTCAATCTGGCGGACACCGAGGATGTGAACGCCTGGGCCATGCCCGGCGGCAAGGTCATGGTCTATCGGGGGCTTTTGCCGGTGACACGGGACGAGACAGGGCTCGCTGTGGTTTTGGGGCATGAAATCGGCCACGCCGTGGCCAACCACGGAGGGGAGCGCATGAGCCAGCAGTTCGCAACCCAGCTTGGAGGAATGGCGCTGGCCGCGGCCTTGCGGGAAAAATCCCACACCACACAGGCGCTGTGGATGACGGCTTTCGGCCTTGGCTCCACAGTGGGTGTGATTCTACCCTATTCCCGGCTTCAGGAGAACGAGGCGGACCGGCTCGGGCTGATTTTCATGGCCATGGCGGGATACGACCCCCGGGAGGCATTGCCGTTCTGGAAGCGCATGGCCCAACAAGGCGGCGGGGCCAAGATGCCGGAGTTTTTGAGCACCCACCCGACCGATGCCGCGCGGATGCGGAACATCCAGGCCCTCATGCCCGAGGCCCTGCGGTATTACCGGAAATAGGCAACGTCCGGCTCAGGTTTTCGCCTTTTTCCCGTACCGTCCCCGGTCCACCCGGCGGATGCGGCCCTGGGCGACCAGGCGCGCGAGAATATTGCTTACCTTTTGCCTGTCAAGGCCCGTGTGCTCCACAAGAGAGGGGATATCAATTCCGTAAACGTGCCGGTTGACAATGGCGTAAACGGTTTCCGGCTCGGACTTTTCCTCCGCCTTGCCCGCCTTGGCCGCGGGCTTTCCGGTTTTTCCGGGCATGGCCGCCTTGGCTTTCCCGTGCTCTTTTTCCTCCTGGGTCTTCCCGCCCGTCTTTCCTGCTTTTTTCGCCAAAGAGGGCGCCCGCGCGGTGTCCTCTTCCGTTTTTCCGGTTCTGGCCCTGCCCCCTCTCTTCAAAGGCTCCGGCGCCGCGTCCTCCCCGGCGCGTTTTGCCCTGGCCTGTTCGCGCAGAGTCCGGATTCTTGCCGCTTCCGCGGCCTTTGTTTCCACCCTGGCCGTTGCCGCCACAGGCTCCGGGGCCTTTGCCTTTGCCTTCTCCTCCTGGGGAACCGTTTTTTTAGTCAGCGCAAGAGGAACAGGCACGGGCGCGCCCGCGTCCATCTCGATGCCAAAGAGGTCTTCGATGCCAGGGCCTTCAAGTATCCTGCCCGCGCCTTTTCCGGCCCTGCCCAGGAGCGCGTCCGCCGCCGCCGTGGCCGAGGATTTCACGAGCCCGCCCACATCCACGTTCCGGAGGGTGAAAAACAAGGCCGGGTCCTGGTCCAGGCGCGCGCCCACGCCGTACAAGGCTGCGGCAACGTGCTTGCACATCGAGGCCCAGTCCGGACAGGAGCAGGAAAACCGGATTTCCGCGGGCGCGGGAAAAAGCCCGCCGTTCCGGCTCATAAACTCCTTGCCCATGGCCTCGGGAAATTTTCCCGCCAAAAGATCCTGAAGGGAATTAATCTGGTTCCGGCACGCGCCGGTCACACGCTTCCACACAGCGGGCGAAAGCTCCCGGATGGATATCTCCACCTCGTAGGGCTTTTTGCGGGAACCCTGGACCACCGCCGTAACTTTGCCGGGATGAATGCGAAGGTCAATCACCGCGCCCCGCCGGATGTATGCGGAACCGCGCTGAATGCGGTTTGCGTAATCGGCGTAGCCCTCCAGGTTCGCGTTCCACGCCTTGCCCCACCATGTCTTGGCCAGGGCCTTGCCCTGCAGCGCCACCGGGGCCACGCCGGGGTCTTTTTTACGGAGTTTTTGAAGGTTTTCCGCCGCATAGGCGATGCGGTCCCCCACAGACACATAAGGCCCCCATTCATACCGCGACATTGGACGCGCCTCCTCATAGAGCGTTTGTCATAAATCCGTTCCGATACGCGTGTGGCCATGCTTGCGCGGGCCCGGCATCCTGCCGGAGTTTTATGAATTAAAAATCATAAAATCAAAGAGTTGTAGTTTATTACCCTAAAACTCCGGCAAGATGCCGGAGCCACGCGCGCCCTTCCATCGGTGCGGAATTCAGAAAAACGCCAACACCAGGAATTCACAGCGTGAGACGGAACATGTCCAGCACCGATTTGTTGTCCATCTCGGTAATCCACGTTCCGTCCGCCTGGGCGATAAGGGCGTCCGAGAGGCGTGTTTTGTCCTCAATCATCCGTGCGATTTTTTCCTCGATGGTGCCCTTGGTCACGAATTTATGGACAAGAACGGAGTTTTTCTGGCCGATGCGGAAGGCGCGGTCAGTGGCCTGGTTTTCAACCGCAGGGTTCCACCAGCGGTCAAAGTGGATGACATGGTTGGCCCGGGTGAGATTGAGGCCCACGCCGCCCGCCTTGAGAGAGAGGAGCATGTAGGGCGTGTAGGCGGTGTCCTGGAAACGCGCCACAAGATCCTTGCGTTTGCCTGCGGGCACGCCGCCGTGGAGCACGAGACCCTCCCTGCCAAATATCCCGGTCAGAAACTCCGAGAGCGGCCCGGTGATTTCGCGGAATTGGGTGAAGACAAGAACGCGCTCCCGTTTTTCCCGGATGGTTTCGCAAATCTCCCTGAGACGGGCGAACTTTCCGGATTCCGCCTCCGCGTATCCGCCGCCGCCCAGGTATTGGCTGGGATGGTTGCAAAGCTGTTTGAGTTTCATGAGGGCCGATAAAATCAGCCCTTTTCGCTCAATGCCGTCTTGCTCTTCAAGTTTCCGGGCAAGGCCTTCCACAGCGGCCCTGTAGAGCGCGGTCTGGGTCTTTTCAAGGCCCGCCCAGGTGAGCATTTCCACTTTGTCGGGCAAATCGGAGATGACCGATTTATCGGTTTTGAGCCGCCGGAGGATGTAGGGACGGACCACCTTGCGCAGCCGCGCGTATCCTTCCGGGTTTTCCGCCAATGCCTTGGAGGTGTTGTTGAATTCCCGGGCTGTGCCCAACAGTCCGGGATTGATGAAATCAAAGAGGCTCCAAAGGTCGGAGAGGCGGTTTTCCACCGGGGTTCCGGTCATGGCAAGCCGTGTCCGGGCCTGGATTTTTTTTACAGAGCGGGTCTGCTGGCTGCCGGGGTTTTTGATGGCCTGGGCCTCGTCCAGAATTACAAGGTTCCAGGGGCGTTTTGCCAGCCATTCCAGCCGCCGGACCATGGAATAGGTGGTGATGACCAGGGAGAGACTGTCCGCCTCGTTTTCCACCGGCGGCGCGCCGGTCCTGTCCAACTGGGGATGGGCCACCCGGTAGCGCAGCCCCGGGGCGAATTTTTGAATTTCATCCTCCCAGTTGGCCACCAGGGAGGCCGGCACCACCAGAAGGCTTGGATCTCCGCCGTTTTGGGAAAGGGCGCTCAATAGCGCCAGCACCTGAATGGTCTTGCCCAGGCCCATGTCATCCGCCAAACAAGCGCCAAATCCAAGCCCCTGGAGGAAATGAAGCCAGTTAACGCCCTGTTCCTGGTAGGCGCGCAAATCCCCCTTGAAGCCTGGTCCGGGGTCCGCGGGCGCGATGGACGCAGGGTCCTGCAGGCGGCGCATGACCGAGCCGAGCCATTCCCCGGCGCTTACCGAAACATCCAGCACCTCGGCCGCGTCCCCGCCCAAAAGACGCCCGGCGGAAAGCTCCAGGCGCATGGCCTCGTGGAGGCTCACTCCTTCCCCGCCCAGAGTCTTTGTGATTTTCTCAACAGCGCTGAGGACTTTTTTGAGTTTTTCCGGGTCCACCGCCACCCAGCGGTTTTTAATGAGCGCCAGTCCCTCGTGCCGGGCGAGAATTTCACCTGCCTCGGCGATGGTAAGAGGCGCGCCGCCGATGGTCACCGTGATTCCCGTGTCGAGGATTGCCTCCATGCCGACCCGGGAAGGGAGGTTTTTTCCCACGGTCACTGTCGCCGAGGCGTATCTGCGGCCCGGGCGCCACCAGTTGGGAATCCGGCAGAGAATTCCGCATTCCTCGTACAGGGGAGCCTCCCGGAGAAAGGTGTAGGCGTCCCTGTCAGAGAGCGCAAGGGGATGAAACACCTCCCCGGAGTCCAGAAGTCCCCTTACGAATTGGCTCTTTTCCGCCGCGCGGTACACAGCGGACAAAAGCCCCACGAGTTTTTCCGTGTCATCCCGGCATTCGACAAGGGCCTGGCGCAGGGGCAGATGCCGGGACGCGCCCTCGCCGGAAACCCGGCTCGAATAAGTCGCCAGAAAGGCAAAGGGCTGTTCGCCGTTTTTGTTTTCCACCAGATGAAAAAACACCCGGCCCACCAGATGGGCATTGGGGCTGTGGGCGCGGATGAAATCCGCCACCGGGCCGGAAAATGTTTGGATGGAACGGGCAAAGGCGGCGCCGGTGTCCTCCCAGAGAGCGAGGAGGGTTTCTTTCGAGAGGTATTCCGCGCCGGTGAAAAGCGGGGCTGAGGCGAGGGTCTCCTGGACTTCCTCTTCCTCCAGGGACATCACGGCCTTGTCCCGGAGTTCCTCAAGGTCGGGGGTGCGCAGGAGCTTTGTTACGAAAAGACGCGCGAAACCGCGGAAAAAAGCCATGGAAGGGGAAAGAGGAATCCCGGGGTCTGAGAGACCAAGAAACAAGAGGCCAAAGCCCGGGCCTTGTCCGAAACGCCGCTCGAACTCCTCTTCCAGGAGTTCCGCGCTTTTGGCGGACTGGACTTCGGACGGGGCCTGTTCCAGGGAAAGAGTCCCGTCAGGCATCAGTGCCAAGGAGAGTTCGCGCCCCATTTTCGTTGTTCCGTATTGGAATCCGGGTGCGGGCTATCCCCGCTTCTTAGGCGGGAAGCCGGGTTACGCTCCAAAAAAGCCGGAAGCTAAAACGTCACGACCTTGTCCGCTTCCTGGACAAGCCCGTACAAGTCATCCATCCAGCCGATGGGACAGGCGCTGGATCCCACAAGACTGTGGGCTTTCATGCATACCCCTCAGACATAAAATTCGCCGCCGAAGTGGTTGACCTGCCCCATGACATCAAACGCCTCTGTTCCGGCCCGCTCAAAGAGAACCCCCTTGCCCAGCATGAAGACACTTACCTCGTCTCCCTTGGCGACTCCGGTGTTGGCAAGGCGCATGGCGTTGTAAACCGTTTCCCCGTCATCGCTGGTGATGATGAAAAGCATTTTCATGGGAGCCCCCTCCTGGCCTGACCGTCTGTAGCCCGGAATCTCTTCCGGTTCCGCGGCCGGCGTTCTAATCCGTGTCTGTTTTAAGCACCGCCAAAAACGCCGACTGGGGAATCTCCACGTTGCCCACCAGCTTCATCCGCTTTTTCCCCTTCTTCTGTTTTTCCAAAAGCTTCCGCTTCCGCGAGATGTCGCCGCCGTAGCACTTGGCGGTAACGTCCTTCCGGAACGCGTTGATGGTGGTCCGCGCGATGATTTGCCCGCCAATCGCCCCCTGGATGGCGATTTTAAACATCTGCCTGGGGATTTCCTCCTGGAGCCGCTCGCAGGCGTGCAGCGACCGCTCCCGCGCGCGCTCCCGGTGGACAAGCTGGCTTAAAGCGTCCACCCGGTCGCCATTGATAAGGATGTCCACCTTCACAAGATCGCCCTGGCGGTAGTCAATGATTTCATAATCAAAGGAGCCGTAGCCCTGGGTCACGCTTTTCAGCCGGTCGTAAAAATCATAGATGACCTCGGCCAGGGGCAGCTCGAACACCATTTCCATGCGTTCCGATGTTAGGTACTGGTAGCCCTTGTTGATGCCCCGGCGGTCCAGGCAGAGTTTCATCACCGCGCCCATGTAGCGGTCCGGCGCGATGATGGTGGCCTTGATATAAGGCTCCTCCGTGGTTTTTATCTGGGCCGGGTCCGGATAGAGCGCGGGATTGTCAATGACGAGCATATCCCCGTCCGTGAGGTACACCTTGTAGCGGACCGAGGGCGCGGTGAGAATAAGGGACAGATCGTATTCCCGCTCCAGGCGCTCCTGCACCACCTCGAGGTGCAACAGCCCCAGAAAGCCGCAACGGAAGCCAAAGCCCAGGGCGGCGGAAGAGTCCTTCTCATAGGTCAGGGAGGCATCGTTCAGCTTGAGTTTGTCCAGAGCCTCGGCCAGATCCTCGTAATCGTCGGAGGCCACTGGATAGATGGAGGAAAACACCACGGGCTTGGCTTCCCTGAACCCGGGCAGGGCCGTTTCACAGGGCTTCTCCGCTCCGGTGATAGTGTCGCCGCAGCGGGTGTCGGAAACGGTCTTGATGCCCGCGAGCATGTAACCCACGTCCCCGGCGGAAAGCGCGGCGCAGGGAACCTGGCGGATTTGGAAATAGCCCGCCTCTTCGATTTTATAGCGCGCGCCGTTGGACATGAACTGAATCCGGTCGCCTGCCCGGATGCTGCCGTCGAAAACCCGGAAGTGGACCACCGTGCCCCGGAAGGCATCGTAATGGGAGTCGAAGATAAGGGCCTTCAAGGGCGCGTCCGGGTCGCCCTTGGGCGGGGGCAGCAGGGTGGCGATGGCATCGAGGACCTCCTCGATGTTGGTGCCTTCCTTGGCGGAAATGCATACCGCCGTATCAGGGTCCAGGCCCAGGTCTTTGTCTATCTGGCCTTTGACACGTTCGATGTCCGCGGAGGGGAGGTCAATTTTGTTGATGACCGGGATGATGGCGAGGTCGTGCTCCATGGCGAGGTAGAGGTTGGCGAGGGTCTGGGCCTCGACGCCCTGGCTCGCGTCAATCACCAGAAGAACCCCCTCGCAGGAGGCCAGGGCCCGGGAGACCTCGTAGGTGAAGTCGGCGTGCCCGGGGGTGTCAATGAGGTTCAACACATAGGAGCGGCCGTTTTTGGCCTTGTAGGGGAGGCGGATGGTCTGGCTTTTGATGGTGATGCCGCGCTCCCGCTCGATGTCCATGGTGTCGAGAATCTGGTTTTGGAAATCGCGCTCGTCTATTACGCCGCATTTTTGAATGAGGCGGTCGGCGAGCGTGGACTTGCCGTGGTCAATGTGGGCGATGATGGAAAAATTGCGGATCGTGTCCATGTCAACCAAGGGGATAGGGGCGTCCCGGACCAGGCCGGGCGTCGCGCGGCAAACAAAAGGTCCGGGGCGTCCCGGCCATGGCGCAATCCCGCAATTATTAGGGGGTTCCCTCCACACTGTCAATAGGCGCTTCAGCCCCCCTCTCCAAATGCTCCCGCAAAAACGCCCCTGCCTCCTTGAACAGACGCCTTCCCTCGTCGGAACGGCCCGCCATTGCCGGAAGCACATGGGTGGTCCCGGAATACAGCGTGAGCCGCGCGTCCACTCCTTTTTCCCTCGCTTTGTCAACAACTCCCCGGGCGTCGTGCCGGAGCGCCTCCGCCTCCGCGGTCTGAATAAGAAAAGGACAAAGCCCCGAGAAATCCCCGTGCAGGGGCGAAATGTAGGGGTTGGTCCTGTCCTGTCCCCCGGCGTACATGCGGGAGACATAGCGCAGGTAATAGTCCACCCGGTGGCGGACTCCCTTGAGCTCGAACAACAGGGATTTGTCGCTGGTGGCGAGGTCCGTGTAGGGGCTCATAAGATAGGCCGCGGCGGGCAGGGGGTCTTGGGCGTCGCGCAGGGCGAGCAAAAGCGCCAAGGCAAGACCGCCGCCCGCGGAGTCCCCGGCCACGGCCAGTCTTTTCGGGTCAACTCCCCGCGCCACAAGACCTCTGTAAACGGCCAGGGCGTCGTCCAGGGCGGCAGGATGGGGGTGCTCCGGGGCAAGTCGGTATTCGATGACGACACCCCGGGCGCGGGCGATGCGGGAGACCTTGCAGGCAAGGGCGCGGTGGGTGGCGATGGACCCCATGCAGTAGGCCCCGCCGTGGAGGTACAAGAGTGTTTTGCCGGAGCTGTCCTCCCAGCCGGTGATTTCCTCCACGCGCACGCCGTTGATGACCCCGGGAACAGCCTTTGCGGCTTTGGGCATTTTTCCGAGCCAGCGGGCGATGAGTTCGAGGGTTGAGCGCTGCCACCAGAGGGAGAAGGCGCCGGAGTTGAAGAGGAATTTGAGGAGGGCGCCGGGGGCTTTGGAAGGGGATCCCGGACGGCGGGCCTGGCATGCGGAGGCGGACGTTGTCTGTGCTGAACAGGGCATGGGAAAGCTCCTTGGGTTTTGGGACAGGCTGATGCGTCATTCCGTAACCCCAAACGGCTTTGGCGTCAAGGGCTGCTTGCTGGACGTCTTGGCGCCAAGCCGCGGCGGCCAGCGAGGAGGGGGGAGCGTCCCGGACGCGCGCACGTTGCGGCATCCTTTTCCCGAAATCAGGACATTGCATTGCAATTTCAAAACGCTTGTATTCAAAATAAATCGTACCTATTTCAAGGTAAATGATATTATTGTCGGATGAGGTAATCGCAAAACTCATGGAAACGACAAATTTGAGGCAGGCCGGGTGGTTCCGGGCCGCGGGCGTTCCGCATCCACTGTCCGCGGCCCGGCCTTTTAACCCGCCTATTTGGCCGCCATGCGGATGGCGGCGTCCAGACGCACGCACTCCCCGTTCAGATACGGGCACTCCACCATGAACCGCGCAAGTTTCGCGTACTCTCCAGGCTGCCCCATGCGCTTGGGATGCGGCATCATCTGCCCCAGCGCGGCCTGGGCCTTCTCCGGCAGTCCCGCCATCATGGGCGTCCAAAAGATGCCGGGGGCGATGCACAACACCCTGATGCCCGCGTCCGCGAACTCCCGGGCCGCGGGAAGCGTCATTCCCACAACACCGGCCTTGGAGGCGGCGTAGGCGCACTGCCCGATCTGCCCTTCGAACGCCGCGACGCTTGCGGTGTTGATGACAACGCCCCGCTCATTGTCAGGACCGGGCGCGTTTTGCATCATCTTCATGGCCGCGTGCTGCATGACGAGGAAGGTGCCCGTGATGTTGATGTGGAGCACTTTGTGGAAGGTCTCCACGGCCAGAGGGCCGTTTTTGCCGACGACCTTGCCGGGGGTGGCCACGCCCGCGCAGTTGACAGCCACGTGGATGGCGCCGAATTTGCCGTAAACCGCCTCCATTGCCGCGGAGACACTCTCCGGGCTGGTCACGTCGGTTTTGACAAACAGAATGTTTCCGTTGCTTTTTTCCTCAAGCGCCTTGCCTTTGGCCTCATCCACGTCCAGGATTCCCACCCTGGCCCCCGCGGACACAAACTCCAAAGCCGTGGCCTCGCCAAGTCCCGAGGCTCCGCCCGTCACCACCGCCGCTTTCCCGCCAAGCTCCATGGTTTCCTCCCGTGTTGATTAAATGGTGTCCCGGGGTTTTTCAGTGCTTTTCCCCGCCGGGCGGCCCCCCTTTAACCGGGGGGATTCCGCCCTTTTGGATTCTATGTCCGGATTATCCGCGTTTTTTGCGTAGATAATGTTTGTGCCATGGTCCTGGGGTTGAAACCCCAGGCTAGATCAAAAGCCTTGCCGCACTGCGGCCGCTATGAGGAATGAGGCCCATTTTTTTAGAAACCGGGCGCTTTCCCTGGTATTCGAACTCCTGTCTCCTGACTCCTGAATTCTCCGGCTCCGCCGGTTTAAGAAATATATTGCCAACAGCCCTAAATCACGCCTTTTTCCCGGAGCGCCTTGATGGCGTCCGCTGAATAGCCAATCTCCGCCAGCACGGTGTCCGTGTTTTGTCCAAACCGCACCGGCGGGGTCCGGATGCCGCCCGGAGTGTCCGAAAGTTTTACAGGCACGCCAATGGCGGTTGTTTTTCCGCCCTTGCCGTCATCCGTCTCCACAGCCATTTCCCGCTCGCGGAAGAGAGGATGCGCCAGGGTTTCCGCAAGGTTTAATACCGGGCCAAAGCACACATCCAGGGGTCCCAGCTCCGCTTCCCACTCGGCCATGGTTTTTTCGAGGAATTTGGCCCTGAAAAAGTCATGGATTTCCTTGCGCCGGTTTTCATCGTACTGAAGCAGGGTGTACTCGGGTTTTCCGACGAGCCCGCAGAGGATGCGCCAAAACCGGTTTTCCACGGCGCCGATGGAGATGTCCCTGCCGTCTTTGGTTTTGTAGGTGCTGTAGCAGGCGTAGCGGTGGGAAAGCAGGGTGGCCGAGCGCTCGGGTGTCTGTCCTGTGAGCTGGCTCGTGAAAAGGGACACGGGCAACAGGCTCACCATGCAGTCGGTCATGGAAATGTCAATGTACTGGCCCTTGCCGGTGCGCGTCCGGGCGAACAGGGCGAGGATGATGCCCAGGGCGCCGTGCAAGCCGCCGCCCGCGATGTCGGCGATCTGAACGCCGGGGATGCAGGGAGGCTGCCCCTCCGGGCCGATGGTGTCGAGCACTCCGGCGTAGGAGAGGTAATTCACGTCATGCCCGGCCTTTTCCACAAAAGGCCCGGTCTGGCCGTAGCCGGTGATGGAGCAATAGACGAGTTTCGGGTTTTTCGCCGAAAGCGTCTCGTAATCCACCCCCAGGCGTTTGGCCGCGCCGGGGCGGAAGCCTTCCATCACCACATCCGCGTCCGAGACGAGTTTGTCGAAAATCTCCTTGCCCTCGGGTGTTTTGAGGTCCAGGGAAACATGCTCCTTGTTGCGGTACACGGTGGAGAGAAAAAGCCCGTCCGCGATGAAGCGTTTGTCCTCGACAGCGATGACCCTGGCCCCGTGGTCCGCGAGAATCATCGAGCAAAAAGGCCCCGGCAAAAGCCGGGAAAGGTCCACCACCTTGATTCCAGCCAAAGCTCCTGAGTTTGCCATGTGTGACTCCTGTCCGCGAGGTTCGTTCCCTGCCCGGGCCAAGCGTTTTCCCGCCTCCCGGCCTCCACGGGAGAAGGGAACCGGCCCGGGCCTTTCCATTTCGCCAGCCTCTCCCGGGCTTGTTCCGCGCGGGAGGACGGGACTAGCTAACAGACTTTAGGGCGGACAGTCAACCGGCGGGAAAAGACAGCGGCCCAAACCCATGGATTATCTATCAATGGAGTTTGATTCCTATGAGGTAATTGCAAAATGGGGATACCGTTTCCGCCTGTTTTCGGAACTTGCGCCCGTGCGTCATTCCCGCGAAGACGGGAATGACGATTTGTCGCGCGTCTCCATCCGCAAAAACATCCCTGTTGGGAGGTTTGCAATTGCCTCTGCCTCTTAAAAAAAAATCCAATTCCGCGCGGTTAGGCGCCAAAGATGGTTACCATGCGTTGGCCCTGGCGCGGCCAGCCCTTGACCTTGACAGCGGCGCCTTGAAACGCTACAGAGGCGGGGACGCGCGGGATTCCGGATTGTCCCGCGCATCCTTTTTCATCTGATGGATTCTATCGTGGCATAACAACCCAAAGGCCCTGAACATCCCCGTTACAGTCCAGGACCGCTTTCCGTCTCTTTCTCCCGGCGGGTCTCCCCGCCCGCGCAGGTCCGGCGGACGCCGGGCCGCCCATTTGTCATCCACCACCTCCCCCGCTCACATGGAGGACTCCCATGGAATACGCCAACAACACTCCGCAGCGTCTCAGACGCTGGATAGACAACCTCCTCAACAACACCCACAACCATTACCCGTCCTTTCTTCCCGGGGCCATCGGCTTTCCCGCAACCCTCATGCTTCGCCTCTTCTTCCGCCGCATCCAGATTGACAAAGACTCCCTGGACCGCCTGCAAACCCTCCGGAAGGAGGGCATCCTGGTCTATGCCGCCAAACACAAAAGTGTCTTTGAGTTCCTCTGCTCCCACATCCGCTACCAACAGGAAAACGCCCCTTTCCCGAAAATCGGCTTTGACTACAAAATCTGGCTCTGGCAGCCCGTTTCCCGCATTTTTAAAATTCTTCTCGCGGCCATAGACCACTTCTTCCTTCATGGAAAAAAACCCAACCCCTACACCTCCGGATTTTTCAAGCAAGAGCTCCTCGCCGGCAAAACAGGCTTCGTCTCCATGGTCCAGGAGGGAGGATTCTACCGGCAGTTTGTCAAGGACGAGACCGACCCTGTCATGCACCTCATCCAGATGCAGCAGGAAACAGACCGTCCTGTCTTCATCGTGCCCCAGATCCTCTTTTTCACCCGGAAACCCATGATGGCCACGCCCAGCATGACGGACGCCCTCTTCGGCACTGTCGAAAACCCCGGGGGATTCCGCCGCGCCTACCGTCTTTGCTTCTCCGAGGAGCGACCCTTTATCGAAACCTCGGAGCCTTTAAACCTCCAGGAATTTCTCGCGCGTCCTGAAAACCAGGGGCGCCCGATTCAGATGCTGGCTTTTGACCTGCGAAGCGAGATCACGGCGCGTATCACCCGGCACCGCCAGAGCATCCAGGGACCGGCCTTGAAAAGCCTGCCGGAAATCAAAGAGGCGGTGCTTAGGAACGAGCGGCTGCACGCCTTTTTCACGGAGCAGGCGGCCCGGAAAAACATGCGGGTCCAGGCTGTGTACAAAAAGGCCGACAAACACCTGGACGAGATCGCCGCTGTCTTCAACATGAAAATCCTCGCTTCTCTCGCCATGGCGGTCCGGTTCATCTCCCGCACCATGTTCGACGGCGTGGACATGAACCCCGAGGACATCAAGAAGTTCAAGGCCACGGCCCAGAAAGGCCCTGTGCTTCTCATGCCGTCCCACAAGAGCCACATTGACTACCTCATTCTCTCCTACATCCTGTACAGCAACGGGCTGCCCGTGCCGCTCATCGCGGCGGGGCAAAACCTCTCGTTCTGGCCCCTCGGTCCAATTTTCCGGGGAAGCGGCGCTTTTTTCCTCCGCCGCACGTTCAAGGGCAACCTCCTGTACGCCCGGGTGTTCGCCGAATACGTCAAGGCCGTGCTCGCTGAAGGCTACAACATCGAATTTTTCATCGAGGGGGGCAGGAGCCGGACCGGAAAACTCATCCTTCCCCGCTACGGCCTGTTGTCCATCATCCTGAACGCCTACAAGGAAGGCGCCTGCAAGGATCTCTATTTCCTCCCTGTTTTCATTGGGTACGACAGGGTGGTCGAGGAAGGGTCCTATATTCACGAGCTGGAGGGCGGGGAAAAAGAGTCGGAGAACCTTTCCCAGGTGGTCAAGGCCCGGCGTTTTCTTAAAAAGCGCTACGGACGCATTTATCTGCGGTTCTCGGAGCCTTTCCGGCTTGCGGACGTGCTCGACACCTTCGAGACACCCCTTGCCCGCATGGACCAGAAGGAGCAGGGCGTTGTGTGCCGCAACCTGGGACACCGGGTCATCAACGCCATTCAGGAGTCGTCGGTGGTGACTCCCCACGCCCTGGTGGCGGCCTCCATTCTCGCCGCGTTCCGGAAATCCTTCTCAGGGTCCGAGGCTGTGGCCGCGGCCCGCGTCCTTGCCAAGTATCTTGAAAGCAAGGAGGCCGCGCTCTCCGTGACAATGCAAGGATTTGAGGCGGGCTGCATGCAGGCTCTGGACCGGTATGTGCGGGACAAATTTCTGCTCCGCCAGGAGTCCGGAAGCGGAGAAAACACCGGGGAGGCGGATTCCCGCTACATCATCGTGGAAAACAAACGGCCCATGCTGGAGTATTACAAAAACAACTGTGTGAGCTTTTTTGTTCCCGAGGCGTATTGCGCGCTTTCCATTCTGGCTTTGAACACGCTTCAGTTCTCCGCGCGGGACATTTACGAAACCTATGAGTTTCTGCAGGACCTTTTGAAAAACGAGTTCCACTACAAGGCCGGGATGACGGTGGAGCAGTATGTGCGAAAGGGACTCAAGGCGTACATAGACAACGAGGTGATCACGCCCCACTCCTCGCTGCCGGAAACCTACTGCCTGACGGCCCAGGGGATCAAAACACTCCGCTTTTTCGCAGCGTTCCTTAGGCCCTGCCTGGAGGCCTATCTGGTGGTGCTTGCCATGCTGGCGTTGCCGGACGCCGCGGGCATGAACAAAAAAGAGCGGGGCAAGCGCACCATTGCCCTGGCGCGCAAGATGGCGAAGCTGGGGGAGATTGATCTCAAGGAGTCGGTTTCCCAGGTGTATTTTCAAAACGCGGAGGAGTATTTCCTGACCCGTGGCCTTCCCGGGCCGGAGAGCCAGGGAGCGCAGGAGCGCTACACCAAGGCGGTGCGGGAGTACCTCCGGCTCATGGCGTAGGCAGGCAGGGGCTGATACCAAGGTGCAATCAGACAAGGTATGCCCTCACCCCGGCCCTCTCCCGCAGGGAGAGGGAGATTGAGCGGGAGATTTCAGCAGGTGGTACGGATTGGACCGCATTTTGGTATCAGACATTATCTGCGCAAAAAGCGCGGATAATCCGGATATAGAATCTAAAGTCTAAGGTCTAAAGCCTAAAGCCTGCCCCCTCACGGCGTCCACCGTAAAAAATTCCCAAGCAGCGCAAGCCCCGGCTCTCCGCTTTTCTCAGGGTGAAACTGGACCGCCACAAGGTTCGCGCGGCCAATCACCGACGGAAAGACGATTCCGTAATCGGTTTCACCCAGCACGTGCTCCGGATTTTCGGGCCTGGGTTGGTAGCTGTGGACAAAGTAAAACTGATGCTCGGGCAAAAGTCCCGCGAAAACCGGGTGCGTCTTTCCGCGCTCCGTGAGCCGCACGGAATTCCAGCCCATCTGCGGCACCTTGAGCCGCGCGCCCGCAACGTCCCGAAGCTCCTCCGGAAACCGGGCGACGTTTCCCGGAACAAGCCCCAGGCAGACCGTGTTGTTCTCCTCGCTGTGCCCCATAATAATCTGGGTGCCCAGGCATATCCCCAAAACCGGCTTTCCCGCCGCAAGCGCTTCCTTCAGAGCCTTGTCCAGCCCATAGCGCCGCACGCTTTCCATGGCGGAACCCGCGGCGCCGACTCCCGGAAAAACAATCCGGGAGGCGCGCCGGATTTCCTCCGCGTCCCGGGTGACAACACAGGACGCTCCCAGGCGCCGGACAGCACGCTCCACGCTGGCGAGGTTGCCCGCGTCATAATCCAAAATCGCTAGCATTCCTGTTCATCCCTTGGGCCGCCCTGCGCGTTGGCCCGGTGTCCGTTCTCTCCCGCCTTTTCCCAAAGCTCCCATATCGCGGCGCTTTCCATGCCGTCCAGATCCCGTCCCAGGGCGCGGGCCGCGTCTTCCATGCGCCCGAAACGCGCCCGGAAATCCTGGAGATAATCTTTAAGCGCGCTGTCCGGGTGCAGGCCAATATCCCGGGAATAGGCGGCGAGGGCCATTTGAAACTCCCCGAGAAGTCTATGGGCCTCTTGGCCTCCTGCGCGCGCCGCGTCCCTAAAAGCGGCCCACAAAGCGTCCAGTATCTCCTCCCTTCCTGTTTCGCCGGGCCAGGCAAAGCCGGTTCGGGAAACCCGCTCGATCACGCGGTAGGCGTGGAGAAGAGGGGGGAGGTTTTTCGGCACGGAATCGAGGAGGCAGGTTGTAGCGGAGGTTTTCGCCTCGCCCCGTTTGAACTCATACCAGCGCTGGCGGACCTCGTCCGCGGTGTCGGCCCGGGCCCCCCCGAACACGTGGGGGTGGCGCCGGACCATCTTTTCTGTGATTCCGGCGGCCACGTCGTCCACCGAAAACAGTTCTTTTTCCTCGAAGAGGCGGGCGAGGAAGACGATTTGAAAGAGCACGTCGCCGAGTTCCTCGCAGGCGAGGGAAGGGTCTTTCGAGTCAAGGGCGTCGAGAAGCTCGTACATTTCCTCGACAAGATAGACGCGCATGGTTTCCGGGGTCTGTTTTTTATCCCAGGGGCAGCCGTTTTCGCCCCGGAGCCGCGCCACAAGGTCCACCAGGGCCGCGAAAGCGGGAACCCCGTCATTCGTTCTCACTTGCGGCCTCCTCCCACTTTCCTTTAACATACTCCATCTTTTCCTCGAATTCCATGTAGAGCTCATCCGGAACCATGGCCGCCAGTTTTTTGGAAAGCCCGACCACGTGGGGCGAGAGGGCCGACGTTTCCACAACGTGGGCCATGCCTCTGGGCAGGAACATGGTGACCCCAAGGACAATGATGGAGGCGATGAGGGAGCTTTTGACAATGCCGAATCCGGCGCCCAGGATTTTGTCGAACCAACCGAGGTGGCCGATTTTGGCGAAGTATTTGAGTACGATTCCGAGAACAGAGACTGTGAGGAAGATCGCGAAGAAGAGGATGAAGAAGCACATGACGTTTTTATAGGGGTTCCAGGAGAATTCCGGGCTGCGGGGGAGCCAGGGGTCAAGGTAAGGGAGGACCATTGGATAATAGGTGTAGCCGGCGTAGAAGCCGCCGAAGACGGCGATGATGGAGATGAGTTCTTTGATGATGCCGCGGAACCAGCCGCGGATGAGTCCCCAGCCGAGCAGGACCGCGATGATGAGGTCTAGGAAGTTCATGGCCTCTCCCTTGGTTTCGTGCCGGGAACCTTTGTCGCGGCCGCCCTGCGCGGGTCGCGGCGGACGCGCCCGTCCCTGGTTTCCATCCCCGACCCTCGTGCGTGTGAAAAATCAGTTGTGGCACTGTAGCGGAAATCGCGGCGAAGCGCAAAACTTTTACGCGGCTTTTTTTTGAGGGTGTCAAAATTCTTCTTGACTTGGGGACGCTGGGGGTGTAAGTTTTCTTTACGAATGGAAAAGCCTCCCCCGGCCGTTCGACCTACCAAGCCATGGACGGGTTTGCAGTCTGCCCGCCGATGTCCCAGGTTTATTCCACGAGTGGCCCCGCGTTGCGGGCCGTTCCGCGCTTTGCCCTGGAAAAACCACTGCGGAAAGAGTTTTTTTCGTTTCCGCGACAGAAGAACGGACGTTCGTCAGGGAGCGCGGACCGCCTAATACCCGGCGCCGGCATTCACTACTCTGGCCGATCCCCCACCCCCGGCGGCGACCACCGGCCACGATCCCCCCTGCGGGACCAGCGCCCGCGGAAATCCCCGGACTCGTCCGGGCTTCACAAGGAGGAATTTGCCATGGCAGCGGAACCTGCGCGGATGAAGGTCGAGGAACTCGAAAAAAACCGGCAGTGGTGGTGGGTGGCTGAAAAAAAACGCAGCCGCCGCTTGGACTATTTACGAAAAGCCATCTGGAAAAAAGGCGCCGTGGGCGGCCTTTACACCCCCGGCGTAACCGTGGACCTTGAAATGGGCGAACTCCTCAAAGAGGCCCATGAGGCGGAATCCGGATGCCCCCAGCCCCGGGTTCTCCTCGAGGCCAAAATGTTCGCCCACTACCTCGACAACAAAACCATCTTCATCACTGACAAGGCCCAGCTCGTGCATTACGTGGGCAGCCTTCCCAACACCCTCTGGTGGAACCCGGCCTTTGCCGGCATGCTCAACGAGGAGGTCTTCAACGACCCAACCGTGTGCCCGGACCCTGTGGAAATCAACCGCAAACGCATGACAGCCATCTGCGACTACTGGGCGGGTAAAAGCGACCAGGACCGCCTCATGCCCTTTTTTGACTTCGAAGACCAGCTCAAAATCATGACCGGCGCCGTGGGCTGGGGTGCCGCCGTCACCAAGGGCGGATACTCGGGCAAGGACTACGAGTTCCTATTCGACGGCAAAACCGGTTTCCTGCAAATCATCGAAGAGCTGAACAGGAAACT
>JAGVGH010000031.1 GCA_020057225.1 Desulfobacterales bacterium | reverse complement strand
CCTACAACGCAAGATGTTCCCTCTTGGCACAATATATTGTGGTTGGCTAAAACTCCAACCGCTATAAGTTGCACATAAACAACAAGGTTGCGCTGTAGGATTATATAAAAAAACAGTAGAGGTAATCGCAAAACTCTAAGAAACGACAAATTTGATGCAGGCCGGGTGGTTCCGCGCGAAGCGCAGGTTCACCCAACATCTTGGAATAATTGTATAATTGTTGTGTGAACCCGGGCCTTGCGGCCCGGAACCACCCAACCTGCGCCCTCTACGCAAAAAACGCGGATAATCCGGATATAAAATCCAATCCGCCAAGGAGACAACCACCATGCGAGTCGTCACCCGTTCGGATTTCGATGGTCTGGGCTGCGCCGTGCTGCTCAAGGAAGCGGGGGTGATGGACGATATCTCCTTCGTCCATCCCAAGGATATCCAGGACGGCAAAATCGAGGTGAATAAAAATGACGTGCTGGCCAATATCCCGTATGTTCCGGGCTGCGGTCTGTGGTTTGACCACCACACCAGCGAGTCGGAGCGGGCGGCCCACAGAGAGTTCGCGGGGGCCTGGGATCCGGAGGCGCCCAGCGCGGCCCGGGTGATTTACCGCTATTACGGCGGTGAAAAGCGTTTTCCGGGCAAGGTCTTCGCAGACCTTGTGGAGGCCGTGGACAAGGCGGACTCCGCGCGGTTCACGGCGGAGGAAGTCCTCGACCCCAAAGGCTGGGTTTTGCTTAGCTTTGTGATGGACCCGCGCACGGGCCTGGGCCGGTACAAGGATTACCGCATCGGCAACTACCAGCTCATGATGGACCTCGTGAACTATTGCGGAAAAATGCCTGTGGAGGAGATTCTGGAAGTTCCGGACGTGAAAGAGCGGGTGGTCCGGTATTTCGAGCAGGACAAACTTTTCCGGGAGATGGTCGAGGCCAACACCACCGTGCGCGGGAACGTGACAGTGTTTGATTTGCGCAACCAGGAGGAGATTTACACAGGCAACCGGTTTATCCCCTATGTCATGTATCCGGACCAAAACGTCTCGGTTCAGGTCATGTGGGGGTTCCGCAAGCAGAACATCGTGATGACGGCGGGGCACAGCATCACCAACCGGACATGCAGGACCGACGTGGGATCGCTCATGCTGCGGCACGGCGGCGGCGGGCACGCGCGGGTCGGAACCTGCCAGGTGCCGGTGGAGGAGGCGGAGCGGGTGCTGGAGGAGATAGTGCTCGAGCTCAACCGGAACGGATGAGGGAGCGGCATGGGGTTTGCTTAAAAACACCGGGAGATCCTGAAAAAAACCAACATACCGGCGGAATCCCAAAGGCTGGAGGCGCGGACCAGGGCTGCCCGGAACGGCGCCAAGTCCGTCGGCCCGCGCTCCTTCCCGTATCCCTTGACCGGCTTACCCCTGAAAGGAGCGCGTCATGGAACTCTCCAGCTTCACCGTGTACGACATCTTCGCCTGGTGCGCCCGGTGCAATTCCGACAAAACCGCCCTCGTGTTTGGGGAAGAACGCCTCACCCACACAGACTTGAAAAACCGCGCGGACTTCCTGGCCGCGGGGTTCGCCTCCCTGGGTCTTGAAAAGGGCGGCCGGCTCGCCATTCTCTCCCAAAACCGGACAGACTATGTGGCCGCCCTGGGCGCCGCCGCGGCCCTGGGCGCCATTGCCGTGCCCGTGAACTGGAGGCTTTCCCTTGAGGAGTGCCGCCACGTTTTCACCGACACCGCGCCCCGGGTGACCCTGGTGGACGAGAGCCAAAGCGCGCGCTTCGAGGAGCTTGTCGCCTCGGGCGCCCCTGTGGGACGTCCTGTGGGGCTGGGCGCAGGCTCCCCGGATTTTCTCCGTCCCGAAGAGCTCGCCTCCGGAGGACGCCCCGCCCTGGCCTCTGTCGCGTCCAACGACCCCTTTTGCATCCTCCACACCGCCGCAGTCGAGGGCAAGGCCAAGGGCGCTGTCCTCACCCACGGCAACATCGTTTCCGGCAACCTCCAGGCCATGGCGGGCCTGCGCCTTTCCGGCTCTCCCGTGCATCTGTGCATGCTGCCCCTTTTCCACATCACCGGCTTAAACCTCACCCTTGCCGCGCTCCACGCGGGCGGAACCAATGTCATTCTTGAAAAATTCGACGCCAAGGCGGCCCTTTCGGCAATCGCCGAAGAAGGCGTGACGCTCATGGCAAGTTTCCCGCCCATTCTCGCCACGCTTACAGAGGAGATCGTCAAGGGAGGCGCCCAGATACGCACCCTCCGAAACGTGCTTGGCATAGACGCGCCGGACACGGTGAAGAAATTCGAGGAGGCCACAGGAGCGACCTTCTGGTGCCTCTACGGCCAGACCGAGACCTCCGGCCTTGTCACCTTCTCACCCTTCAGGGAAAAGCCCGGCTCCGCGGGCAAAGAGGGACAGCTCGCCGTGGTCCGCCTTGTGGACGGGGAGGGCCGCGAAGTGGCGGCCGGGGAGACCGGGGAAATCACGGTGCGCGGGCCTTTGGTGTTTGCCGGGTATTACAACCAGCCCGGGGCCACGGAAAAGACGCGGCGGGACGGATGGCACCACACCGGGGATTTGGGAAGCATGGACGCGGAGGGCTATCTGTGGTTCAAGGGACGGAAGCCTGAGAAGGAGCTTATCAAGCCGGGCGGGGAAAACGTGTATCCCGCGGAGGTGGAGGCGGCCTGCCTGACATGTCCGGGAGTCCGGGAGGTGTGCGTGATCGGGGTGCCGGATAAAAAATGGGGCGAGGCGGTGCTTGCGGTGTGCGTGCTGGAGAAAGGGGCCTCGGTTTCGGCGGAGGAGCTTATCGGGCACGTGGGCGGACGGATCGCGCGGTATAAGAAGCCCCGGAGGGTGGTGTTTGCGGACGCGCTGCCCAAAAAGCCGGACGGCTCGGTGGACAGGGCGCGGGTGAAAGAGCGGCACGGGAGGGGGTAGCATCCATAAGCGCTAAGTTATCTAAATGACATTTATATTGTTATATTTGGGTAGTTCCGCTATAGTAATTAGTGTTGGGTGAACCCGCGCGCGAAAGACGCT
>JAGVGH010000323.1 GCA_020057225.1 Desulfobacterales bacterium | reverse complement strand
TCCGGTATTCTGCCGTACATAGACACCTCATTTGTGCTTCGGGCATATGATCCTCCACAACATGTCGTTGTAGAGGACATACGCCCGAATCGGAAATACACCACTTGGCGTTGATGGTGCGGAAGGCATGTTGGGAAACCCGAAAAGGAGGCTGCGGCCATGTTGCCAGGCGGGGCGTTAAACGATACAAGCCTGATCTCCTTGTGCGGCGGAGATTCGCCGTTGGTGACCCCTTTTGAGAGGGAGTTTGTCGGTCCCGCTTCTATTGACTTGCGGCTGGGGAAAGAAATTAATCTCTTGGAGCTTGAGGACAACTATCATCTTGCTGACGTATTAGAAAATGGGAAAAAAGAGATTTTCAAAATTTATCCCTTAAAACACGGAGAAACAATATTGGTAAACCTTTTTGAAAAGATATCCATTCCTGACACCATGATGGTCTTGTCTTGCCAAGAAGCAGCCTGACCAGACTAAAACCCCCACCTTTATGAATCCAGGATATTCCATGCCATCCATGTCAATCGCGATAACAAATCAAGCAGGTAAAACAATTAATATTAAACCTATGATTAGAGTTGTACAACTTGTCATATTCAATATTGTCGACGCCCCTGAAACGAAATATAAAGACAGGGACGGGACAAAATACTACGAGGAAGACGCCAACCATTCCAAACTTCATGAAGATGCGGAATTACAAAGACATTTTGAAAAAGTTATTAAGCGGGAGACACCAAGATTTTATGAAAAAATGAAAGCTAAATAATATGGAACAAAAAGAAGACCGCGAAGAAATTCTCAGGTTATTGGCGAAGGCCTACGTTTTAGAGGTATGTCTAAGTCAAATGGAAGAATCAACTACAAAACGATTTAATGATGCTGCAAACATAGTAGAGCAACACTCATGTAATAAAAAATTAAAAGACATAGCCAATTCAAATGCGGAGAAAATACTTTCAAACTATGAAGAATCCATACTATCAATAAAAATTCGTGATATCGTCGTTAAAGATTGTAGAAAAATTCTGACACAACTTTCCAACAGAGATAAATTGCTTGAATCTCTATCAATAATCTCAACAATTATTATTGGTATATTGGCGGCAATAATTCCAAACCTTCATATAACAGACAGCATATCAGTTGTAAGCATTCAGGTGGTAAACATATTGAAATTATTAGATAAAAAATCTATCTGTTCTTACCGTCATCCTCCCCGCTACAAAAACACCCGGTACCCGATGTTCAAGGCCGCCCCGAGCTTTTTCGCCATTTCCTTGCCAATGGAACGCTTGGCGTTTTCCATCTCCGAAATGTGGCGCTGGGGGATTCCAATCATGGCGGCTAGTTCGGCCTGGGTGACGCCTTCCTTGGAGCGCGCGCCCCTCAGGACAACGCCGGGCAACTGCTCGTCCGTAATGTCGGGAAATGCCTGGCGCCAAGGGATGGAATCCAGGGTGACGGTAAAACCCAGAGTCGTAAGCGCGCGGACAGCCTCCTCATGACGCTCCCAGGGACCGGTTGCGTGCAGCACGGTTGTTTCAACAGGGCGCTTTTTCGTGGGTGCCGGCATAGGTTATCTCCACAAGGCGGGCGGTCTTACCCTGTACTTCCCATACAGCCACATAGGTTGGCCGCCCTTTTTTCAAATGGCAATGATGCCTGTTTTTTCCAAGAAACGCATAGTTGGACCAGTTACCGCGAACCGGCCCGTGGTTTTCTATATCCTTGATAAGCGTGTTTAGGGCATCCTTCACAGGCCGCGGCAAATCCGACCTCTGTTTCACGCATTTCACTGTCAGTGTCACGGTCCATTTCTTTGTGTCAACCACGTCTAAACCCCTTCTTGTTTCAAGACTTGGTATGAATACTATAAATAGTGATATCAATTCGTTAAATTTATTAAACATCATCAGGGCAACCCGTGCCCTTTTCTCCTATTATACCGCTTACTGGTATAAAGTCAAGAAAAAAACCCGCCCCTCACTCCCCCAAAACCTCCTCCCACAAACGCCGCACCAGCGCCCGGTGTTCCCGGTGCCGCTCCTCCGGCGCCAGCGCCTCCCTGAACTCCAGTGCCGACCGGTGCGTGTCCGCCCTAAACGCCAGATACGCGGCCTTCAACCCCTTCGCAACCTCCGGACGCAATACCTTGATGGACACAATGGTCTCCAGTATCCGCACGTTGTCCGACCACACGGCCATTTCCGGATACTCGTAGGCCAAGGCCAGCACCAGATACTGGTTCAAAAACTCGATATCCACAATGCCGCCAAGCCCCTGCTTCAAGTCAAACATCCCCTCCCCGGACTTGTCCAGGCCCGCGCGCATCTTGTCCCGCATGGAGACCACATCCTCCCGGAGCTTCTCCCGGTCCCTGGGCAGGCGCAGCACCTCTTTTCGGATTTCCTCAAACCTCCGCCCCACTATCGGATCCCCGGCCACAAACCGCGCCCGCACCAGGGCCTGGCGCTCCCAGGTCCAGGCCTCTCCCAGCATGTACTCCCGCCATGCCTCGATATTGCTGGCAAGCACTCCCGAGCTCCCGCTGGGCCTGAGACGCATGTCTATCTCGTACAAATGCCCCAGGTTGGTATGGGTCGCCAGATAATGAATCACCCTCTGGCCCATGCGCGCGAAAAACGAGGCCGTGTCCAGGGGCCGCTCCCCGTTGGTCATGGAAAGCGGATCCCCCGCGTGCAAAAACACCAAATCCAGGTCAGAGCCGTAGCCCAGTTCAAGCCCTCCCAGCTTGCCATAGCCCGCCACGGCGAACCCCGCGCCGCAGGACGCGCCGCCCAGGAAACACTCCGCGGGGCCGTGCCGCTTCGTGAGATACGCGTGGGCGCGCCGGATGGTCTCGTCCAGCGCCGCCTCCGCGATCCATGTCAGCCGGTCGCTCACTTTCATCAGCGGCAAGGCCCCTGTGACATCCGCGGCAATTACCCGGAGCACGTTCACCTGCTTGAACAGCCTGAGCGCGTCCATCTCCTCTTCCACGTCCCCGGGAGCGGCGCGGGCCATTGTCCGCGCCAGGTCATGGACCAGCCCGGCCTTGTCCGGGGGATTGTAGAGCATTCCCGGGTCCACCAGCTCGTCCAGGAGCACGGGGTGGCGGGCCACCCGGGCGGAAACCTGGGGGCTTGCGGCGCACAAGTCCGCCAAAAGGGGAAGCACCCGGGGCTCCTCCTCCAGGAGCGCGAGATAAGTGGCGCGCTGGCCCACGGCCTCCACAATGTCCAAAAGCCGCGACAACACTTCCGGGGGACGCTCCGCGCGGGAGCTTTGGGAAAGAATCAGGGAAGCGACCCTGGAAAGCCGGGCGCGTCCCTTTTCCGCCAGGTTCCGAAGGCGGGGGGATTGTTTGAGGGCAAGAAGCCTTGCCGCGGAAGCGCCCGGGTCCTCAAACCCCAGCCCCTCCAGGGCCGCGCGGGTGCGCTCCCCGTCATCCGCGCCCTCGAAAATCTCCCGGAACCGGGCCAGGGCGCTGTCTTCGCCCTGCCGCTCCCCCTGGGACAAGAGCGCGTCAAAATGCCCATGGACAACCCGGCGCTCCGCGTTGAGAGCGGACATGAACGCGGCGTGGGAATCAAAATCCATGGAATAGGCCAGGGCCTCTTCGCGCAAGGGGTCTTTGGGAAGGGTGTGGGTCTGCATGTCCGCCCATTCCTGCAGACGGTTTTCGCAACGCCGTAAAAACAGGTAGGCCCGGGCAAGCTCTTCCCCGGCCGCCGCCTCCATCTGCCCCTCTGCCATCAACGCGTCCAAGGCCTCCAGAATGGGCCGCTTTTGGAGCGAGGGGATCACGCCGCCGCGCAAAAGCTCCAGCACCTGGCCGATGAACTCGATTTCGCGGATCCCCCCCGGACCGAGCTTGATGTCGTCCCCGAGTTTTTTGCGCGCGCACTCCTGGGCAATCATCCGCTTCATCTCCCGGAGGGAGTCGAACACGCCGTAATCCAGGTAGCGGCGGTACACAAAAGGCCGGAGCGCGCCCCAGAGGGCGGGCCAGTCCTCTTTTCCGCCCGCCACGCAGCCGGCCTTGACCCAGGCGTAGCGCTCCCATTCCCGGCCCTGGGATTCGTAATAGGTTTCCATGGCCTCAAAGGAAAGCGCAAGCGGCCCGCTTTCGCCATAGGGTCTCAGGCGGGTGTCCACCCTGAAAACAAAGCCGTCCGCCGTGTTTTGGCCCAAAACCGCCACCAGCTTCCGGGCAAGGCGCGTGAAGTGGTCGAGGTTGCTCTTCCCTTTCGAGGTTTCCCCATCCTCGGGGTAGGCGAAGATGAGATCAATGTCCGAGGAGAAATTCAGCTCGCCCGCGCCGAGCTTGCCCATGCCGATAACCAAAAGCCGCTGCGGGCGCCCGTCCCGTCTAAGGGGTTCCCCGTCCGCCGCGCATTGCCAGGTTTCGAGCCGCGCCAGGGCATGCGAAAGGCAAAGGGCGGCAAGGTCTGTCATGCGGGCAAGGGATTCTTCGAGGGACGCCCACCCGGCAAGATCCCGCCACGCCGTCACGAGCATTTCGCGGCGCCGGAGAAGGCGGAGCGCCTGTTTGAGGCCCTCCTCGTCCGTCACGGAGGAAAGGGCGTCATGGAAGCGCGCGGCAAGCGCTGGCAGGGAGTGGGAGGAGACGAAAGCCCCTTCCCGGCACAGGGAGGCGAACAAGGCGGGATCGCGGATAAAGGCTCCGGACACAAAATCGCTGGCGGACCAGACCCGGGAGAGGCTCTCCATCACAGGCCCGTTTTCCAGGACAGGGCGGGCATGCTCTCCCGCAGCCTCCTGATAGCGCGCCCACAGGCTTTGAACCCGCGTGTCCAAGAGGGTGTGGCCGGTTCCCCGCGGGAACGTGCCGGGTTTTTCCGTTGGGGCGCCCAGGGGGCGGTGTTCCGTGCCCATCATCCATCCTTGCAAAAATCCGTGAAAACTGGTTTAGTCGTTGCTCACGCCAACAGCCGCGCCCAAAGGGCATCCCCGGAAATACCCCGGGAAAAGCGCGCGGTCAATGTCCTTTCCGGACCAGGGCGCGTCTTTTTTCACCCAAACCCCGCTTCCAACCTTAACATCCAGCGAGGTGCCGCCATGGTGCGCATGGAGATTTCCCTTTTTTTGAAAAACCAGCCGGGCCGGCTCGGGGAGCTTACCGGGCTTTTGTCTTCCCAGGGCATCAACATTGACGCCCTGACCATTCAGGACGCCTCCTCCTATGTCCGGGAGCTGTTCAAGGCCCGGGGCAAAGCCATCCGCCGCATCGCCTCGGTTGCCAACTACAACTCCATGGCCCAGGATTCGGCCGAATTCGCCCTCATCCGCCTTTTGGTGGACAAGACCGAGGAGGCGGTGAATCTGTTGTCGGGCAAGGAATACCTCTTTGATGTGTGCCCGGTGGTGGCCCTTGAAATAGACAACGCGCCCGGCACCCTGGCGCGGCTCGCCAAGACCTTTGGCGACAACGGAATCAACATCCACTACGTTTACGGCTCGGCGGTCGCGGGAAGCGACAGGGCGCTTTTTGTGTTCTGCCCTGAAGACCTGGACCTTGCTGTCAAAATCTTCAAAAACTGAGACGGGAGAAGCCCCATGGCCACGGCCCTTGTTTCCGGCGCCACAGGACTTGTGGGAGCCTGCGTGGTGGACCGGCTCGTCCGGAACCCGCGCGTGGACAAGGTTCTGACCCTGGGCAGGCGGCCCTGGAGTCGTTACCCTCGAGTCCTCCGAGATAGGGCGCCGCTTTGAGGCGTCAGCGCGCTGAACCGCGAAAGGGCTTTCCATGTACATCGCCTTTGAAGGAATAGACGGAATCGGAAAGAGGACTCAAAGCAGACTGTTGGCCAAACGCCTGGAAGCCCAGGGCAGGCGCGTGCTGTTGACGGGGTTTCCCAGGTACGAAAGCTTTTTCGGCGGGGCGGTGGGGGAATACCTGAACGGGGAATTTGGTTCCCTGGAAGCTGTGCATCCCAAGCTTGCGGCCCTGTTGTACGCGTGCGACCGGTGGAAGGCGCGGGCGGCCGGGGAGAATTGGGAAGACTACGATGTGGTGATTTTTGACAGGTACGTGCCTTCCAATCTTGCGCACCAGGGGGCGAAAGCGGACGGATCGGCCAGGGACGCGCTCATCGCGTGGATTGAGGAGATGGAGTACTCGGTGTTCGCCCTGCCGCGCCCGGACATCGTGTTTATTCTGGACGCGGAGCCGGAGCTTGCCCTGGCCCAGGTGCTCCGGAAGAGTCCCCGGGGCTACACGGTGGAGGCCCTGGACCTGCACGAAAAGGACGGCGATTACATCGCCCTGGTGCGGGAGGTGTATCACCGGTTATGGGCCACTGGAAACCCTTACTGCCTGGTTTCCTGCGATTCCGGGGAGGACATGCGCGGGGTGGAGGACATTTCCGAGGACATCTGGAGGCGCCTTCTGCATTATGAGGCGGGACGGCAGGGACGGCTTTGGCAACTATAAATAAGGGCGCATGCCCGGAAAGCGTTTTTGTCCGGTTGCCTCAGAACGGGAGCTCGTCCAAATCGATTCCCGCGCTGCGTCTTTCACGTTTTTCGAT
>JAGVGH010000150.1 GCA_020057225.1 Desulfobacterales bacterium | reverse complement strand
TCCGCGCGCGCCAAGGAGTTATGTTATGTCAAAGGCGTCTTTCGCGCGCGGGTTCACCCAACACCTATTATTCTAGCGGAACTACCCAAAAATAACAATATGCATGCAATTAAGGTAAGGTAAGTTAGCGCCTATGGGTTGAAACCCCTGGCTGGATCAAAACCTTGCCGCGCCGCGGCTGCTGTAAGGAATGAGACCCGGTTTTTAAAAAACCGGGCGCTTTCCCTGGTATTCTAACCCCGAACTTCTGTCTCCTGAATTCTCCGGCTTTGCCGGTTTAGGGAAAACGCCGCTGTTTAAGGGCGTGTGTTTTCCTCCCGCGCCACGGGCGCTTCCGTAAGAGCCGCCTGAGATGCGGCATGAAACGCGGCGCACTCGAACCCCCTGGAAAAACTTGCGTTTTTTTCCTTTTTCGGTTATTCTCCCGGTGGATTTGGTAAAAACCGCGCCGAAAAGCGCGAACCACAGACGCCAGACCGCCACCGGAGGTTTCGCCATGCGTCCTCTTCTCTTCCTGTCCAGCCCGCCGCGCGGCGGGCTTTTGTCCGTTTTCGCGGTGTTTTCCCTTGTTCTTCTTATCTCTCCGCCGGATGCCTCCGCCCAGAGGATGACCATTGAAAGTGTTCCCGCCGAGGGCTACCGCCGCGGGGCGGACGCCCGGACGCCGGACAGGTCTTTCGCCGTTCCCGCGACCGGAAAGGCCCAGCTCCGTGTGGGGCTGAATCCCTTCCAGCCACCCTGGGACGAGGTCCGGGATCCGTCTCCGTCTCCGCCTCCTGTGGACGGTACGGACGCCGCCCCGCCCGCGGAGGAGGCGCCCCTGCCCGGCGGTCCCCTGGCCCGGTATTCCCTGGACCAGCTTCGGGTGGACTCGGTGATGCAAAGCCTGGGACAGGCCGCGGTGGCCCTGGTGATCACGCCGGAGGGAATTCCCTATGTGGTCCGGGAGGGGGAAGCCATCGGTAACAGGAGGGGCCAGATTGTGGAAATCACCATGGAGGGCGTGCGGGTTCTTGAGCGGGAAAAAGGGGTGTATGAGGAGCGCGTGCTCCGTCCCGGGCCAAAGGGGTAGAGGGGGCCTTGGGAGGAGTAGATGGAAAGAACGGGCGAAGCGCGCCGTTTTCCCAGGAGCTGCGTCCAGGTGACAGGGCGGGGGTGTTTCCGAAGGTGGGGGCGGATGAGAGTAAAAGGCGCTTGTTTCGGGGAAAAAGGCGGTGTATGTTTGGACGCGAACATTTAGGCTGGTGGTGACAAGAGGGCAAGGCGGCTTGAAGAGGCCAGGGGGCCGCGTTTGGGGGGCAGGGCACGGTTGCCAAGGGGAACAGGGAAAGGCAGGGGCGGCATGTTTACTGGTCTTAAAATCAAAAAACTTTTTGGAAAGTTCGATTATGATATCAAAATCAACAGGGGTGGTGTTACAATAATTACGGGGCCTAACGGGTATGGAAAGACAACTATTTTTAAAATTCTTGATGCATTAGAAACATATAATTTAGCTATATTTTTTGCCGTTCCATTCGAAAGTATACATATTATGGACAACAGCAACTTAATTATGGCAATACATAGAGAAAGTGCCAAAGAAATAATTTTTTCACTTAAAAACGGTACAGAAAAATTATCCGTGCCAAATGAAAATAAATCTTGGTATTTCGACACATTCTTTATTCAAGAATCTATCTCAATGCCAAAAATTTTCTTTATAAAAGATCAAAGACTTTATAGACACATAATGGACTTTGATAAAGCCACTAAATTACAAGGCCCAGAAGATGGTCCAAATTGGTTTATGAAAGGGATAATAGCGCAAAAGAACGCTAAAGATGAATTTATTCCTTCTGTCGAATACTGCTCAAAGCAATTGTCAAGCTATTTAAAAAATGCAATAGCATCATCAACAATCATTTCACAGCAGATAGATTCAAGTTTTCCAGAAAGGTTATTTGATGAAACAAATACAATTGATGAAATCGAATATAATGAACGTTACAGGAATATAATGATAGTACAAAAGCAGTTGTCAAAATATGGACTGTCAAGCGTTGAAGAAGAGAAGCATGCTTCTTACAGAAAGGAAAACTCGAAGGCACTACTTGTATATATAAAAAATGCTGAAGAAAAAATGCGTGTGTATGGTACTATACTTGAAAAACTTAATATTTTTTCAGAAATAATTGAAAAAAGGATGTTTGTGAATAAACATTTTAAGATTTCTCCAGAATTTGGTATTAGGTTCATTACAGATGACGGGGATGTTCTTTCATTAAAAGATTTGTCTTCAGGAGAGCAGCATGAGATTATTTTATTTTATAATCTTATTTTCGAGGGAGATGAAAATACTTTAGTTTTAATTGATGAACCTGAAATGTCGCTCCATATAGTTTGGCAAAAAGAATTTATTGATGATTTATTAACAATTGTTGATTTAAGAAAGATAACTATAATTGTTGCTACACATTCACCTTTCATCATTAATGCACATGGAGATTTAGTTGTTGATCTCTACGAAAATAGTAAGGAGTAGTACAAATGAATGCTCATATTAATTTGGAATCAATCATTGAATCTATAAAATTGCAACTTCAGCACCATTCAACGAAAGAGAAAGTGTTTATTCTTCTTGAGGGAGAATCAGATGATAAAATTTTTAGGAAGTTTTTTGATAAGGCATGCGTACAGACCCAGGTAACAGAAGGTGTATACAATCTGGCCGGCGCGGCTGCCGCTTTTTGCGACACGCACCGCGTTATAGGAATCCGGGACGCGGATTTTCTGCGGATGGGGGAAAGCGGCGATCCTCCCCCGAACATATTCCTGACGGATTTTCACGACGCGGAAATGATGACGGTAATGTGCGATGAGACGTTCCGGCAGGTTGCGGAAGAGCACCTCCATCAGGAAAAGAACCCGCTTGCCTTAAGGGGAAAATGCCTGGAATCGCTCATCTTTATTAGCTGTATCCGCTGGATCAACGATAGCGAACATCTGGAGATAAATTTCAATGGGATAGCTTTCGGCAATTTTTTCAATGCCGGGGAAGTATGCATCAATGAAGAGGCTTGTATTACTGACATCCACGGACGCTCTCCAAATAGAAAGCGGAATCTAACAGTACCGGAAATCCGGCAGAAAGCTAAATCTCTCACACTTCCAAATGATTCGCCCCATCTATGCAATGGACATGATTTTAACAGCGTTTTTGCCTTGTATATCAATTCGAAAAACAAACAAGGCGTCTCGCAAATAACACTCGCAAAGGAATTCCGCATAGCCTGCCGCATCGGGGACTTCCAACCAACCGACCTGTTCCGCGACTTGAGCCGCTGGGCCGAGTCCCATGGAAAACGGCTGTTCCGCACAGCCTGACCGCAGGGAGTTTTAGCCCTTCGCCCCCCGCGTTTCCCTCCCCCCAAACACAACCTTGCTTTACACCGCCCCGCCTGTTGCGCTATACTGCCGCGAATTCCAGGTTGTTTTTTCCAGCGGATTTTGTGTATTCTCATGTGACTTCCCGGCAACCCGCAACGCCCCTGCGGCGGCCTGACGCTCCGCCCTTAACCGTCCCCGGCCTGGAGGACGGCCCTGGGAGAACGGGCATCCGCCTGTTGGCGCGCGGGGAGCCTGTGCAACGCCGAAACGCGCCGGAATATCCATGGCGATACCGCCCGGTGTGGGCTGTGTAGAACTCGGTTTCCGATTGCTCGACGAGGATTTTCCGCATGGCTTTTCAGTCCATGGGTATGTCTTCAAATGAAAAGTCCATGCCATAAAAACTAATTTAAATCAATGGGTTATATTTAAAATTGATGTGTTTTTCTGCAATGGGGTTCACGGATTCAGGTTCTCGCCCGTCCTGTGGCTTTGCGTAGCACAACGGCATACCGCCAAAACCGGGCGGGAAGGCCGAGAGTTTTCATGTCCGATTCAAGGGCAGCCTCTTAACCATCAAGCGTGCAAGGAAAAACACGGTCCTACCGGTGAAAACAGTCCCCGTGGGAGACCAGACCCCGTGTCCCGTCGGGAAACTCCACCACCAAGGCGCCGCTGTCGTCCACGTCCAGCGCCATCCCCTCGATAACACGCCCGGGCGTCTCCACGCGAACCGGACGCCCCAGGGTGCCCGCGTTGGCCCTCCAGCGGGACATGACCTCTGCCGTGTCCTCGCCCTCCAGCGACGCATGGAAACGCGCTAAAAACCCGCGCAGAATGTCCCGGCGGCTAAACATCCCCCCCGCAAGCTCTTTGAGCGAGGCCGCGCGCGGCCCGGCTTCCCCCGGGCTGTTGTTCACATTCACCCCCACGCCAAGGTTCAGGTACTCCACAGTCTCCCCCACCGCGTGCATCTCCGACAGCATGCCCACCACTTTCTTATCCCCGGAAAGAATGTCATTGGGCCATTTGACCCTAAAATCCACTCCCGCGGCGTCGCGCAGTGTTTCGGCCATGGCCGCGGACGCGGCGAACACGGGCTTGTGGACCTGGGCAACCGGAAGGGCGGGGCGGAGCACCATGGTAAAGTACAGGCCGCCTTCCTGGGAGTGCCAGGTCCGGGAGAGCCTCCCCCGGCCCGCGGTCTGGCGTCCGGCTATGACGAGAGTGCCGTGGGGGGCGCCGTCTTTTGCCATGTCACGGGCGATGTCCATGGTGGAAGGGGTTTCCGCGAACCAGTGGATTTTGTCCTCCATGCCGGGGAAATCCATGGGATGGAGCCAGTCGGCCTCCCTGTCAAGGCTGTAGCCGAGCGGGCCTGAAGTGACAGGGCAGCCTTGCTCCCTGAGCGCTTTCACATGCTTCCACACCATGGTCCGGGAAACGCCCAGGTCTTTGCCAAGGGCCTCTCCGGAAACCGGGCCTTGTGCCTCGCGAAGTGCCTTGAGAACGCGGTCGCGCATGGGAACCTCTTGATTCCGGTCTTCCTGGTTGGTGAACCAGGAGGGGTAATAATGTCAACAAGACTGGCCGCGGGCGCCCTCACGGTTTGCTTTTCCGCCCTCCAGGGCAGAACGGTTTTTCCACGCTGTCCAGAGAAAACACGCGCACCACACGGCCGCGGCGTACAGAAACGGGCGCAGCGGGACTGAGTAGCGGGGCCAGGGGGCGAACACCGTGTAGAGGACTGTGTAATAGGTAAAAACGAGAAAGCCAAGGGCGGGGGTTTGCCAGACCGGCAGGGTGTTCGCGCCCGCCTTGAGGCGCGCGGCGAAACAGGCAAACCCGGCGAACGCAAGGAAGAGCATGGCGGGATGGAGCATCCGCATGGCAAGGCGTGTGGCGCCGGCCAACGGGGATATCTGGTAAAGGGAGCGGGTTACAGGATACACGTAAATATCCCCCTGGCCCTGGATGATGCTCCAGCTCCACAGGTAATAGGGTTTTTCAAAAAGATACCAGGAAAGGTAACGCAGAGGGCGCGCCCTTGCGCGTTCCAGAAGCACAGAGAAAAAGCCTTCCAGGGAGGAGCCAAAACCAGGCTGGGCCGGGTCTTCCCAATAGGGCATGCCGCGCATGGCGGGGTTTTTATAAACAAATCCCGGGTAGGCGCCGTGGCTCATGGTGGAAATGGCGCGGCCCGCGCCTGTGGGGGCGCCGGGAGGCACGGAAAGGCTGTTTCGAAGCATCCATCCCGCCGGAAAAAGGGAGAAAACCGTCAGGAAAAGAAACAGGGCGGCAAGACGCCGGGTTTCGCGGGGCGCGGGCCAGAGAGCGCAGAGCAGGACCAGGGCCGGGGGCAACAGCAGGGCGGTCTCGTTCAGGAGCCAGGCCATGCCGGACGAGACGCCCGCCAAGGTCCAGAGGGTAAAAACACGGCGCGGACGGGACGCGGCCAATGCCTCCTGGGCAAGGACAACAGATAAAAGGAGAAAAGGGCCGAACAAGGTTTCTGTCAAAATATTTCCGCACATGGCCACCAGATGGGGGGAGACGGCGGTCAAAAGGGCGAGAGTCCAGGCCCCCCAGGGAGGGAGAAAGCGCCTGCCCAGTGCCCAGGCGAGAGGAGCCATGAGGGCGCCGAAAAAAACGTGGGTCCACATCAAGGCGGAAAGCCAGCCTTGGGTTCCGGCAAGAAGAACGCAGAGGGCGATGACCAGGGGATATCCGGGGGAGCGCGCGGAATCCGGTGTCGGGGAGGCTGTATCGGAGGATTTGGAATAGACGCCGTGAAAGGCGAGATTGATTCCGTAGGTGACGTATTCCCGGGCGTCTTTGACGACGCGGGGGCCGAATTCGGACTGGCTGATGTAGGCAAAGCGCAGGAGAAAAGCGAAGGCAAAGAGCAGAAGGAGAAAGAACGCGGTCCGGGCGCGGGAGGGGAGCATGAGAAACCTTTTGCCCGGCACAGGGGCCGGAGCCGTAAAGGGGTTGGGTGAAACCGCAGGGGGCGCCGGCGCATAAACGCGCGCAACTTCAAGACTTACGCCGGGTCAATGTACCGGGAAAGGCAGGGCGCGCGCGCCTTGATTTCCCGGACTTGCCTGTCAAAGCGGCGGATTTTCACCATGGCCTGGAAAATCAAATACACGCCAAGGAACGCGAGAATCCCGGAAAATCCGAGCAGGGGGACAAGAAAGTGGAGCACGTCAGGCGCGCTGTAGTATTTGGATGTGGTGACCAAAACACTTAAGACAGAGAGAGGCAGGACGAACACGGCGATTCCGGTGCGGAGCACGGCAAGGGAGGTTCGTTTTTCCGCAAGGATGAGCTGGATTTGGCCGATGACGACCCCGGCTTCTCCGGGCCTGGCGTCCGGGCCCTGGCAGTCGGCTTCCGTGGCTATTTTCTCCATGTTTGGCGCTCTTGGCTCGCGGTTGTTCGGACTCTGCACGGGACACAATGGCATAGAGGACGGCATTGAATCAAGGGCGAACCGTCCGGGGAGGAAGGCGGCGATGTTTGGTTTGGTCCGGTCGTGAAAGCAGAGGAACTCTTGCCGTTCAATGATGATCCGTGGTATTGTCCGGGTCTTCTGAAAAAGAAGGCGGCGGTTTTTGACCGGAGCAGGGCCGATGGCGGACGAGATCAGGCCGTGCCAAGGATCGGCGCGGGAGCCAGAGGCGCGGGGCGCCCGGGGCCTGACCGGCGGGTTATAGCGTTTGCCGGAATTCCGCGCCGATTGAAGGGTTAGGCGGCTCCGGCATTTTGCAGGAGTTTTCGGGAAACGAACAGCAAGTCTATGGAGGTAATTGCAAAATGAGGCGTAGGTTGGGTGGTTCCGGGCCGCAAGGTCCGGGTTCACCCAACAATTATACCATTATTCCAAGATGTTGGGTGAACCTGCCCTTCGGGCGGAACCACCCGGCCTGCCTCAAATTTGTCGTTTCTTAGAGTTTTGCAATTACCTCTATGATTTTGTAATTTTTTCTAACTCATAGGGCCCCGGCGGGATGCCGGGGCCCGCCAGCGTGGCATCACGCGTATCGGAACGGATTTGTGAAAAACGTTATAAAAGATTTGGCGGCGGGAAAGGCTGTATGAAACCCCTTGAGCCTCTGAGGGTAACCCTCGTCACCCCTCCCTTTGAGTATTTTCCCGGCATGCGGTCCAGCGCGGAGGAATACACCCGCCCTCCTCTTGGCATCGCTTACCTTGCGGCCTATGCCAAGGAGCGTTTTGGCAAGGCTGTGGATATCCGCCTTGTGGACTGTGTGGCCGCCGGTCTGCACACCCCCGCGCTGGCAGCGCGCGGTATTTTGGAAACGCGGCCCCGGGCTGTGGGTTTTTCGGTTGTGACGGGCAATGTGCGGGCCGCTGAAAAAACCGCGCTTCTCATCAAGGAGGCCGCTCCGGAAACGGTGGTTGTCATGGGAGGGCCCCATGCCACGGCGCTTCCGGAGGAGGTGTTGGCGGGCGCGGATGTGAAGGTCATTGGCGAGGGCGAACACACCTTTGCGGAGTGGATAGAGAGCGCCCTTCTGGGGAGGGGCGGGGACACCCGCGCGATGGAAGGGCGTCCGGTGCCCGGCGCCTTTTTTTTCAGTCCGGACGGACTGACAGTCAGGGGGGCGCCCAGGAACCTTGAAAAAAATCTGGATGTTTTCCCCCCTCCGGCGCGGGAGCTCTTGCCTGTCCAAAGATATTTCCACTCCTATCCCCACCGCGCCCAAGGGCGCTTCACCACCCTGTTCACAGCCCGCGGCTGCGCCTACAGTTGCTCTTTCTGCGCCAACCAGACCCTTTGGGGAAGAAACGTGCGCCGCCACTCTCCGGAGCGCGTGGCCATGGAACTGGACCTCCTCGGCCGACAAGGGTATGGCCTTTTGTTTTTCGATGATGACACATTTACCCTGGACCGGCGCCGGGCAATGGAAACCATGGCGTATTTGCGCCGCAGGCACCCCCGCATGCGCTGGATATGCCATACCCGGGCGGACACGCTGGACGCGGAGCTTGTCCGGGAGATGAGGGCCTCGGGCTGCGTCGAGGTGCAAATCGGGGTGGAATCCGGGGATGAGGAGGTGCTGGCGGCGACCGGAAAGGGGATCACCACAGAGGACGCGCGGCGCGCGTTTGCCTTGTTGCGCGGGCAGGGCATCGCAACCTGGGCCACGTTCATCCTCGGCAACGCCGGGGAAACCCCTGAAAGCATCCGGGCGAGCATGCGGCTGGCCCGGGAAATCAATCCCACCTACGCCACATTCATCACGTTGCTTCCGCTGCCCGGCACCCGGATATTCGAGGAGTACAAGGCGGCGGGATATCTCACCACGCTGGACTGGGGACGCTACACCTGGCACGGAGAACCGGTCATCTCCCTTCCGGGCCTGGACTCCAAGGCGCTTGCCGAGGCCAGGCGGCGGGCCTTTCTCGGTTTCTACCTGCGGCCCGGAAAGCTGTTTCAGTCGGGCCGGAACACGCTGCGGTCTCTGTCATTCCGGGAGATGCGGAGGAATTTCAACGCATGGCGAATCCTGACTTCCCGCTGATACCGTCCGGGGCGTCCTCCGGGCCGGGCGGGGGCCCCTGCCATTTGCCGGAGGCTTCCCATAGCGCGTCCAGGTCCACGCGGAACACGCCGGACATGGAGTGGACGTAGGCGGTGCTTCCGTGAATATCCAGGCCTTCGGGGCGCCCTCCCACCCGGATACTCCATGCCCTTTTTCCGGTTTTGAGGTCAACGGGGAAGAGGGTTCCGGAGAAGTAGCCGAGGACGTAGATTACGCCGCGCCGGTTGTCCACCTGCATGCGCCGCGCGTGGTACTCCCCCTTATAAGTGCGGGTTTTTTGGAAGGTGTCCATGGAGACCGCGTGAAGGTCGTTCTCCAGGCCGGACTGGAGGTAGAAGGTGCGGTTGGCGGGGTTGTAGGTCATGAAACTGCAAAAAGAGTTTCCTATCTCCATACTTCTTAAGACCTTATGTTGCTTAGGGTCCAGTTCCACAATCTTTCCTGGAAGCTCTGTATGCATGTATAATAGATGAGTTTGAGGATCCTGAACAATGAAGGTACATCCTCCGCTTTCGTTATTAACAATTCCCTCTTTATCTAAATGAATCACCCACTCCATATTGCCATTCTCAAGATTATAACAAGCTATTACCGGATTAAATTCAGTTCCTACATAAATTAAAGGTAAAGTAAAATCAGGAGTTACAGCTACTGGATCCCACATATCATATTCATCGTCATAAATTTGCCGATGTATCTTTTTATTGATTTTAAATTCACGTTTATCTATTTCATAGATATAAAAATCATACCATGGAGCAAAATATATATATTTATCAGAATATCCAATATTTCTAATATTCCTGTTTGATATTAATGTCTCAATCTTCTTAGTATTAAGATCGAATTGAACAGCTATCTGATAATTTGTATCCATGTCTGGCATCCATGCCGCTCCATAAAATGAATAGATTTTTTGGTTACTATTAGAATAAATGACGCTTCGTGGTTTTTTAACAATTTTTATGCGATATTTTTTCTTTTCTTTACCATTCATCCCCGCCAAACATTTATGATTTTCAATATTTCCAGACGATAACGCCTCAATAATTTCATGATTGCCATAAATATATTCAATACCTTTCTTTTTAATTACCGATTCAACGGATGCCGCGCCCATGCCTCCTGTTTTTAACTGAAAAATAAAAAAAATAAATAGAAGAATCGCTGGCAATCCTAAACTGATGAAAATTCTTAGTTTGCCATTTTTAATAGTTATATAGATATATATTGTAAGAAACCACGCTATTGATATTATGGCAAAAATACCGACAGATCTACATAATATGTAGCACAGTCTCCAAATAAAATAGCCCAAAAATTTAAACCATGGGTTGGTTTGCATTGCATAAACCGGCAGAATTAGCAACACACAGTATCCTGCCGCCATCATTAAAACATTCGCTACAAACGCCCCCCGGAACCGCGTCCCGGAAGCCCTGCGCTCCCCGTAGTTTTTGGCGAACCACCGGGTGGCCAATGTCTCGTAAAGGACAGTTGGAATAAACAACGGTCCGGCCCAGCCCAGCGATATAAGGATTTTATGGTAATAGAGAAGAAAAACGGCGTGAAAATACGCGATGGGAACCCATGCGGAAACAAGGGGAAGAAGGAGGCGCGCCAATGCGCGCGCCATGTTCCATGCCTGTCTGCGAAGTGTCGTGGCCATTGCCTCTGGGGTTCCCTGGCATGCTGAAAAAAGGGGGGGATGCCTGTCGGCCTCCCCCGGGATATTGTGTCTGCGGAAAAAACATCAATAGGATTTGTCAAACACCACCCGGCCATGGGATTTGCCGCCGCAGAAAATGCAGCGCCCTTCCTCCCTCTCCTGGTCAAAGGGCACACAGCGGATGGTCACGGAAAGATCCTCCTTGATTTGCGCCTCGCACCTCGGATCCTGGCACCAGTGCGCCATGGCGTAACCCCCATGAATCCCGGGGTTCTCAAGGTTTCCGGGTGTGAAGTAATCGTAAAACTCGGATTTGTCGTCCATCCGCCGGGTGTTCTCCTCCCTGTTGGCCAAAGCCCGCTCAAACAGCCGGGCCTGGATGCTGTCCAAGAGCGCGCAGACCTCCGCGGCAAGCTCGGCCCTGGACATGGATTTCTTCTCCCCTGGCGCCGCGTCCCGGCGCGCCAAAAACACCGCGTCCTGGGCCATGTCCCTGGGCCCGATTTCCGCCCGGAGCGGCACGCCCTTTTTCACCCAGTCCCAGCCCCGGGCGCCCCCGATGTCCCGGGTGTCCACCTCCACAATGAGGTTTTTCCCGTGATACCGGACTTCCCGAAGCTCCCGCGCCACACGCTCGGTGTACTCCAAAACCCCGGCGTTTTTCGCCGCGTCCTTCAGCATGGGCATGAGCGCCACGTGGGCCGGCGCCACGCGGGGCGGGATCACCACCCCGTCGTCATCCCCGTGGCTCATAATGAGTCCGCCCACCAGCCGGGTTGAAACGCCCCAGGATGTTGTCCACGCGTGCTCCAGCTCCCCCTTGGCGCTTTGGAACTGGATGCCCGAGGCTTTCGCGAAATTCTGCCCCAGAAAATGGGAGGTTCCGGCCTGAAGCGATTTTCGGTCCTGCATCATGGCCTCGACACACAGGGTCTCCACCGCGCCGGGAAAACGCTCCGCCGGGGTTTTTTTGCCCCGGAGAACCGGCATGGCAAGGCGGTTCTCCACCAGGTCCGCGTACACGTCCAGCATGAGCCGGGTGCGCTCCATGGCCTCATCCGCGTTGGCGTGGGCGGTGTGGCCCTCCTGCCACAAAAACTCGGACGTCCGCAGAAAAACCCGGGGCCGCATTTCCCAGCGGACCACATTGGCCCACTGGTTCATGAGAATGGGAAGGTCCCGGTAGCTGGACACCCAGCGGGCGAAACTTTCCCCGATTATGGTCTCGGAGGTGGGCCGGACAATCAAAGGCTCCTGCAGCTCTCCCGCGGGCACAAGTTTCCCGTCCGCGCCCTTTTCAAGCCGGTGGTGTGTCACCACCGCGCACTCGGTGGCGAAGCCCTCCACATGGGCGGCTTCTTTTTCGAGAAAGCGCAGGGGGATGAAGACGGGGAAATAGGCGTTTTTGACGCCTGTGGCCTTGAACATGTCGTCCAGGGTCCGGCTGATGTTTTCCCACACCGAGTAGCCCCAGGGCTTGATGACCATGCAGCCGCGCACCGCCGATTTTTCGGCCATGTCCGAGGCTTTGACCACCTGCTGATACCATTCCGGGTAGTCTTCAGACCGGGCCGGGCTGATGGCGTTTTTCCGATCCTTTGCCATGGGGCGCGCTCCTTTGTTCAGACATTCATGTGAGATAATGCATAACTCTTAGAGGTAATTGCAAAACTCATAGAAACGACAAATTTGAGGCAGGCCGGGTGGTTCCTCCCGAAGGGCAGGTTCACCCAACACATCGGAATCATTTTAAAAATGTTGGGTACACCCGGGCCTTGCGGTCCGGAACCACCCAATCTGCGCCCAATTTTGAAATTACCTCATGTGGATTGTTTGCGTTCTTCCAGCATGCGGCGCGCCTCTTCCAACAGCGCCTCCGCGAGCCTTTTTTCGGGAACCTTGGCCACCACCTCTCCCTTGCGGAAGAGAAGGCCCTGGCCCCGGCCTCCCGCCACACCGACATCGGCCTCCCGGGCCTCCCCGGGACCGTTCACCACGCAGCCCATCACAGCCACGGTCAACGGCTCCGTGACCTCGGACAGGGCTTCCTCCACCTGGTCCGCAAGCCCGGCAAGGTCAATCTCCGTGCGTCCGCAGGTGGGGCAGGAGATGATCTCGACTCCCCGCCGCCGGATTCCCAGCGCGCCCAGAATATGCCAGGCCACCCGGACCTCGACAACAGGATCGCCCGTGAGCGACACCCGCAGCGTGTCGCCGATGCCCTCGGCCAAAAGGATGCCCAGGCCCACGGCGCTTTTCGCTGTGCCCGCGAAGCGTCCGCCCGCCTCGGTGACGCCCAGGTGCAGGGGCGTGTCCGACTGCCGGGAAAACAGGCGGCACGCGTCCACCGTGCGCGGCACGCCGGACGCCTTGAGGGAGACCTTGAGGTTGTCGAAGCCCATGTCCCGGATTTCCCCGGTATGCCGCAGCGCGCTTTCCACCATGGCCTCCGCGGTGGGCCCGCCGTGTTTCTCCAGAAGGTCTTTTTCGAGGCTCCCGGCGTTCACACCCACCCGGATGGCAAGCCCCAGTTCCTTGGCGACTTCCACCACCCTGGCCACTTTTTCACGGCCGCCGATGTTGCCGGGGTTGATCCGCAACCCGTCCGCCCCGGCCTTGGCCGCCGCCACCGCCAGCCGGTAATCGAAATGGATGTCCGCGACCAGGGGAACGGTGGTCCGTCTCCTGATCTCCCCAAGAGCCTTTGCCGCTTCCATGTCCGGCACGGCGACCCGGACCAGCTCGCAGCCCGCTTTTTCAAGCCGGGCGATCTGGGAGGCGGTGGCCTCCACATCCCGTGTGTCGGTGTTGCACATGGACTGGACGGCGACAGGCGCGCCGCCTCCAATGGAAAGGCTTCCGACGCGCAGGGCGCGGGTGGGTTTTCGTTGGATGTCCATGGCTTCACCGGATAGATTCTCTGTCTGGACTATCTGCGTTTTTCGCGCAGATAATGGCGCGGCCCACAAAAACGGGCCGTTTACAACCAACCCTAAAGCCTTCTTTCCGGATCCGCCGGGTTAAGGGGCAAGAGGGCGCCTTCAAAGGAGCATGAACGTAGCAGAAGCTCCGGGCGTGTTCAAGCCAAAACCTGGGAGGCGCACGGCCCCGTCAACGTTAAACAGCCCGTCCGATGTGGCTTACTTTGACGCAGCCCTGATTTCAAGGGGGCGTTTCCCCTTGCGCGCGGCAAGTCCGCGTGATAAACCGCTTGCACGCCGGTTTAGAAGGGTTGTTGGCGGAAAGGTTTTTCGCGCCCAATACCCGCGCGCGGCAACGGGTTCGAGCGCGCGCCATGGGCGAATCCCGCTCTCTCCGCCATACCCGAACCACCCGAAATGCCGGTGGAAATCCACCGGCTTTTTTTAGCTCCGCGCACCGTTTGACCTCCTCTCCACAGGACGGACACCATGGACACCCACGGCGCCCCCCAAGACCCTGCCGGCCGCGCCCGGCAACTCGCACAGGAAATCCGGGAGCACAACTACCGGTATTATGTCCTGGACGCCCCTGTCATCACGGACCAGGAATACGACGCCCTGTTCCAGGAGCTCCTCGCCCTGGAGACCCGGCACCCGGAACTCGCGGACCCCGCCTCCCCGACCCGCACCGTGGGCGCGCCGCCTCTGGACAAGTTCGACACCGCCCCCCACACGCTTCCCATGCTTTCCCTGGACAACGCCTTTGGAGAGGCCGATGTCCGCGCCTTTGACGAGCGCGTCCGCCGCGCGGCGCGCCTTTCGGGGCCGGTGCCGTACACCGCGGAACCCAAGATGGACGGACTTGCGGTGGAGCTTGTCTATGAAAACGGGCGTCTTGTTCTGGCCCTCACCCGGGGCGACGGCGTGACAGGGGAAGTTGTGACCGCCAACGCGCGCACGGTCCGCAAAGTGCCTCAGACGCTTCATGCCCCGGAAGGCCTCCCCCTCCCGGAACGCCTCGAAGTCCGGGGGGAAGTCTTCATGCGCAAACCCGGCTTCCTCAAACTCAACCGGAACCGCGAGGCCATGGGCCTTCCCGCGTTCGCCAATCCCCGGAACGCCGCGGCCGGAAGCCTCCGGCAACTGGACTCGTCCGTCACCGCCAAACGCCCCCTGGACTTCTTTGCCTATGGAATCGGCCAGGCAAGCCGTCCTTTGCCGGAAACCCATTCCGGCGTTCTCGGCCTTCTTTCCTCCCTGGGCCTGCCGGTGAACCCGGACATCCGCGCGGGAATCGGTCTGGAGGACGCCCTTGCCTATTACCGCGAGCTTCACGCCCGGCGTCAGGACTTTGATTACGACATGGACGGCATGGTTCTCAAGGCGGACTCTCTTGCGCTTCAGGAAACCCTGGGCACAACGTCCCGAAGCCCGCGCTGGGCAGTGGCCGTCAAGTTCGAGGCGGTCCAGGCCCAAACCCGGGTGCGGGAAATCGAGATATCCGTGGGAAGGACAGGAGCGCTCACGCCTGTTGCCCTGCTGGAGCCTGTGGAGGTGGGCGGCGTGACAGTGGCCCGGGCCACGCTGCACAACGCGGACGAGGTGCGGCGAAAGGACGTGCGGCCCGGGGACACGGTTCTTGTGCAAAGGGCCGGGGACGTGATTCCCGAAGTGGCGGGAGTGCTGGACCCGGAGCGTCCGGGACGCCCTGCCCCCTTTGAGATGCCCCTTGTGTGCCCCGCCTGCGGCTCGGACGCGGCCCGGACCGGGGAAGAGGTCGTGTTGCGGTGCGTGAATCCTCTTTGTCCGGCCCAGGTCAAGGAGCGCATCCGGCATTTCGCCTCCAAGGCCGCCCTGGACATCGAGGGCATGGGCGACAAGCTCATTGCGCAGCTTGTGGACAAAGGGCTTGCCAGCACCCCCGTTGACCTCTTTTCCCTCACGGCGGAAACCCTCGCGGCTCTGGACCGCATGGGAAAGAAAAGCGCCCAAAACATTGTGGACGCCATTGACCGCGCAAAGGAAACCCGCCTCGCCCGTTTTCTGCACGCCCTGGGAATCCGGAACGTGGGGGAGCACGTGGCAGAGGTTCTGGCGGACCATTTTAAAACCCTTGAAAGGACTCGGCGCGCCACAGTGGAGGAACTCACCTCCATCTACGAGGTGGGGGAGATTGTGGCCGCAAGCGTGGCGGAGTTTTTCGCAAGCCCCGAAGGCGGGCGGCTGGTGGACGGGCTGCTGGAAAAGGGAGTCCGGATACGGGAGGAGGAAAAACCCGCCGTTTCAAAACAGGGAGCGGCGGCGGGGAAAACTTTTGTGCTCACAGGCACCCTTCCCGCCATGACCCGGGAAGAGGCCGCGGAGAAAATCAAGGCCGCGGGGGGCCGTGTGGCAGGCTCCGTGAGCAAGGCCACCCATTACGTGGTGGCCGGGGAAAAAGCCGGAAGCAAGCTCGACAAGGCCCGGGCGCTGGGGGTTACGGTGATGGACGAGGCCGGGCTTTTGAAAATGCTGGAGGGACAAGGTGAGTGACAACATCCGTGTTCACACGGTGATTATCGGCAAAGTGCAGGGCGTCTTCTACCGGGCATCCACCGAGAACGAGGCTCTCCGCCTGGGGCTTTCAGGCTGGGTTCGGAATCTTGCCGACGGAAGCGTCGAGGCCGTGTTCGAAGGTTCCCGGGCCAATGTGGAAAAGATGCTCGCCTGGTGCGGACAAGGCCCTCCCCGGGCGCGGGTGGCGGCTGTGCGGACCCGGGAAGAGGCGGCCACCGGCGAATTCGAGGGTTTTGAGACCCTGTACCGGTAAGGATGGTCCCGGCCTCCCTGGAGGCTTTTCCGAGGCGGCGCGCGGCCTGCCTGTCCTTGGCAAGCGCCGCAAACGTATTATACTTCGTTATGCGCGCCGGAAAACGGGCGAAAGAGGCGGAAACCCTGTTCCGCGCGGCGCGGCGGACCGGCAACAACCCTGAGGCGCCAGGAGAGGCACGCCATGAAAACCGTAGTCACAGGAGCGCGGGGCTTTGTCGGGAAAAAACTGGTCCGGGAGCTTGTTGCCAAGGGTCATCAGGCTGTGGGGATTGATCTCTCCCCGGCGCCCCCCGGCCCGTCCCCCGAGGGACTTACGCACATCCAGGCGGACACCGCCCGGGAAGGGGCCTGGCAGCAGGAGGCCGCCGACGCGGACGCCGTGGTGAACCTTGCCGGTGTGAGCATCTTCAAACGCTGGAACTCCGCTTACAAAAACTATATGCTGAATTCCCGGGTTCTCACCACCCGGCGCGTGACCGAGGCCCTGTCCTCCGGGGCGGTTCTCGCCAGCGCCTCCGCCGCCGGATACTACGGGGATACGGGCGAAAAGGAGATTACGGAAAAAAACGGGCCCGGCGCGGATTTTTTGGCCCGGGTCTGCGTGGAATGGGAGGGCGAGGCCCTTCTTGCGGCCCGGAAAGACGCGCGGGTTGCCCTGATGCGTTTCGGAGTGGTGTTGGACAGGGACGGCGGGGCGCTCAAGGAGATGCTTTTGCCCTTCCGCCTTGGTTTGGGCGGGCCTTTGGGGAGCGGGCGGCAGTGGTTTTCCTGGATTCACGCCCGGGATCTGGTGCGCGCTGTCCTGTTTGTGCTTGAAAATCCCCAGGCGTCGGGGGCGTTCAATTTCACCAGCCCCGAGCCTTTGCGGAACAAAGAATTCGCGTCCGCGCTGGGGGCCGCCCTGGGCCGTCCCGCCGTGATTCCTTTGCCCGGCCCGGTTCTCCGCCTTGCCATGGGCGAAATGGCAGGGGCGGTGCTGGGGGGACAAAAAGTTCTGCCCGCCCGGCTTCTCAAGGCGGGTTTTGTCCATGAGTTTCCGGATATGGGCCGGGCGCTCGCAAGCATCGCGGGAAAAAGGGGAAACGCGGGGTAACGCTGATGCGGGGCGCGGGTGTCCGCGTGGAGCCTGCGCCTTAGATTCTATGTCCGGATTATCCGCGTTTTTTGCGTAGATAATGGCGCAGCCCGCAAAAACGGGCCGTTTACAGCCAGCCCTAAAGCCTAAAGCCTTCTTTCCGGCTCCGCC
>JAGVGH010000104.1 GCA_020057225.1 Desulfobacterales bacterium | reverse complement strand
TCTAAATGATTCCTTTGTGTTGGGTGAACCTGCCCTTCGGGCAGAACCACCCAACCTACCTCAAATTTGTCGTTTCAATGTATTTTGCAATTACCTCTAAAGACTGGGGCGGACCCGCGCCCGGAGAGCGGCCGACAGCCTACATCCTTATTCTGCCCGACACGGCCCTGGCCCGCCATGTGGACTGCGACCACGGCATCGCCGCCCAGACCATGCTTCCGGGCGCCCGGGAAAAGGGCCTTGCCGGATGCATGATCGGCGCGGTCCGCGCGACGGAGCTTCTCAACTCTACCGGGATGCGGAAGGCAGGCGCCACGCGCCCAAGAGGACGCTCTCTGAAATCCTTGTCCAAATTTAAGGACGCGGTAGCGTCCTTTTTTGACTTTCAGGGGCTTGGCTCTGCGCGCGCCCCGACACCTGGAGGTATATCTTGAAGATTGACCCCGCAATGTTGGCGGCCGCCGACCGGGAAAAAATCGAAGCGCTCAAAAATCCCCGTGTCGAGGAAATTATCGAGCGGTATGTGGGCCTGTGCAGGCCCGCAAAGCTCACCGTCATCACCGACGCGCCCGAAGACACGGCCCGGGTCCGCCAGGCCGCCATGGACAAAGGCGGGGAGAGGGCGCTCGCCATGGCCGGGCACACCGCGCATTTTGACGGGTACAACGACCAGGGCCGCGACAAGGGCAGCACCCGGGTGCTTGTGCCGCCGGGCATGCGCATGTCCAAGGTCATTGACACCGCGGACAGGTACGAGGGCTTAAGGGAGATACTGGGGATCATGGACGGGGTGATGGCAGGCAAGGAGGCTGTGGTCCGCTTCTTCTGCCTTGGGCCTTTGAACAGCCGCTTTTCGCTTCGCGCGCTCCAAATCACCGATTCCTTCTACGTCGCCCATTCCGAAGACATCCTTTACCGCGCGGGCTACCAGGAGTTCCTCCGTTCCCAGGGGAGCCCGGACTTTTTCTATTTCATCCACTCCGCCGGAGAACTCGACGCCCGGGGATGCTCGAAAAACACCGACAAGCGCCGGGTCTATATTGACCTTGCGGGAAACCGCGTGCTCTCGGTCAACAACCAGTACGCGGGCAACAGTCTGGGGCTTAAAAAACTCGCGCTCAGGCTCGCCATTTTCAAGGCCGGCAAAGAAGACTGGCTCGCCGAGCACATGTTTATCATGGGCGCCGCCCCTGAAGGGAAAAACCGGACCACCTACTTCACGGGCGCCTTCCCCTCGGCCTGCGGCAAGACCTCCACAGCCATGATTCCGGGCCAGCTCATCGTGGGCGACGACATCGCCTACATCCGCAAAGGAGAGGACAGCCTGCCGTTTACCGTCAACATCGAGCAGGGAATCTTCGGCATCATCGAGGATGTGAATCCCAAGGATGACCCCCTCATCTACAAGACCATCACCACGCCAAGGGAGATCATTTTTTCGAACGTGCTGGTGAAAGACGGCAAGCCCTATTGGCTGGGCATGGGACAGCCCCTGCCGGAGGAGGGCGACAATTACCGGGGAGCCTGGAAAAAGGGCGACAAGGACACCGAGGGGAACGCCATTCTGCCCGCCCATAAAAACGCCCGCTACACGGTGCGGATAAGCGAGCTGGAAAACTGCGATCCCAAGCTGCACGACCCGCAGGGGGTTGCGGTCTCCGGCGTGATTTACGGAGGCAGGGACTCGGACACCAGCGTGCCGGTCTATCAGAGTCTGGACTGGGCCCACGGGGTCATGGCGGGCGCAACCATCGAATCCGAGACAACCGCCGCCACTCTGGGCCAGGCGGGGGTCCGCAAGTTCAACCCCATGGCCAACCTGGACTTCCTCGTCATCCCCCTGGGCAAGTACATCAAGGCCCATCTGGATTTCGGAAAAAGCCTCGCCAAGACCCCCCTGGTGTTCGCCACCAACTATTTCATCAAGAACGCCGAGGGCAGGTTCCTAAACGAGAAGGTGGATAAAAAGGTGTGGCTCTACTGGATGGAAGGCCGCGTCCACGGGGAATACGGGGCAATCGAGACGCCTGTGGGCTATATTCCCCTGTATGCCGACCTTGAGGCGCTGTTCAAGCAGGTGTTCGGGCGCGCATACACCAAAGACGACTACAACCAGCAGTTCTCCCTGCGGCTCGACAAGTTTCTTGAAAAGATGGACAGGATGGACAAGGTGTACGCGGAGGAAGAGGGCGTGCCGGAGGAGTTTTTGGCGTGTCTCAAAAACATTCGGCGGCGGCTGGAGGAGGCAAAGAAAAAGTTCGGCAAGGGCGTGGTGGAGCCGGAGGCGTTTGTGTGAGCCAGGGGAGGCGGGAGGCAGAAGTCAGAAGGTAGGAGTGAGAAGTTAGAATACCAGGGAAAGCGCCCGGTTTTTTAAAAACCGGGTCTCATTCCTTACAGCAGCCGCGGAGCGGCAAGGTTTTTGAGAAAGCCTGGGGTTTCAACCCCAGGACCATGGCTCAGACATTATCTACGCGAGGTAATTGCAAAACTCTTGGAAACGACAAATTTGAGGTAGGCCGGGTGGTTCCGCCCGAAGGGCATGTTCACCCAACATCTTGGAATAATGCTATAATTGTTGGGTCCGCCCGGGCCTTGCGGCCCGGAGCCATCCAACCTACGCCCAATTTTGCAATTGCCTCTGCGCAAAAAACGTGGATAATCCGGACACAGAATCTAACCCCGGGCCGGGGGCCGCCGTTTCCGGGCGGCTCAGGGCCCGCGCGCATGGAGGGACGTTGAAACTCGCCGCTGTTGACTGGGCAGTAATTTCAATCTTCCTCGCCGCCAGCATGGCCATCGGCCTGTACTTTTCCAGGCGCGCCATGAAAAGCGTGGACGAGTACTTTGTCTCCGGACGCACCCTTCCCTGGTGGCTCGCCGGTATGTCTATGATCGCCTCGGCCTTTTCCATAGACACCCCCATGGGCATCACCGGACTCGTGGCCAAGGACGGCATTCCCGGCGTCTGGTACGCCTGGTCCTTTGTCATCGGCGGCGCGGGCACCATGGGCGCCTTTCTCTTTGCCGCTCTCCTGCGCCGGTCGGAAATTATTACCACCGCGGAACTCATCGAACTGCGCTACGACGGCAAACCCGCCGCGTTTTTACGCGGCTTCAAGGGACTCTATTTCGGTATTCTGGCCAACGCCATCACCCTGGGATGGATTATCAAATCGGTCTGGATAGTCTCAGGGGCTGTGGCGCCCGAGATGAACGCGGACTTGGTGCTGGCCGCCCTTCTCGGTTTCACCCTCCTCTACACCACCCTGTCCGGGCTTTGGGGCATCGCGGCCACGGACTTCTTCCAGTTTCTTGTCGGCTCCGCAGGATCCTTTCTTCTTGCGTACTTTGCCTGGGAACACGTGGGCGGTGTTGGCGCCCTGGTGGAAAAATTCACCGCCCTGCACGGCGCCGAAGAGGCGTCCGCCCGTCTGTCCTTTTTTCCGGCCCTGGCCTCGGGCTTTTTCCCGACCTTCCTGGTTTTCATTACCCTCAAATGGTGGGGCAACCCCCCTCCGGCCATTACCCAGCGCCAAATCGCCTGCAAAAACGAAAAACACGCTTCCCTTTCCACCATGTTTTTCGCCGTGGTGGCCTTTGGAATCAATTACTGGCCCATGATTTTCACGGCCCTGGTTTCCCTCACAGTGTATCCCGGGCTCAAAGAGCCGGAAAACGGGTTCGCCATGCTCATTGTGGAACTCCTTCCCAAGGGCGTTCTGGGCCTCATGCTTGCTTCCCTCATGGCCGCATTTATGTCCACCATTGACACGCACATCAACTTTGGCGCGTCCTACATGGTCAATGATTTGTACCGCAGGTTTTTGCGGAAAAACGCCAGCATGAGACACTATGTCCGGGCGTCCCAGGTCTCGACAGTCATCATGCTGCTTCTGGCCGTCGGGGTGGCGTACAATCTTGATTCCGTGAACGGCGCGTGGCTGTATCTTTCCACGCTCACGGCGGGCTACGGCATTGTTATCGTGGCGCGGTGGTTTTGGTGGCGGGTGAACGCCTGGGGGGAAATCGCCGCCCTCGCCTCATCAGGAATCGCCAGCACCCTGCTTGCTCCCAGGTTCGCCAAAATGATGGGCTACACGGCGCCTTTCACATCAGGCAGGCCGGATGATTTCGCGTGGCGTTTTTTGACCATTGTCGCGCTGTGTACAATATGCTGGGTAACGGTATGCCTCTTGACCAAGCCCACAGACCTTGCGCACTTGAGAAGGTTTTGTGAAAAAGTGCGGCCCTATCCCGCATTCTGGGGACCGGTTTACAGGAACAATCCGGATTTGGGGTGGAATCCGTATTTCAAGAGGGCGTGCCTGAACTGGGGCCTGGGAACGGCGGCGGTTTTCCTGTGCTGCTTTGGCGTGGGGCACCTCATGTTTGCCCGATGGGAACTGGGGGGAGGCATGGTGCTTGCGTCGGTTATGACCGCAGGTCTTGTTTTCCGGCTGTGGAAGGACGTGGGCGGAGAGAAGGCGCAGAGCGTAAGAGGCGCTTAACTTTGGCAAATCCCGTGGTTTGGGGAGCGTCCGGGGGCGTGGGAAGTGGAGGAGAACCGCGCGGCGCCCCCCCCCCCCGGAGGGTGGGCGCGATCTGGCCGGGAGCGATCCGCGACACGGACTAAACCGTTTAGTGCTGCTTCCTTCCGGACCTGACACGGTTCACGGCCGCCCGTTGCGCGGCGACCGGCCAGCGCGCCCATAACTCCGGTTGAGCCGGAAAAAGAGGGCTGGCGGTGTTGCCGCAAACGATTCACCCATACTACCCTCCCTTTCCACGGTTTGCAATGGAAAAGAAGCGGGGCGGAAAAGACTCAGGGCTTTTTTCAACAAAGGCCCGGCCTGTTCGCGCTACAAGTTTTTCAAGGGGGCAAGCGCATGGCAAAACCTGCCCAAACAAAAACACCCGGAGACAACCCGGACTTCGTGCGCCTGGTCCAGCTTGGCAAAAGCGACCCTGGTGTTCGGAGACAACTTCAGGGACTATTGTCCCTTGAGCCTTTTGACCGGGAGTCGGCTCTTCGCACCCTCATCCAAAACATGCGGGCCGACGGCGCGCCCGGGGAACTTGCCGCGGCTTTGGCAACTCTTTTGGACGATAAAGTGGCCCGGAGGGTGCTTCAAATGATCCAAAACGGGGAGCCGGGATGAAGCGGGTAAAAGGAGTTTTGGCGGAGTAGTAATAATTGCGCATCCTGGATGAGAGGGCGGCCACAGGAGGCCGCCCCCACGGAGGCAATTCCTGGTAGGGGCAGGCCCCCATAAGCGCTAACTTATATGAGCATTCTTGCTTAAAGATATATGAGGATATTGTCGGGTGGACCTGCGCTCCGCGCAGAACCACCCGACCTACATCATAATTTT
>JAGVGH010000131.1 GCA_020057225.1 Desulfobacterales bacterium | reverse complement strand
TATACCATTATTCCAAGATGTTGGGTGAACCTGCCCTTCGGGCGGAACCACCCGGCCTACATCAAATTTGTCGTTTCTAAGAGTTTTGCAATTACCTCTAAGATGTGGAGATATTCCCGTAAGTGTCCACCGTGAAGGTTTTGGACCCCTGGGCATGCCGGGCCTCAATCACCAGGGTTTCCTGCCTGTCATTAACCACAGTTACCGTTACGTCCTTGGTGTTGACAAATCCAATGGCCTCGAGTTTTTCCAGGGTCACCGCGCCTTCCGGAAAGTCGGAGAAATAGGCCTGGGCCGCTGTAAAAGCGTTCTGCACGTCGGAGTTGGCCGAGGCGTCGCAGCCGTTGCGTTTGTAGGCCAGGAAGCTGGGAACCGCGATAGCCGCGAGAATGCCGATGATGGCAATCACAATCATCAGCTCTATCAAGGTGAAACCTTCTTGTTTCCCGGCAGGATTGTGTCTCATGGCATTGTCTCCCCAAAGGCGTGTTCTTGGACGGGTGAGAGGCCCCCCGGCTTTCCCCCTCCATGGTGATGCTTAGATTCTATATCCGGATTATCCGCGCTTTTTGCGGGGATAATGGCGCAGCCAGCAAAAACGGGCCGTTTGCAGCCAGCCCTAAACCGGCGGATCCGGAGAATTTAGGAGTTAGAATAAAAAATCATCTTTTGTTGTATTTTTTAGTTATAAAATGCTCATTTATCCTCATGGCAGCCGCAGTGCGAACCGGGAATCGCCTCCGCAGGGGCGGCCCCCTGTGGCCGCCCTCTCATCCAGGACGCGCGATTATTTATGCCGCTATTTTAGCGGCCTGGGGTTTCAACCCCAGGACCACGGCCCAGACATTATCTACGCAAAAAACGCGGATAATCCGGATATAGAATCTAAAGCCTTCGTTCCGGCTCCGCCGGTTTAGGCGCTGTGTAAATATGCTTGCAAATTTTGCGCCATCCGGTCTTTAACCCGGTCCTGGCTCCGTTATCCTTGAGGCGGCGCGCCAGCGGAGCGGAACAGCAAAAATGTCCCGGCACAAACAGCCGGAAGACGTGGCAAGGGGAGGTTTTTTTAACAGGTCATCCCGTGATTTTCACCGGTTCTCTCCCTCACCACGAGCATGCTGGGGACGGCGTTGACAATCGCCTCCAGAAGAGGCTCCCGCCTAATGTCCTCATGGGTGGCGGGAATGGCCTCCCTGGGGGTTCTGGGCGCGTCCAGGAGAGGCAACGGGCGTGTCTCTGGCGGCAGTTGAGCATCCTTTCCTCTTTCCTTTCTTCCCCCATCCCTCCCGGCATCCCCGGACAATCCAGCCCCCCGCCGGAATCTGTGTAACCACTGTCCGGTAAAATGTCAAATTACGGCCATCCGCCAGTGTCTCCCGCGTTTGTTTTGCCCATCAACTGTCCCCTTGCTCCGCCAAAAGAGCCTCGATGCGCGGAATGTCCCCTGGCAGGTCCACCTCCGGGGAATCGTGCCGGGTCACCACCACATGCACAGGCATCCCGTGCTCCAGCGCTCGCAACTGCTCGAGTTTTTCGATATCCTCCAGGATTCCTGTGGGAAGGGCCGCAAAGCGCGCAAGGCACTCCATGGTGTAGGCGTAGATGCCTAAGTGTTTGTAAACAGGGTACTCCGTACCCGGATCCCGGCCGAAAGGAATGAGGGACCGGGAAAAATACAGGGCGCGCCCGGTTACATCAAACACCACTTTGACATCCTTGGGGTCTGTGCGCTCGCTCTCCCGGACAATTTCCAACGCCAAGGTGGACATTCCCCGGGCGGGATCCTCAAGAAGCGGGGCCACGCACTCGTCAATGGATTCCGGGGCAAACACGGGCTGGTCGCCCTGGACATTGACCACGATGTCCCCGGGCAAAAGCCCCATGGCCGCCGCCGCGGCGTAAACCCGGTCTGTGCCGGAGCGGATCCCGGACGGAGTCATGAGCGCTGTTCCCCCAAATCCTTCCACCGCGCGGACTATCCGCGGGTCGTCCGTGGCCACCGCCACCGCTGTCACATGGCGGGCCGCGCGCGCCCGGTCGTGGACCCGCCCGATCATGGGTTTGCCGGCGATCAAGGCCAAAGGTTTTCCCTCAAAACGGGTGGAGCCGTACCTGGAAGGGATAATGACAACGACGCGCATGGCGGTTGCTCCATCTTGTATAATGGGTTATGAGGTAAAGCCGCCGGTCTTCAGGGCCGGTTTTCAACAATTCCTCATACCATCGCCGCCTTGAAAAAACGAGCGGGAAACCCATGGACAAAGAACGTCTCCTGCGTCTTCTGGAACAGGTCGCCGCCGGGCAGACCGCCCCGGGGGAAGCCTGTAAAAAGCTCCAGGGCTTTGACTATGAATCCCTGGGATACGCCACTGTGGACCACCACCGGAGCCTAAGAAAAGGGGTTCCCGAGGTGATTTACGGCGAGGGCAAGACCGCGGAGCAGATAGCGGGAATCATGGGGCGGATCATTGCCCAGGGAGACCCGGCCCTGGCGACCCGCGTGGATGAGCACAAGGCCGCCCGGGTGCTCTCCCTTATTCCCGGCGCGGAATACGATGCGTGCGCGCGGACGCTTTGTTTCACCGAAAAGCCGCGCCCCTTGCGGGGCCGGGGTCTCATCGTCGTCCTCTCCGCGGGAACCTCGGACCTCCCTGTGGCCCGGGAGGCGGCTGTCACCGCGCGGTTCATGGGCAGCCGCGCCGAGGAACTGCATGACGTGGGGGTCGCGGGCCTGCACCGGCTCCTCGCCCACCGGGAGCTTTTGGAGCGCGCGGCGGTTTTCATCGTTGTGGCGGGCATGGAAGGCGCCCTGCCCAGCGTGGTGGGAGGGCTTTTCCCCAGGCCCGTGATCGCGGTGCCCACCAGCGTGGGCTATGGGGCCAGTTTTGGCGGGGTGGCGGCGCTCCTGGGAATGCTCAACAGTTGCGCGTCCAATGTCTGTGTGGTGAACATTGACAACGGGTTTGGGGCGGGCTGCGTGGCGGCCATGATGGACAGGGATGTGGAGGAGAGGATAGAAGATAGAAGTTAGGAGTTAGGAGTTAGGAGATAGGAGATAGGAGATATAGGAGTTAGCGCCACTCCGTCATATTGGTAATGGGCAGGCACAGGTTGTTCCGCTTCGAAGGAGCGGGGCCGAGGGCTTAGGCCCGCGAAAGCGCCGCCCCGCCAGGGGCGAAGGGTTGTAGCCTGGGCCTTCAGGCCCAGGAATATAGTGAATAAACAGGAAAATTATCGTTTTCTATGCAAACCTGGGGCGTTAGCCCCAGGAAATCATAGAATAAAGAGGTAATTGCAAAATTGGGCGCAGGTTGGGTGGTTCCGGGCCGCAAGGCCCGGGTTCACCCAACATTTCTAAATGATTCATATCTGTTGGGTGAATCTTCCCTTCGGGCGGAACCACCCAACCTCAAAATTTGTCGTTTCTTAGAGTTTTGCAATTACATCTAAACAGATAAATATCGCTTTTGCATGGGATCCTGGGGTTGAAACCCCAGGCTAGACCAAAAACCTTGCCGCACTGCGGCTGCTATGCGGAAAAAGGCCTATTTTATTACAGTATAAAACAACAAAAACAGAGTTTTTATTCTACCTCCTGACTCCTGACTCCTAACTCCTGACTCCTGACTCCTGACTCCTGACTCCTAACTCCTGACTTCTTCAAAAAAAACGGCCCCGCTTTCCATTAAACCATGGAAAACAGGGCCGCGTGTTTTAACAAACCGTCCGGGTTATCCGCCGACACGGATGGGCATTCCCATGAGCGGCCAAATCACACCCACCGCCAGGGCCACCACCAGCATGAGAATCACGCTGGCCATGCAGCCGTATTTAAAGAACTCGCCCGCGGTGAACTGCTTGGAGTCATAGGCAATGGCGTTGGGCGCCGCCCCCACCAGAAGCACAAAGGGCATGCCCGCAGTGACCAGGGAGGCGAACAAAACCACCTCGCCCGCCACATGCATGTAAGGCGCGATGACCAGGGCCACGGGAAGCGAAATGGCGATGGCCGCCACGTTCATGATGAAGTTGGTCATGACCATGACGAAAAACGCGATGGACATGATGAACACAAACCAGTTGGCCTTCTGGAACATGGCCAGCCACTCCACCGCCATCCACTTGGCCGCCCCGGTGTTCCACAGGCAAAACCCGATGCTCATGGCGCCGGCAAAGAGAAGGATGATGTTCCAGGGGATCTCCTCAAGGTCCCTGATATTCAGGATGCCAATGATGAAAAAGAGAATGGTGGAAACAAGGATAATGGCGGTTTTGTCCAGGGGATCGAGGGCCGGGATGAAGGACCGCAGGGCCAAAACCAGGATGGCGGCGCCAATGATGACAGTGGCGGTGATTTCGTTTTTGGTGATGGGCCCAAGCTGCCTGGAAAGCTCTTTGGCCTTGTCGCGGAGCCCGGGAATGGTTGCCTTTTCAGGTTTTAGCACCACCATGAAAAAGCCCCACAACAAAAAGACCATAAGCCAGCCGACAGGAGCCATGAACTTGGTAAGCTCGAAAAAGGAGACTTCCCGTCCGGTCATGTCTTTGAAAAAGCCGATGGCCACGGCGCCCCGGGCCGCGCCCAGAAGGGTGATGATGCTGCCCGCGCCGGCCACATAGGCCATGCCCATGAACATGGCCTTGCCGAATTTGGAGGGTTTGTCGCCCTCGCCGTACATGGAGTAAATGGCCACAAGAAGCGGGTAAATGGTGGCGGCCACCGCGGTATGGGCCATGATGTGGGTGAGCAGCGCGGTGACAAGAAAACAGCCGAGCAGGATCATGCTGGTCTTCTCGCCCGCCACCACGAGCATCTTGTAAGCCATGCGCCGGGTGAGCCCGGTTTTGGTGAACACCATGCCGATGACCACCGAGGCGAAGATGAAGAGGACCGAGGGGTCCATGAAGTCCTTGAACGCCTCTTTGGCGGGGCGGACCATGAAGAGCGCCTGAAGGGTTCCGATGGCAAGGCTGGTTACGCCGATGGGCACCACCTCAAAGACCCACCAGATGCCGGCCAGAAGAAACACGGCAATGGCGCCCTTGCCTTCACGGGTGAGTTTGAAATGTTCGCCCATGGGGTCCACCGCGTCGGGCCACGGGGGGCTGTAATAGACAATTGTGAAAAGGATGACTCCCAGCAGGATGAAGCCTATCCGCTTCCAGTCAATCTTGGCCTTTGAGGCCGCAAGAGCGCTTGCCGTCATACTCCCTCCCCATGGTTAAAGGAACTTGGGGCCCCCTTGCGCGCACCTCCGGGAAAGCCCTAACCCAGGGGACGCGGGGCCGTTGAAACGGGACTGCCGTTTTAAGGGAACTCCCCGGGCAAGGAGCTCCGGTGTCTCGACGCCAGCGAAAGCAATGCAAGGGCTGCTGCAGGCCGCGGTAAAAAACTAGAGCGCGGCTTCAAATTGGCCCGCCTGTCTTTACCAAGGCGCTTTTCCGTGTTCAAGTGTTTTTTTAAAGGAATTCGCGGCAAAGCGTCCTGGAGAAGACATGCCGTTCGGAGCGGCATGCCCCTTTACGCGGCGCAACGGATGGCGTACAAAGGGAACAGACGGCGCGGCGCCTCCCGGGGCGCGGGCGTCCTCCACCCCCTGAAAAAAGAGTGGCAAGCGTGGCAGGCCCATGAGACTGCCTCTTGATATCTCCCGGCACTGTGTGGAAACCGCGGCCAAAAAGGCCCATGACGCCCGGGTTCGGGAATACTTCAAGGCGTCGGCGGAACAACAGGCGGCGCTGGAGGCGGAGATGGAGTTGCTTCTGGAATTCCTTCGAACGGTGGACTTTGGCCTTCTGCGCTCCCGCCATCCGGAGCTTTCCGGAGGCCTCCCGGTCAAGCTGGCTCTGGAGCGGGGCGCAAACGGGCGTTTTTTCGCGGTCTGGGGCGGCACAAGGGCGGAGTGTCCGTTATTGGGCGAATGAGGGCGGCGCCGGTCAGCGCGCCGCGGCTTTGTCCGCCGCCCTGGCCTGGGTGCTGGTTTTGGAAACGGAGAGCGCAACCGCCATGAACGCGACCCTCGCGATGCTGTTGCTTCCCGCGGCGGCCTACCTTGCCGGGTCGGTCAATTTTTCCATTCTCCTTTTCCGCCTTATGGGGAAAGGCGACCCCCGCGTCCAATTCTCGGGCAATCCCGGGGTGTCCAATGTGGTCCGCCAGGCCGGGCTGCCCCTTGGAGTCCTTGTCCTGGTCCTGGACACAGGCCGCTCGGCCGCGGTGGCGGCCTTGTGCTCCTGGGCCGCTCCTCCCGCTTTTCTGCCCTGGGGGGCGCTCGCCCTTCTCGCGGGCAACCGATGGCCTCTTTTTCATGGGTTTTCCGGGGGCAAGGGTGTGGCCAACTTTCTGGGTTTTACCCTTTTTGTTTCCCCTCTGGCCGCGGTTCTGGGAGGAATGTCCTGGGGGCTTGTGTTTTACGCGGCGCGCAAGCCGTTTCTCGGCTCCTTTGCCATGACCGCTGTTCTGGCCGCCGGAATCGCCCTTGCGGCGGGCCCTTCCCCGCCCGTTCTTGCCGGAGTTCTCCTTTCTGTTCTCTTTATTATCCTCAACCACCGGAAAAATATCCGGGAAACCATCGCCGGCGCGCGCATGCGCCGATAGCCGCCTAGCCGCTTGACCACGCCTGTTTTTAGGGGTAAGGATAGCAATCCTGAAAGAAGGCGCGGAAAGGGTGATAGCGGACCTGTGACACGCATGCCGCCTTCCGCGTCCAACCCATACCCGCCAGGGGGCGGGGATGCCCCGGAGGAAACCGACGATGGAGTGGAAGCCAAGAAGAAAGATTTTAAAGAAACTCGTGGTGCAAACCTCCTTTTTCGCGTTGGGAAGGGCCTTTGAGGCCGCCGGATACCTGGACGCGGATGTCAAGAAGGAAATCCGGGACTGGAAGGAACCCATGACCATCATGTTCCAGGTCATGCCCAACGGTCCGGCCATGGTGGTCGAGAAATCCGGCGGGCGCATCCGTTACGCGGGAAGCGAGGCCGTGCCCGCGGACCTCACCGTCTTTTTCAAAAACATGGAGTCCGCCTTCCTTGTCATGTCCGGCCAGATAGGCACGCCCCAGGGCTACGCCGAGCACAGGATGGCCCTCAAGGGCGACACAGGCCAGGCCATGCCCCTTATCCGCTGCCTGAACCAGGTCCAGGCCTATCTTTTCCCGAAAATCATGGCCAAGCGCGTGATGAAGCGGGTGCCAAAGATGAGTCTCAGGAAAATGGCCTACCGCGTTGTCATTCTCGCAGTGGGCGTGCCTGTGGGACTCTCGCGGATAGCGGCCTGAAACAGGCGCGGAACAGTCACTCAACCGCTCCCGGCTGCGGTGCCCCACCGGAAAATGGAATAAACGAACAGGAGACAACAGAATGCTTCCCTTGTACGAATTTTTCTGCCCCGTGAAAATCGTCGCAGGCAACAAAGCCGCTGACAATTTGACCTACGAGCTCTCCCGCCTGGGGGCAAAGCGTCCCCTCGTCATTACTGACAAAGGAGTCGTGGGCGCGGGCCTTTTGCAGACCGTGGTGGACGCCTTTGCGGACGCCGAAGCCTCCATTGGCGCGGTGTACGAGGACACGCCGCCCGACAGCTCGAACCAGGTGGTGAACACGGTCGCGCAGCTTTACCGGCATAACAAGTGCGACTCCATTGTGGCGGTGGGGGGCGGCTCGGTCATGGACACGGCCAAGGCGGTGAACATGCTGGTGACCGAGGAGGTGGACGATTTGCTTACCCTCATGGGGGCCGAGGTTTTAAAGAAGCCCTTGAAGCCCATGGTGGCGATTCCCACGACAGCGGGCACGGGTTCGGAGGTGACCTATGTGGCGGTCATCGCCAATCCGGAGCGGCAAATCAAGATGCCTTTCACGTCCTGCCATCTCTTCCCGGACGTGGCCATCATTGACCCGCGGATGACCTTGACCATGCCGCCCAAAATCACCGCGGCAACGGGCATGGACGCGCTCACCCACGCGGTGGAGGCCTATACCTGCATGCAGAAGAACCCCATGAGCGACGCCTACGCCTGGAGCGCCATCAACCTCATCCGGGAAAACCTTGTCACCGCGGTTAAAAAGGGGAAAAACGAGAAGGCCCGCTTTGGAATGGCTTTGGGCAGCCTTTTGGCGGGGATCGCGTTTTCGAATTCCATGGTGGGCTGTGTACACAGTCTGGCCCATGCCACAGGCGGGATTTGCCATGTGCCGCATGGGGTGGCCAACGCCATTTTCCTGCCTTTTGGCATGGAATACAACCTGGGCAAGGTGGGGCGCTTGTACGCCGAGCTCCTTCTTCCTTTGGCCGGTGTGGAGATTTACGCGGCGACGCCCGAGGACAAGCGCGCCAAACGCGCTGTTCAGGCGGTGCGGGACATGACCCGGGAGATGAGCACGCTGTGCGGCCTGCCCAACACGCTCAAAGAGGCGGGGGTGCCCAAAGGCAAGCTGGAGGAGATCGCCGGGGCTGTCATCAATGACGGCTCGCTCACATTCAACCCCACAGAGATGGACAAGGCCGAGGCCCTCAAAGTGCTGGAAGCCGCTTATGAATAGGCGCGGGAAGGCGGCCTGGGAGCGTCCGGGGCCGCCGCGTTCCAGTTTCTCCCCTTGCCCTCCTTTTTGACGGGTGTGTTGTCCTTTCCCTCGAATCGTGTTAAAGGTATCTCATAGAGGTAATTGCAAAATAAAGCGTAGGTTGGGTGGTTCCGGCGGCAAGGCCCGTGTGTACCCAACATTTCTAAAATGATTTCTATGTGTTGGATGAACCTGCCCTGCGGGCGGAACCATCCGGCCTACGTTAAATTTGTCGTTTCTATGAGTTTTGCAATTGCCTCCATAGGCATTTCCGGACGTTGGCAGGGGTGCGGCCCCGGCGGGCGCGGGGGCGGCCAGGGCGTTAACGGGAGCAGGTTGGATTCATGGGTATGGACACGCGCGAGCTCGTAAGGGATCTTGGAGGGGTCGAGCCCTCCGGCGGCGGGGGAACCGGCGGGACTCCGGGACTTTCCGATGCGCTGCACCAGGAGGAAAAACGGTTGGACACCTGGCGTGTCTTGCTGGGGGAAACCGTGGTCCATTTTGCCAAGGCCCTCCGCGCCCGAAGCTTCGGGCCGGGCCGGGAGCAGGAGGACCTGGACCGGATGCTCGCCTCCGCGGCCCAGCTTGTGAAAATGCCAGGCGCTGACGGAAGGATGCTTGTCCGCTACAGGGGGCGAAGGGTAAGCGGCGGAGAGGATTCCCGCCTGCAGGATTACGTGGCGCTCACAGCGGGTCTGGACTTGGACCTCCGGGTCGCCCAGGGGGTCATGGCCCGAAAAGGACCCAGGGCGGTCGAGATCGAAAAAGACCTCCAGACCGCCTTCGGGATATTTGCTGAACACCAGATTCAAACCATCTACATCCATTTTTCAGGGCCTTTGACCGACAGGTCCGGGGAAACCCGCAAGCACCTTGCGACGGCTTTGGATGTTTTGACCGCGGCTGCGCCCGCCGCGGAAGGACAGTCTCCCCCTCCCCAGCCAGGCGTGATTCTTATCCGGGGCGACAAAGGCCAGCCCGAGCTCAACTTCAGCATCCTTGCCACCATCAACGGTCTCAAGCCGGATGTGACCAAGAGCCTTATCCACAAAATCATTTCCGCCATGCGCAAGGCAGGGGTGGGCGATCCCCTTGAGCAGTTCATCTGCCCCTATGAGGCGGTTTTCGCGTTCCGCAACCTGCGGGAAAAACTTCAAAGACCACGGGTTGAGATCAACAATCTGCGCTGGCTGGTGACCGCGCGCCTGGACGAGCCGGTATCCCGCCAGAGGGTCAAACTTTTCAGGGCCGTGTCCCAGGCTTTTCACGATTCGCCCAGAGACGCGGCACGCTTCATGGACAGCCTTTTCGCGCCGGATTACGGACGGGTCACAGCCGTCCAGCTTGTTTCGCGCTTAGGCCTTTTCACGGATTTTCTAAGACGGCTCTCAGCTCCTTTGGCGGAAACGGATGAGGAACTGGTGGACATGAGCATGTCCGCCGAGTCCACCATCATGGAGGTGTTGGGAAACGTCGAAAACAACCTGGACCGGGTGCGGGACCAGGTGTTCGACAGCCTCGCCCTGACCGGGGAGGAGATTTCCGCGTCCCAGGAGGACGGGAGCGTGGAGCGCGCGCTCCTGGACGGCAGATTGTACGACCTTGTGGCGTTTTTCCAGCACCGTTCCGCCACCAAACAAAAGATGAAGTCCATGCTGCGCCAGGCAACGGACTTCGATCTCAAAGACTACCAGACCATTGCCCGGGATTTTTCCATCACCGTTAAAAACGCCCAGGAGCTGGTCGCGCTTTTTAAAACCTGCTTTGACGAGACCGGAAAATTTCTGCGCAAGGATTTTGAACGCAATATTCCCGCTTTTTCCCGGCATGAAAAGAAGGTCTTTGAGTTCCTGTGGTATTATCTCAAGGAAATCATGGACCGGCATGACCGAATCGCTTTTTTGAACGCCCTGCAGCTTTTGATTGACCAGATGAAGCTGCCCAGGAAGGCGCTCACGGTGCTTTTGGATGATTTCCGGGGAGACCCCGAGACGGTGACCTTCTCGGACCGGAACGCCCTCATGTTGAGCAACCTTTTACTCCGGAAATACAACAAAGAGCTGCATAACGACATTGAGATCACGCCGGAAGAGGTGCTCAAGGTCAAGGAGGGGCTGAATCCGGAGGCTGTGGAGTTTTTAGCCAGGCTTATCGAGGAGGAAAAGGACAGCTTTTTCGGTAAAATCCGGACCATTCACCGGGAGGTGAAGCGCTCCCTGGGGCCGGAAACCGAGGGGGTGATGCCCCTGCGCTACATTCTTACCCTGGAACGGGAAGTGTACATTCTGTTAGCTCTGGCGGGGGGGGCGACAGCCCGGGCTGTCATCCGCAGCGCCATCAAAGAGTATGGCAATCCCGACGCGGAGATTTACCATCTTGAAAAAAGCGGCGACAACGTGGCCACGCTGTTTCAGATTCTTCAGGTGGCCATACGGGGCCTGGGCAGAGTCGGGGAAATCAGCGACCTTGTAATGCTGGATGAAATCCGGGGCGCCGAGGCCGCGTTTCTTTTCATCCGGAAGGACTCCAGGACTCGCGACCTTTTGCGCAGGGCCATGCGCTACGTGGAGGGCAGCAAAACAGATATCACCCAGAAACGCTGGACGCGGTGAGCGGGGCGGGGAGCATGGAAACCGGAACCTTGGACGCCGCAAGCGTCATTCTTGCGCGGGACGGGGCGGGCGGGCTTGAGATCTATCTTGCGCGGCGCGCTCTTGGCAAGGGGCATTTGCCCGGGTTTTATGTGTTTCCCGGAGGGGTTGTCGAGGAAAACGACCGGCGCGCCGGGATTGGTCCGGATGGGGAATTCGCTGTAGCGGCGGTGCGGGAGACCTTTGAGGAAGCCGGAATTTTTCTTGGCGCGCGCAACGGCGCGCCACGGAGGATTCCAGGGCCGGAACGCGCCCGGTATTACTTGGAAAACCTGAACAGCGCGGCCTGTTCCGGCGTGAAAACACTGGTGCCTTACGCCCGCTGGATGACTCCAAGGACGGAAATCCGGCGGTTTGACACCCGGTTTTTTGTGGCGGAGCCTCCTTGCGGGGCGGAGCCGGAGCCGGACGGAGAGGAAACAGACCTGGGACTGTGGACAGCCCCGCAGGGGGCGCTGGAACGGCACGCCGAGAGGAGCCTGCCCCTGTTACCGCCCACGGTCATGCTGCTCCACAGCCTGTGCCGGTTTGCCGGAATAGCGGACTTGCTGAAGGCGGGAGGCCGCGGCGCCGACATCCCGGTTCTTCCGGAACCCTTTGCCCATGCCGGGGAACTGGGCGTGCTTTTGCCGTGCGACCCTGACTATTCCATCCTGGAATATAAACGGGCGCCTGCGCCGGGCGAGCCGAGCCGCGTGGTGTGGGACAAGGGGCGCTGGATTCCCAAAGCGGTCCTGTGAGGCCGCCGGAACGGATTTTCCGCCGCGGGGTGTTCCGCGGAAAGGCGGGGTGGGATGGGAACGGGCAATTTCAAGGTAAGCCAGGACGCGGATGGCACGTTTTTGCTTCAGGGAGAGCTTACCATCCATGACCTTGAGTATTTCAAGGACCTTGTGGACAGCGCGTTTTCCCGGGCAAAGACTCTTTCCCTGTCCTTTGAGGATCTCGCCTTTCTGGATACCGCCTCCCTTCAGTTTCTTTTGAGCTATAAGAAAAGCCTGGGCAAGGGCCGGTCGTGGGTAATCCGGGGTGTTTCCCCGGAGGTCTCGAAGATTCTGGAAGTGAGCGGGACGCGGAAATACCTGGTTCCCGGGGAAAAAGGAACCGAGACTATTGCCAGCAGGCAAAAACTTCCGGACACTAAACCGGCGGAACCGGAGAATTCCGAATCGAGGGGTTAGGAGTTAGAATAAAAGAATCATGTTTCGTTGTGTTTTTTGTTATAAAATGAGTCTTTATCCTCATAGCGGCCGCGGTGCGGCAAGGTTTTTGGTCTAGCCTGGGGTTTCAACCCCAGGACATGGCACAGACATTATCCACGCAAAAAGCGCGGATAATCCGGACATAGAATCCAACTCCCAACAACACCGGGTTCTCAGGCTCCGTCAGGGCGTAGATTGGGTGGTTCCGGGCCGCAAGGCCCGGGTTCACCCAACAATTATACCATTATTCCAAGATGTTGGGTGAACCTGCCCTTCGGGCGGAACCACCCGGCC
>JAGVGH010000260.1 GCA_020057225.1 Desulfobacterales bacterium | reverse complement strand
TGTATTTTTTGGTTAGAAAATGAGCCTTTCACCTCATAGCAGCCGCGGAGCGGCAAGGTTTTTGAGTTAGCCTGGGGTTTCAACCCCAGGACCATGGCTTGTCTGATTGCACCTTGGTATCAGACATTATCTACGCAAAAAACGCAGATAATCCGGATATAGAATCTAACTTCTCCCCACAGGAGCCTCCCCATATGCAAAACACCGCGTTGCCCAGAGACCTCATTCCCGGCGGTCTCGAATTTTTTGGACGCGTGAACGCCAGCATAAGCCATGAAATCAAAAACTCCCTCGCCGTCATCAACGAGGTGGGCGGCCTGCTCTCCGACCTTCTCGGCTTGGCCGCCATGGGCAAGGAAATCCCCCTCGCGCGCTACGCCGCCCTGGCGGAAAAAATCACAGCCCAGGTCGAGCGCGCCAACCAGATAGTCAAACGCCTGAACCGCCTCGCCCATACAGTGGACCAGGAGGAAAAATCCCTGGACCTGGCCGAGGAGATACTCTTTGTCCGGGATCTCATGCAGCGCCTGGCCGGGCTCAAATCCGCCCGGATCGAAACCGTTCCCCCGGAAAAGCCCGTGTTTGTAACCGTCAATGAATACGGGTTTATCCTGACTGTCTGCCTTGTTGCCGAGCACCTTTTGCCCAAGGTTCAAGGAGGCGCCCTTACCCTCAGGGCGGAGTGCGCGTCCGGCTGTGCCATGCTCTGCTTTGAGGGAAATTACAGCCCGGAAACCGCGTTTGCGCCTGAAACAGCCCGCGTGCTCGCCCACTGGATCGAGAGGCTCGGCGCGCGCCTGGACTCCCCGGGCGGACGGGCCCCTGTGGAATTGGTGTTCGCAACGCTGAGAAAGTGACCGGGGAAAGCCTCCCGCGCCCATCTTCCGTGTCCCGGAAAAGCCGCGGCAGACCGTGAAGGAAAGGGAAAAAGCGCGAAAGGGCGGCGTGGCGGCCGTCTGGAAATGCGGAACACGGCGGAGGATTCACCCCCCCGGTTTCGCTGTTACTTAAACCGATGAAGCCGGAGAAGTCAGGAGTTCGGATAATAGGGAGGAATAACCTGTTTTCATTGATTTTTTTTGCTATAGAAGGGGCCTTTCTCCTCATAGCAGCCGCGGTGCGGCAAGGTTTTTTTGTTAGCCTGGGGTTTCAACCCCAGGGCCAGAGCATAGACATTATCTACGCAAAAAACGTGGATAATCCAGGCATAGAATCTAAACGGGAACGGGACGGTATCGCTGCGGCAAGGGCGTAAAAAAGGGCGGGGGAAACCCGCCCTTGGGGAGATTCTGGTACGCCCGGCTGGACTCGAACCAGCGGTCTTCAGCTCCGGAGGCTGACGCCTTATCCACTAGGCCACGGGCGCAAAATCTTAAAAAGGAATTAATACACCAATAGACACGCAAAAACAAGCGTTTTTTTAACGGCCGGAACCGCGCCGCGCCCCTTCGAAACAAAAACAGGAAAACCCTCCCGGAAGGACGGGACAAAGGCATGCCCGGGATATCACCGCGCTTCGCGTTAAGGAGGATACCCATGACAAAATGGGGGAAGAAACCTCCCGGTCCTGACGCACATTTTTATCGGTATTTCACCCCGGACCGCCGCCGTGTCGGCTTTTCCCCCTGTTCTGGGCAGGGCCTCCCTCGCCTACTGGGCGGACACAGTGTTTCAAATTTACCGAAACAAACACTCGGACAGCGGCTGATCCGCCCCCACAGGTTCCCCATTGAAACACAACACTCCCCGCATACTCGCCCTAAACCCCTGGATTCACGACTTCGCCGCCCACGGCTTCTGGTCCCTCCCCCTCGGACTCCTCCAGCTCGCCGCCATCCTCCTGCGCCACGGCTTTACCGTGGACGCCCTCGACCTCACCGGGCTGCCCCCTAATAACCGCCACGGACGCGGACCCTACATCAAAACCCCCGCTCCAAGACCCCAGGGACTCTCCGATGTCCCCCGCGCTTTCTCCCGTTACGGAATTCCCCCCGGCGAGGCCAAAGCCCGCCTCGCGGCCCTTTCGGAACCGGACGCGATTCTCGTCACATCCCACATGACCTACTGGCATACCGGCGTTGCCGAAAGCATCCGCCTTGTCCGCTCGCGCTTCCCAAAAACCCCCGTGGTCCTCGGCGGCGTGTACGCGACCCTCTGCCCGGAACACGCCCGCCGCTCTTCCGGCGCCGACCTCGTTGTCACCGGCCCGGCGGAGGAAATCCTCCTCCCGCTCGCCGGACGCCTCACAGGCTTTAACCCCGCCCCCCTCTTCGACACCGCGGACCTCCGCGTCCTTCCCTGGCCCGCCCTTGATCTCGCCGGAAAACCCGGCTTCGCCCCCCTCCTAACCGGACGCGGCTGCCCCAACCACTGCGCCTACTGCGCCCAGCGCCTCCTCCAGCCCAGGGCCTCCCGACGCGATCCCTTGGACGTGGCCGCTGAAATCCGCCATTGGCACACCACCCTCGGTGTCACGGATTTCGCCTTTTACGACGACGCCCTGCTCCACAAACCCCGGGAGCACGCCATCCCCCTTTTGACCGAAATCATCCGCATGGACCTGCCCCTCCGCTTCCATACGCCCAACGCCGTGCATCTCGCCCCCATTGACCAAAACCTCGCCGTGCTCCTGTGGCGCGCCGGGTTCCGCACCCTTCGCCTGGGAGTGGAGACAACAGACATTAGGGACAGGGAGAATCTGGACGGAAAAGTCAAGGAAGGGGAATTCGAAGCCGCCGCCGCAGCCCTGCGCACCGCGGGATTTGGTCCGGAAACAGCGGGCGCCTATCTTTTGGCAGGTCTTCCAGGCCAGGACTGGAACGCTCTCGCGCATTCCATCCGGACAGTCAAGACCGCGGGATTGCGGCCCATCCCCGCGTGGTACACCCCTGTGCCCGGCACGCGCATGTGGGAGCAGGCGGCCCGCTCCTCCCGATACGACCTGGCCGCGGACCCTCTGTTCACCAACAACGCCATTCTGCCCTGCCAGAGGGAACCCTTTTCCTGGTCCCGCATCTCCTGGGTGAAAAGCCTGTGCGCGCCCTGAGAAATCGCGTGCCGCTCTGTCACATCCCGCGCTCCATCCGCCGGGCCGCCCAAAGCTCCCGGAGCGTGTGCCGCAAAAAGCCTTGCTTTAAATACCCCTCTCCCAATCCGCCCAGCTTACCAAGCCTCTTGACCACACCTTCCCGCGCCGCGCACTGGCCGGACATGACCACGCTCCGCACCCGTTCCGAAATCCTGTCGGGCGGAGCCTGGACCCATACAGGCTCAAAACGCACCTTCCGGACCAGAAGGGAATACGGGCCTTCGAAAGCGTCCGCCTCCACTCCGCCCACCACATACTGCTCCCCGGGAAAATGCGCGTCCGATCCAATGGACCAGCCAAGCCCGTCCCCCCGAAGATACACGGGAAGGCAGGAATTGGCCTGACAGCGTCCGGCAAAGCCAGGGAAAAAACCAGATCCTGACTTTTTTAGCAAAAGACTTGAAAGCAAGGCCGCGCCATTATGGATTTCCACATAATCCGCGGCGTCAAGGAGGCGGGCGTAGTCCAAAGGGGAAAGAATATTTCCAGCGCACGCGGTGCCAAGTCCAAAGGGGTGGGGGACAATAAGAAGACCGCCGGTGTCCCGTGCCAGTTGTCCCGCGTCTCCAGTCGTCCATGAATAGGCGGCAAAGGTTCTGCGGGCCTTTTCAAGCAAATTCTCTTCCGGATAAAGAAAGATAAGGTCCACCCCTTCCCGGGAAATGCACTCCACTCCCGGAAGAATGGAAAGGAGAAGTCCTTGGCAGGCGTCGGCAAGATGAAGGTAGGACTGCCGGGGTTTCTTGTAAGAATGTTCCGTGGAGGCCACCACGTCCACGCCGGAAGAGGCCAGACACAGACGGTGGCGGCGCAAACGCTCAAGACGGGCCGATTTGCGCAGACCATGGATATTGGCGTGGTAATGCAGGTCAAACGTGAGCATGGCCGCCCCCCGGCGCGGCGCGCGTGGGCAAAGGACCGCGCGCCTGAACCCTTTCAGATTCTATGTCTGGACTATCTGTGTTTTTTTGCGTAGATAATGTCTAATACCAGAGGTAATTGCAAAATGGGGCGTAGGCTGGGTGGTTCGGGCCGCAAGGCCCGGGTGTACCCAACAATTATACCATTATTCCAAGATGTTGGGTGAACCTGCCCTTCGGGCGGAACCATCCAGCCTACATCAAATTTGTCGTTTCTA
>JAGVGH010000253.1 GCA_020057225.1 Desulfobacterales bacterium | reverse complement strand
TCACGGTGCCGGGCAAGAGGATGAGCGGGGTGCCGTGGGAGATGCGCTCCCGCGGCGCCCCGCCAACACGTTTGATGCTGGCCGGACGCCGGTGTTTGCCATGAACGGCCCCGAAAAGCGGTTGGGTGGTTCCGCGCGCGCCAGGAGGATTGTTGTGGCAAATGCGTTGTTCGCACGCGGGTGTACCCAACAATCCGTTCCACAAGGACCATGACAGTGTCGGATAAACCTGCGCTTCGCGCAGAACCACCCGGCCTGCGACTAAACCTGCTGTTCAAAGTTGCCAAAGCGGAACTACCCTTTCGCGCGGCGCAGCCTCCTGGCAAGTTTTCTCAGTCCCGTGGAGAACCCCGCCTTGACCGCGGTGGCCACCACCGCGGAGGTAAGGGGGATTTTCGAGTCGAAACGGAATGTCCAGTGCAGTTCCGCGCCCTCGCCTTTGGGGAACACATCCACCCGGCCCAGGTAGTTCTTGAGCGGAGTGCCCTTGGAAATGGTGTACTCATAGGACCGGGGCGGATCACACGCCAAAATAGTCTCCTCGAAGGCCAGGGGCCCAAGGCGCACCGCCCTTACAGCGCCCGCGCCGTCCGGATGCCCGGGCCCGCCCGCGCTCTCCTTTATCCGGCTAAGGAGTATGCCGTCCGCCCAGGCGCTCATTTTTCCAGGGTCGCTTACGTGGGCGAACACGGTCTCGGGCGGCGCGGCAAAGGATTGCACCACCGCCACGTTTTGGGTGCCGGAGAGCAGGGAGAAGGTTTTTTTCACGGCGACAGCGGGATACAGGGCGAAATGACGCCAGTTTTTCGCGGTGCCCAGGCGCACCATGTTTTTGGCGGCCTGCCAGCCTGCGGCTCCGGGTTTTAGGGGAAGGCCGAATCCGCCAATCCGGACGTTTTGGCCCGTGTGTTCCGGGTTTTTGGCGAGAGAGGACAAAAAGTCCAAAAGCTCCGGGACCGAAAGGCGTTTGTAGGGAGTTTCCAAGGCGCGGTAGAGGACTTTGCCCTGGCTGTCCAGCACAACCACGGCGGGCTTCGCGCAGCCACCCATTTCATGGGGGTTGTGGAGGCCGTAGAGTTTCACGTACTCCTGGTTTTCGTCGCACAGAAGGGTAAAGGGCAGGGCCATGTCCCGGGCCAGGGCGTCCGACTGCCAGGGCGGGTCCGTGGAGAGGGCGAGCACGGCCGCGCCCGCCCGGGCAATGGCCGGGTGGTTTTCCTTGAGCGCCGCAAGCTGGCCCAGGCAATAGGGGCACCAGTGTCCCCGGTAAAAGACGAGGACCGTGGTTTTTTGGGCGCGGAGCGCGTCATTCAGCCGGAACCGCTCTCCCTGGGACGTGATGGCGGTGAAGTCCGGGACGGTTTGTCCGAGGCGCGGGGGTGTGGCAATGCTCATGGGAATCTCCTTTGCGGGGGGAACCGGCAATTCATGTCTGTCCGCGTTGTTCTTGAATGGGGTTGTCCGTTGGTTTTGGCCGTATGACACTTTGGAGCGTTTTTACGCTGTCACCATCTCCCAGGCGACTCCCGCCGGGGCGAACAACGTCGCCACCCGGCACGGAAGCTCTTCCCGAAGGGTTGCCACAAGCGCGATTCCCGGCTCCCGCTCCCCGTACCGCGGCGAGCTCCATCCAAAGGGCGCGGTGGACTCCGCGCCCCGGAACGCGCGGACAGACAGTGTTCCAAACGAGGGAAGAAGCAGCCGCGCGCGCACCGCGTAAAGGCCGGTCGGGGTTTCCAGCTCCACCCCTTCCGGAAGCTCCCGCCAGGGCAGATCCGCGAGCAGCCAGTGGACCGTGAGGGTGTGGGAACCCCTGCCCACCAGGTCATCCACGATAAAAAACACGTCCTCCCCGGCCATCACAACGGAGCGGTTGTGGAAAACAGGCTCCGGCAGCCGCGCGTAGCCATTGTGGCCTCCGGAAAACACCCGGGCCTTGCCGTCCGCGCCCCCGGAATTCTCATGGACCCGGGCCTTGAGCCACCGGGTCCACATAAACCGCGGGCCGCGCTCCATCTGGTCCAGCCCGTCCACGCACACCGTGTTGTGGACCGCTGTTCCGGCCAGCGCGTTGTTCCAGGGCGGCGGGGCGTAATAGGAATAGGAGCCGGGATCCATGGCAATGTTCACCCCGTCCCGCCAGATATCCAGGTGCAGGCTGTCCGCGTGGGAAGGGCGGTCCTCAAACGTGCCGCAGCGGATCATGGCCCAGGCCCGCGCGCCCCTGAGCGTGTGGCATCCCCCCCGGGGCGCGGAAATCTCCCCGGCCGGGGAGCGCTCCCGTTTCGCAGTGAGCGCCTTTGGCCCGAAAAGCCACAAGAGATGCTCGTCCCACGGGCCTTTTGTGGCGAGGCGCGTCCCGTGAAAAGCGTAGTGTCCGGAATAACAGGCGGGCCGATAGTCCGGGTAGGCGCATTGGGAAAGGGGCAAAACCAGGGCGCCGTCGTTTCCCCCGAGATTGGGCGCGCCGCCCGAAGCGTCCATCATGCCCCGCAAAAATCCCGCGGCGGCCTTGACCCTCTCCAGCATGGAGGGGGCGAACAGGTCGCCGTTGGCCCGCGCCAGGGCCAGGGCGTAGAGGTAATCCTCCAGCATGACCCGGTGGTAATTCATGGATTTCTGATTGAAGGACCCGTCCGGGTTGATGAGGAGAAGGGCCTCCTCCTCCAGAATCCGCTTTCCCATGGCTTTCCAGGCCGGACCCTTGGCGCAGCAGGAAAGAAGGGTCCCGGCGAGGTACAGCCCCACCCCCTCGCTCACAGCGTGGTTGTTTTTTTGAAGATGGGCGAACAGCGTGGTTTGGGAAACCCTTTCCGCCTGGGCCGCCATCATCCCCAAAACCCGGCATACCCGCGCGGGCGCGGCCGCCGGAGCGTCCTGCATGACGTGGAGCGCAAAGGCCCAGGCCATGAGCCGAAGCGAGATTTCCTGGCCGCAGCCCCAGTTGGCCCCAGTGTTGGGGGGGTTCGCCTCTCCCCAGTCCAGAACCAGGGAGAAGAAGGTCTCGGCGTGCCGCGCGTCGCCGGTCGCCCAATAGGCCCGGGCCAACGTGTAAGCCCAGGCGAAACGGGAAGGCTCCCACACGTATTTGAGGTCCCGGACCAGGGCCGAACTGATGGGGATTTTGGACCAATGGACATCCCGCGGGCTTTTTTCGCCCGTAAAGGGGTCCAGATGCCAGTCCGGCGGCATGCCAAGGCTCCCGGTCCGGCTTGAAAAATACTCGAACCTGCCCTGGGCGATGGCGTTGGCCTTGGCCGCCAAGGCTTCGATTCCTTTTTTTCCGAGTATTTTTTGAAGATGCGGGGCGTATTTTTCCCGGTCTTTGGGGCCTATGAAAAAGCGCGCGCCGTTTGCGCGCCAGCGCGGAAGGAATTTTTCCGGGTCTTGGGGAACCTCCGGGTTAAGCTGCCCGGCCAGCTCGTTCTCCCTCCAGGGACGCCGCGGGCAGCGCAGTGTGATGACTCCGCTTTTCCGCTCCGCCTCGATGGCGGCGCGTTTGGCAACCCAGGCCGGGCCGTTTTCCTTGGTGGCGTGAAAGAGAAAACGCGCCGCCTTGATAATCATGGCTTTTTCTCCCCGATGCGCTCAAACACCCGATTGAGGAGGTGCCTCGCTCCCTCGATTCTGCGGCCCATGGCCAGCCCGGCAAGGGAGCGTACAGTGACCTTGACAGTGTCCACGGCGAGAAACGGCACAAGGGCGCGCCGGGGACAGGCGAGAAGGGCGAACCGCGCCTTGTGTTCCAGGTTGTTGGGGGACCCGGGATCGGAAAGGGAGCGGAAAAAGCCCCGCAGTGTTCCGCCCCTTCCCGGCGCGTTGAAGGGGCCGGTTGCCTCGGCCGCGGAATAGACTTCCATGTCCCGGCAGATGAAAAGAGGGTGTCCCGCGCGTTTGGCCCTCCAGGTGTACTCGGTTTCGCCATGGTAGTGGACCAGGGCGGGCCAGGCGATGTTGCCCAGGCGGCGGGCGGCGGCGACAGGGATGAACAGGGCCTGGGCGCGGAGCATGTCAACAGGGGTCACTTCCGGAAACGTGTGCCGGACGCTGAGTTGAAGGCCCTCCAAGGGTCTTTGGGTGAGGGAAAGCGCCCAGGAGACCATGACGGTTCCGGCCTTGAGGAGGGTGTCCCGCTCGGTGTCGTCCACCACCAGGGGATGGAGGAGGGCGTCCGGGTGTTTGGCGTGAAGGGCCAGGGCCGTGGCGCAGAGGTCCGGGCCAAAGGTGATGTCGTCGTTCATGAGGCATAAAAGGTCGTTGTCCCCGGTGTCCGGGGAGGCGAGAACAGCCTTGATACCTTTATAGGTGGCGCCGCCCCACCAAAGATTGCCGTCCCCTTTGAGAATCCGGAGGGCGAGTTTGTCTTGAAAGGTTTCCCTGGCGCGGGATTCGGTGCCGTCGGTGGAGCCGTCGTCCACCAGGGTGACGGCGGGGGGCGCGGTCTGGGCGGCGAGGCACGCGAGGCACGCGAGGGTGAGTTCCGCGCGGTTGTGGGCGGCGATGACAGCGTGGATTTGGGTCATGGCGTCGAGGGATCCTTTCCGGGTTGGGGAGAAGAAGTAAGAAGTTAGGAGTCAGGAGTTAGGAGTTAGGAGTTAGAATAAAAAATCATCTTTTATTGTGTTTTTTTGTTATAAAATGATCCTTTTTCATCATAGCAGCCGCGGTGCGGCAAGGTTTTTGTTCTATCCTGGGGTTTCAACCCCAGGCCATGGGGCAGACATTATCCACGCAAAAAACGTAGATAATCCGGACATAGATTCTATACATAGCGAAATAAATAATTGCGCATCTTGGATGAGAGGGCGGCCACAGGGAGCCGCCCCTACAGGGGAAATTCCAGTAGGGGCAGGCCCCCATAAGCGCTAACTTATCTAAATGACATTTATATTGTTATATTTGGGTAGTTCCGCTATAGTAATTAGTGTTGGGTGAACCCGCGCGCGAAAGAC
>JAGVGH010000258.1 GCA_020057225.1 Desulfobacterales bacterium | reverse complement strand
CATCTTTTGTCGTGTTTTTTAGTTATAAAATGGGCCTTTTTCCTCATAGCAGCCGCATAGCGGCAAGGTTTTTGATCTAGCCTGGGGTTTCAACCACAGACATTATCTACGCAAAAAACGCGGATAATCCGGATATAGAGTCTAAAACCTACGCCTCATTTTGCAAGTACCTCGCTTAACGGGAATTATGAGAAACGCTGTAATCCGTTCCGGCACCCTGCCCGCCGCCCGGCACCCGGAACAGGATGCCCCGCACAGGAAGCACGTGAAATTCTCCCTTGCGAAATCAAGCCATTACGGTATAGTAGCATCATGGTCCACTGGCGGCCAGGCAACTTTTTCCGCTGGTTGTCCGCGGGGGGGCGCGGACAGACAGCGGCGCGGCTGGAAAGGGATGCCCATGGATTTTCCAAAGATTATGGAGACGCGCCGTTCCATTGACTATTTCGATCCCGCGCGTCCGGTGACCGAGCACACCGTAAAGCAGATTGTGCAGCTTGCGGCCCAGACTCCCAGCGCCTTCAATCTCCAGCCCTGGCAACTCTTGGTGTTCCGTACCCCCGAGGCCAGGGAACGGCTCATGCGCGTGGCGGGAAAACAGAGAAAAATCACCGATGCGCCTGCGGTGCTCATGGTGCTGGGCGACAAATTCGGATGGCGCATGGCGCATCCCGCGGCGGAGCAGGCGTGGAGCAGCTTTGTGGAACTGGGGTACATGAACGAGGACCTCAGGGAGTGGTACGAGGCGGAAACCAAGGCCCTCTTTGGCACGGAAAAGGAATCCACCATCTTTGCGGTCAAAAACGCGGCCATGTTCGCCATGTCTCTCATGCTGGCCGCCAAGCACTACGAGGTGGACAGCCATCCCCTGGGCGGATACCTGCACGACGAGGTGGCGCGGGAGTTCGGGATACCCGGAAACTTCATCATTGTGATGCTTATCGCATTGGGACACTTTGACAAAAAATACCGCCCGCAGCCCCCCAAGTGGAGAAAATCCTACGAGGAAATCGTGCTGGACACGTTGTAGGCTTTAGAGCGCAACAGACGGGGACAGGGAGCATGCCATGGGACACAAGCTGTGCGCGCTGGCGCTGGTCGTTCTGTGCGCGCTTGCCGGATGCGGGAAAGAAGACGGATATTCCAAAAGCAAGGCCAAGGCCCTGGTTGACAAGGCCATGCATTATCCCAGACCGTCGGGGAGGTTAACCATCCAGCGGGCGCGCGGGGCCGGGCAGCTTGTGCTGGCAATCCGGGAACTGGCGGGACAAGGATACCTGGAGCCGGAACGCCTGGAGGGGAACCAGTCTGTTCATTTGCCGACCCCCAAGGGCAAGGACTATATCCGGACCGTCACCTACGCCCGGACCGGGGACGGCTACGGGCTCTTCTCCATGGACGTGGCGGTGGCGCAGGAGGTGTGCGGCTGGGTGCGCGGGGTGGAGCGCCTTGAAAACGGACAGGTTGCCGTAACCTATGACGCGGCGCTGGAGCCTCTTGAACCGTTTTACAGTTTGTTTTGCACGGGTCCGGACTGCCCGTATTACGGAGACGGCCTGCGCAGGACCGAGGAAAGAAGAGTGGTGGTGGAATAGGAGGCAAGGCGGACGGCTTTTCAAACCTTTTAATGCGGCGCTTTCGCGGTCTATAACTTCTGGCCGCAGTCCTTCGAAGCAACACATCCTGCGTTTCGTCTCTTCCTTTCTGTCATACCAAGTTGCGTTCAAATCCTTACCATTTGAGGTAATTGCAAAACTCATGGAAACGACAAATTTGAGGCGGATACCGTCTTGGCCGTCAAGGCGGTATCTACGCCAATTATATTCTACCTGAATGGGATGTTTTTTCGGATGGAGACGCGCCCCCGTTCGTCATTCCAGCCTGCGCGGGAATGACTGCGCCCGCGAGGGCGTCTTGTCAGCGCGGTGCGGGTCCGCGCCAGGGTAAGCCAAGACCCCTGCAGGGCGGCCGGACCAACCGGGGCGGCCTCCTGACAAACGCTCTATTTCCACGCGCTGTCCAGCCATGTGTCCGCGGCGCGGGAGCCAAACTCCCGGGCAAGCTCTTCGGCAACCGCGTAACAAGCGTCCGCCTTGTCCGGGTCCGAGGCGTAGCGCCGGGCCATGTCCCCAAGGCAATGGCCGACCTTCACGGTCCCGGCAAAGGCCACGATTTCTTTAAAACGCGAAAGCCAGACAGCCCGCCATTCTGTTTTCATACCGGCCACTGTCTTATCCAGCCGCGCGCCTCCGCAAACATGCGCCGCGCTGCTCAACGATTGCCTGGCGACTGTGAGCGCCAGGGTCACAAAAGCGGCGCGGACCTCCCCGGGCATCTGGCCGTATGTTTTGGCCATGCCCAAGATGGCTTTTTCCGCGTCCTTGGTGTTCACCAGGGTGTCATACGAAAATACCGCCAGAAACTCCCGCCTGGATTCCGGCGGATTTCCTGAAAACAGCTCCTCGAAAAGGGGCAGGAACAGGTCCAGATTCCTAATTTCGAATATATCCGCGTAGATGGTGAAAAAACGGACAGCCTCTTCGGTGTCGCTGGTTCGCCGCGCGAGGAAGCGGTGAAGGGCGGGGACGATATCAAAGGCCCGGGCGCGGTGGTTTGTGACAAGAACCCGGAGCAGTTCCGAAAACGCCTCCGGGCACAGGGCGCAGGAGGGACACAAGAGGGAGGGAAAGTCCCGGCACATCCGGGCCATGGCGGCCTTGTCAGGGGCCGCGGCCAGGAGGCAGCGCTCCCACTGGTCCATTGCCCAGGCCAAGTGGTCTTTGTGGGCGGCCAGGAGGGTCTCGCCGGCGGCGCGGACAGCCTTGCCCTGATCTAGTCCGCGGGTATGGTTTTGCCCCAGGACCCGGGCAAGGGAGCGGCGGGCTGCGAGGCGCTCTTCCGCCGGGATATCCGCCGCGTCCAGGGCGTCAAACAGTCTGTATTCCTCATGCCCGGAGTCTATGAGTTGCTGGATGTGGGCGCGGGCCTTTTCTTGCATGGGATGCTCCTGGAAGGGCAAACGCGTTGGGGAGTCAGGAGTCAGAAGTTCAGAGTGGGAATAAAAAATGATGTTTTGTTGTCTTTTTTCGTTATAAAATGAGCCGTTCTCCACATAGCAGCCGCACTGCGGCAAGACTTCTGAACTAGCCTGGGTTTCAACCCCAGAACCATGGCTTTGGTAAGTTTCGGAAAAGGGTATAGTTAAAATATGCCAAACTTTTATTCCGCGAAGCGCGAAACATTGTCGTTAACCGGATGCCCATCAAAGACAAGATTTCCCGCTTCGCCCGGAATGACACTTCAACTTGCTTTGTTGCTAAAGCGGGAACATGACCGGGCTAACGGCATAGGCAGATGAAGTTGCCAAAGCAGAAGTAGATAATCCGGACATAGAATCTAACTCCTCACTCCTGCCTCCTTCCCAGGACGGCTCACCCGGTTCCGCAGCACGCCCAGACGGGAAACACTCAACTCCACCACGTCGCCGGGCTCGATCCAGCGGTCCAGTTCCAGCCCGCAGCCTCCTCCCACCGTGCCTGAGCCGATGAAATCCCCAGGATACAAGGTCTCCTCCAGCGAGGCGTGGGCTATCATGTGCTCAAACCGGTGGCGCATTTCCCCGCTCGATCCCTTGCTCCACAGTTCTCCGTTCACCCGCGCCTCCATTTCCAGGCTGTAGGGGTCGCCGACCTCGTCCTTGGTCACCAGCCAGGGACCCATGGCGTTTCCCGTGTCAAAGCTCTTGCCCTTGGCAGGACCCAGGCGGGCAGCCATCTCGCGCATTTGAAAATCCCTCGCTGAAAAGTCGTTGAAGATGGTGTAGCCCGCCACGTACTCCATGGCGCGCTCCGGAGGAATGTTTTTCCCTTGGCGCCCGATGAAAAGACCGAACTCCAGCTCGAAGTCCAGTTTTTCCGTGTAGGAAGGCCACACGATGTCCGAGTCCGGGCCGGTCACTGTCCGCGGGTTTCCCGTATAGTAAACGGGGAGCTCGTACCAGACCCTGGGAGGGCCAAAGAGGGGCTTTCCCGAAACCCGCATTGTCAGGGAGTTGAAGAAGGCCAGGGTCGGAGAGCGCCAGGAAAGCGCTGTCTGGGTGGCCTGGATGACATGGCGTTCAAAGCCCATAAAGTCGCGGACAGAGGCGGGCCTGGGCACAGGGGCCAGGAGCCGGACCGAGGCGGCGTCGTGGCAGGAGCCGGGGGTGCGCTCCCGAAGCGCGAATTCCAGCGTGTTTTCGGCGGCCTCGAAGGCCGCCTCGCCGCCTTCGAACCAGGACTGCACGTCGCCTAAAAGATGCCCCGGCGCGCCGGTCATGGCAAAGGCGGCGGCTGTGAAGTCCACCACCAGGGCGCCGTCCGGGGAGAGGGCGCCGAAGCGCGGACGGGTGGCCAGGGGAGGCTTCGTCTCTGGGACAACAAAGGTTACGAGCCGCATTGCATTACCTCCGGACCGTGCGGGTTTGGACTGGCGGAGCATATCCGGCGGGAGGGCCGGAGTCAAGCGGGTCGCTGGGCTTTTTGCGGGAGGGTTCGCGTTTTACACGCAAAGCCGCTTCCGCAAAAAACAACGGCCCCTTTCCGCGGCGCGCGGCGTATGATATACACCCTTTCAAATCAAGGCGCGTTCAAACCCTTAACACTTGCTGAAAACTTCCGTTCAATTTCCCTCTCCCTGTGGAAGAGGGCCGGGGTGAGGGCATACCTTTTTGATTATGCCTGATTGCAACCTGGTATCAGCTCCCCTTTCACCCCCAAACCCTGTCTCCAAGGCTCCCATGGAAAAATCCTACCGCAAGACTGTCAACTCCTGGTGCATGTACGATTTCGCCAATTCCGCCTTTGCCACCACCATCATGGCGGCCATGTTCCCGCCCTTTTACCGGAGTCTCGCTGTCCAGGGGGGAATGGCCGAAAGCGCCGCGACTGCCCTGTGGGCTTACACCGCGGCCGCGGGCCTGTTGCTGGGCGCCCTGCTCTCTCCTCTTTTGGGAGCCATGGCCGACCATACGGGCAGAAAAAAAGCCTTCACCGGATTTTTCTGCGGGCTGGGCATCCTCTGCACGTTGGGCTTCGTCTTCATTGAAAAGAGTTTTCTGTTCGCTTCTCTCTTGTTCATTGGCGCGGATATCGGCTTTGCCTGCGGAAACATCTTCTATGAGTCCCTTCTTCCCCATGTGGCGCTGCCAAACGACATGGACCGGGTTTCGGCCCGTGGCTACGCCTTTGGCTACGTGGGAGGGGGGATTCTTCTGGTGGTGAACGTCCTCATGGTCATGCGGCCCGAATGGTTTGGCATCCCGGGCGCCAAGGCCGCGGTCAGGCTATCTTTTTTCTCTGTGGCCCTTTGGTGGGGGCTTTTTTCCGTGCCCTTTTTCCGGAACACGCCGGAACCGCCCCGTTCCGGAGCGCCCGGCGGCAATCCCCTTGTGGAGGGAGCCGCGCGCCTTGTCCGCACGTTCCGCGAAATCCGGCGCTACCGCCAGCTTTGCGTCTTTCTTGCCGCGTTTTGGATTTATAACGACGGCATCGGCACCATTATTAAAATGGCCACCGCCTACGGGGACGAGATAGGTATTGGTGTGGCCCACATGACCGCGGCCCTTGTTCTCACCCAGTTTGTCGGCGTTCCCGCGACCTTTTTTTTCGGTGCCCTGGCAAAGAGAACCGGCGCCAAACGGGCGGTCCTGCTTGCGCTTCTAGGGTACACAGCCATCAGCGTTGGTGGCTTTTTCCTTCGGAGCGCGTTCCATTTCTACCTTCTTGCCGTGTGCGTGGGTCTGGTTCAGGGGGGAAGCCAGGCCCTTTCCCGGTCGCTGTTTGGCGCTATGGTTCCCCGGAGGAAAAGCGCCGAGTTTTTCGGTTTCTTCTCGACAAGCGCCAAAATGGCGGGTATTGCCGGTCCGCTTCTCTTTGGCGCGGTGAGCCAGGCCGCTGGATCGAGCCGTTTGTCCATCGTGGCGCTTGTGGTCTTCTTCCTCGCGGGCGGCCTTTTACTATGCCTCGTGGATGTGGAGGAAGGGGCCAGGGCCGCGCTGGAAAACGGGGAGCAGGGGACGCGCCGGTAAGTCTTCCTTTTTCGGGGAGTATTGAACCCGTTGCGGGGCGGATTGTACCTATGAAACCGGACGGGTTCCGGGCGGGCCCAAGGGGCGCGTGGCGGAGCGGGCGGGGAAAAGCGCGCGCCGCGCGGTTTCCGGCCCTGCTGCGGGGGCTGGTGTAGTGTTTCAAGAACAGCTTTACAATGTGATACCAAGGCGCAATCAGACAAGGTATGCCCTCACCCCGGCCCTCTCCCGCAGGGAGAGGGAGATTGAGCGGGATCTTTCAGCAGATGTTACGGATTGTGCCGCATTTTTGTATGAGACCTTCTCCAAAATCTGCCTGGCCTTTTTGTCCACACAAATGGATCCCGAGTTTGTCGACAAGATGCAGTTTTATCTCACGGCCCTGGACCGCAAGGTCCGGCAGGAGGACGAGAATCCGTCTATTGGCATCATTCTCTGCAAGGAAAAGAACCGCACCATCGTTGAATACGCCTTGCGCGACTCCCGCAGGCCGATTGGCGTTGCCACCTACGAAATCACCCGGACTCTGCCGAAAGAACTGATGGGGCAACTGCCCCTGCCAGAGGAGATCGCGGCCCTGCTCGAGGGGTGAAACGGCCTCAAAAGTCAAACCACCGGCATAGCCGGTGGCTTGAAAAGATCGTGAACCGCTCAAAGCGGTTAAAAACCATGAGCCACCTGAAGGTGGCTATTCGAACAACTTCCGTTG
>JAGVGH010000305.1 GCA_020057225.1 Desulfobacterales bacterium | reverse complement strand
TTCTTCTCCTCAGCAGGCGTCACCGCCTCGCCCTCGGCGGGAGCGGGAGCGGCCTCTTCGGCGTACAGAACGCCAGAGGTCAGAGCCGCGCCCTCCTTCGGGGCCTCCGCCGGGGTCAGGGCCTCGCCCTCGGCAGGAGCCGGAGCAGCCTCTTCAGCAAACACGTTTCCAACGAACACCACGGCGCAAACCATCATCGCCGCCGCCAAAAGTTTAACAGACCACTTGCCAGTTTTCGCTTGCGTCTTCATATATACCCCCTGAAGTTTGTTTTCCGCCTGTTTGGGGTCGCCCCCGGGTCGTTGTTAAAAGGTTACCGGTTTAGGTGTTTTTCAGGACCATCCCGAAAAACACGGCCCTCTTTAGGTTGGGAATGTAGTCCCCTTTGTTTCCCGAGTCAAGGAGAAAATCTTGCATTTTGCAAGATTTTTGTAGTGAAAAAAACGGGTCTTGCTTTACGATAAAACAAAAGAGTTGCCGCACCGCAAGTCCAATAGTACAAACAGGCCCACAAGACACCGCCCGCCAAGGCAGAGCGCGCGTCCATCACGCCCCAACACGTGAAAAGGCCAGCCCCCATGGAGAAAATACCCGTAAAAATCGCCCTCGTGGTCAAAGAAGACCCTGTGCCACTGGAAAAAGCCGATGAACTGGCCGCCTGGCTCGCCGGAAAAGGAATAGAAACCCTTGTCAAGCGCGCCACCCCGCCCTGTCCGGATGTTCTTGCACAGACCGGCGGCCCTCCCCCCCCAGACCTCGATTGCGCCGTTGTCCTGGGCGGCGACGGAACCTTTCTGCACGCGGCCCGCTGGCTCGACACCCGGGCGGTCCCCATGCTCGGAGTCAAGTTCGGCACTGTGGGTTTTCTGGCGGAAACCCCCCAGGAAAACCTCTATCCCGTGCTGGAAGCCGTGCTCGAGGGACGCTATTCCATGGAACCCCGCAGCCGCCTTTCTGTCAGGGTGATGGACAAGGATGAGGAAATCACGCGCCAGCAGGTTCTGAACGACGCGGTCATCAACTCCAAAACCCTGGCGCGGCTCGCGGACCTGCCCACCCATGTGGACGGCCACTATCTCACAACCTTCCGCGCGGACGGCCTCATCGTGGCCACGCCCACAGGCTCCACCGCTTATTCCCTCGCGGCGGGCGGGCCTGTGGTCCATCCCAGCGTGGCCGCCACCATCATCACCCCCATCTGCCCCCACACCCTCACCAACCGGCCCCTCATTGTCCCGGATTCCGCCAGGGTCCTCATTCAGGTGGGCCTCCGCTCACCAGGGGTCATGCTCACCTTTGACGGCCAGGCGGGAATTCTTTTGGACAGCCGCCACACCGTTATTGTCACCCGCGCCAAGACTCCCGTCCTGCTCATCAAAGCGCCGGGACAGCATTACTTTGACGCCCTTAAAAACAAGCTGCGCTGGAGCGGCGGCAAGCAGTAGCACATGGAACGCTCCCGGGAAAGGAAAAACAGGCGCCATGGAACAGGAAAACAAAAACCGCAAACCCTGCCCGTGATGATCGGACCGGACCTGGAAGGCCTTTGGACGGAACATGACGGCCCGTCCGCCGCTGTGGTCTGCCATCCGCACCCCCTGTACGGCGGCGATATGCGCAACCCCGTTGTGGCGGCCATGGCCCGCGCCTACACATCCAAAGGATATTCCGTCCTCCGGTTCAACTTTCCAGGAGCGGGAAACAGCAAGGGTCTGCCCGGCGGCGAAGACGGGGCGGTCACAAGCCTTGCCGAGGCCCGCCGCTTTCTGGAATCCCGGGGAAAAACCCGTGTCCATCTTTCCGGATACTCCTTTGGCGCCTGGGTGTGCTCCAGGGCCGCGACTCTTTTCCCGGACGCTCCCATGGTCTGGGTGGCCCCTCCCGTTGGTCTGCCCGAGCTTTTAAGCTTTGACGGACTTTTGCGCGCGCCTGGTCTGCGGGGTGTTGTGGCCGGGGAAAAGGACAGCTTCGCCCCGGTCGCGCTCCTCGGGGAAATGGCCGCGCGCTGGAATCCGGACGCCCCGGTGCGCGTGGTGGAAGGCGCGGACCACTTTTTCATGTCCCGAATGCGGGGCCTTATGGAAGCTCTTTTAGACATCATCCCTGAACCCTGACGCGCTTGCCCGGCTCTGAGGACACCCCATGGGAAACAAACCGTTCGCGATCTCCCTCCTTGCCCTGGGCGCCTCCTCCTTCGCGGTTCAACTCATCCTCACCCGCGAGCTCATGGCCACCTTTGCCGGAAACGAGCTGACCGTGGGCGCGGCCTTTGGACTGTGGCTGTTGGCCGGAGGCGCCGGGAACCGGCTGGCCTCCGGCGTCCACCGCGTCCGCAGGTGGCGGAAACTCCTCATCGCGGGGCACATCCTTCTTGCCTTCCTGCCCTTCCTGGCCACCGCCCTGGCGCGCGCCCTGCCCTTTCTGTGGGTCCGGGGCGGACTTCCCGGTTTTGCCTCCTTCCTCTTCGGCGCCGCCGCCGTCCTTCTTCCCCCCGCCCTTCTCGCCGGAGCCATGGTTCCCCTGGCCGCGCGCCTCAACACCCGGGACGAGGAAACCCCCGCGCGCGCCTA
>JAGVGH010000289.1 GCA_020057225.1 Desulfobacterales bacterium | reverse complement strand
GGTCTGGGCCCGGCCGTGGACACGCGCGTCGCCGGAACCGGGGATGTTGCCGCGCTTGAGGCTGAGGCAAGCCGTCTCGAGAGGGTTCTTGAATCTCTCAAACAAAGAATCCGGAACTTGACAGGGAAGACAAACACTGACTAAAGCCCTTGCGCCAAAACCCGGCGCAAGGCCGGATGCCTTGACGGCCGGACACGATGCCGCGCGGTTTTCATGCCTGCGACCGCGTGTCCGGCCTGTTTTTTAGGGATGTCTTTTTGGTTTGACGGAACCTGTTGTGTACATTATTGTCCCCCTGCGTCCGGAAATCCGGCACACCGTGCCACGCGGGGGGTTCCATGCACCAGGAAGACCATGCCCTTGCGCAGTCCATTTGCATGGCGCTCGCCAACGGCGAGGGCGACGCCTTGGTGCCCCTCTACAACCGCTTCCACCGCCTGTTTATCGCCGTGTGCCGCCGCCGTCTGGTGGAGCGCGAGAGCGCCCAAAAGGTTGAAAACACGTTTTGGCTCGAGCTTCTGACAGGCAAGGCCATTTGCTCTTACGAAGGCAAGGCCAGCCTTCAGACATATCTGTTGCTGATACTGGCGCGGCGGTGCCATGACGAGAACCGCAAGGTGCTTACACGGCGGAAGCACGAGGTGGAGCCTCCGGAGGATGAAAAGGCCCACGGCGCGGAGATGGCGGATTCTCCCGAGGAGGAGATGCTCAACCGGGAGCGTTCCCTGGTTTTGGCGGAGGCGCTCGCGATTTTGGAGGAGGCATCCCCAAGGGATGCGGCCCTCATCCGGATGCATCTTTCCGAAATGGATTACCGTTCCATGGCATTGGCGGAAATGGGAGGGGGAGGCAGGGATGAGGAGGAAATCCACCGGAAAACCGCGGCGGTGAAAAAACAGTTTACCCGTCCCAATACCGGGGCCATGGCGAAATTCCGGGCCGCGCTGACACGGGTGCTGCTCCGGCACGGTCTGGAATGGCGGGATTTGCTGTGATCCTTAAGGCCCGGGGCCTCAAAACTCCCTGGGCTTGCAGATGATTTCCCGTATTTTAAGATCGAAAAACGTGGACTGGTGCGCGGGTTTTACCACAAGGGCCGAGTCCGCGCCCCGGGCGGTTCCCCCTATTGCCACCACGTCGTTTCCCGTCAGCGCCCCCGCGTCCGCGGCCATGACGGTGATTTCCACAGCAACCTTGACGCCCTGGCCTAAAAGCCTGAGCGTGTCCGCCACCAAAAGCACAGGGTAAACACCCGAGTATTTTTTCGCCACGGAGCGTTCGACTCCGGAAAGCGCGTGCGAGCCTTGAACCACTGTCGCGCCCCTGTCTTCCAGCTCCTCCCGGGCCTGCTTTTCCATAATTGTGGCAAAAGGCTCCCGGAACCCGCAATGGTAGGTCACCACCACCACAGAGAATCCCTTGAAAACCTCCAGGACTTGAAGGGCGGTTTCGCCGCTGGTCGAGGCGACAACCACCTCGTTCAAACCCAGTTCCCGGCCCCGCTCATAGGCGAGCCGCACTGTGTTGTCCGTGTTTTCCTTTCCCGCGCGCTCATGGACCATGTTCCGCCTCCTTGCCAGGATGTGGAAATTTCACGCGGAGTGGGAACCGCGTGTTGAACAGCATACAGACCTTTCTAAAATACACTCTCCCGCCCTGCAAGTCAAAGGAATTGACTTCCCCGGCCTGAAAGGCGAAAGTGCAACAGGAAAAGGGCGGGGCGCCCCCGGTTTCTCCAGGAGCGGAAAGGGAAACATGGCCAAAGACCTTTCCCATATCATCCACGTGGACATGGACGCCTTTTTCGCGTCCGTGGAGATACTGGACCGCCCGGAGCTTAGGGGCAAACCCGTCATCGTGGGAGGCGGCGCCGAGCGCGGCGTGGTCTGTTCCGCCAGCTACGAGGCCCGCGGGCGCGGAGTCCGCTCCGCCATGCCTGTCGCCCACGCGCGCAGGGTTTGCCCGGAGGCCGTGCTTCTTCCTGTGCGCCGGGGCAGGTATGAAGAGGTTTCAAGGCTGGTCCACGCCGTGTTTTACCGCTACACTCCCAGGGTCGAGCCGGTTTCCATAGACGAGGCGTTTTGTGATGTCTCCGGGTGTTTCCGCCTGTTCGGCCATCCCAAAGACATTGCCCAGGCCATGCGGCGGGAGATTTTTTCGGAAACCGGATGCGCGGCCTCGGCCGGAGTGGGTCCTTCCAAGCTGGCGGCCAAGATGGCGTCAGAGGCCGCCAAGCCCGGCGGGGTGGTGTATGTGGGCCCGGAGGAGGTGGAGGATTTTCTTGCTCCACTTCCCGTCTCCCGTCTCTGGGGTGTTGGCAAGGCCACCCAGGAACGGCTCGCGGCCCTGGGCGTCCGGACGGTTGCCCAGCTCAGGGACTATCCCCTCGAGGCGCTTGCCGCCAAGTTCGGGAAGCAGGGCGCGCTCCTGTACGAGTTCTCAAGGGGCATAGACACGCGTCCCGTGGTGACGGAGCATGAGACGAAATCCATCGGCAACGAGGAGACCTTTTCCCGGGACATCCTGGACATCGGGGAGGCAAAAAACCGGCTTCTCCGGCTTTCCGACAAGGTGGCCCGGAGGCTTCGGAGAAACGGTCTCAAGGCGAGGTGTGTCTGTCTCAAGGTCAAATACGCGGATTTTGTTCAAATCACCCGGAACGTGACCCTTGAGGAGGCCACCTGGGACGGCGCTGTTGTGTATTCGGCCTGTCTCGGGCTTCTCGAAAAAACCGAGGTGGGCGCGCGTCCGGCGCGTCTTCTGGGGGTTTCCGGCGCTCAACTGGAGGACGGCAGCCTTGGCAGGCAGGGAAGGTTTTTCGAGGACACCCGGGAAGCCGCGCGCCGCGAGCAGGTCAACCGGGCAATGGATTCCATAAGGGACCGTTTTGGGGAAAAGAGCATCCTTCCGGCGGCGCTGACCCAGGACAAGGAGGGATGAAAAACGGCGGGAAAAACAACCCCCGGGATGGACCCGCGCCTTCCCAAATCCCGGCGGGGAGTTATATTAGATGCCCGGGCGTGTCCGTGGCGGGGCTTGAAAAAAACAGCCTTGGGGCGCGCAGTATGTCGGAATGGAACGAATATCAAGGAGGAACACCCATGGCACCCAGGATTCTGCTCTACACGCTCAGCACGTGCGGACATTGCAAGAAGACGAAAAGTTTCCTCGCCGAAAAAAACGTGACGTATGATTCGGTGGATGTGGACCTGCTCAAGGGCCAGGAGCGCCAGGACATGATAGAGAAGGTCAAGGGCATCAATCCCAGATGCTCGTTCCCGACCATCGTCATAGGCGACGTGGTCATCGTGGGGTTCAAGGAGGACGAAATCCAGACAGCGCTCGCGGAGGCGGGAAAAGTATGACGGCGAAAGAACTCTATGGCAGGCTCAGGGCGCTCCAGGAACCAAAAGGCTATTATTTCAACACGGACACAGGCTTTGTAATGGAGCTTTTGGACGGCCTGTTGGTGAACAAGGAGCGTTACGGATATATGGCATGTCCCTGCCGCCTTGCGGAAGGGGAACGCGGGGCGGACAAGGACATCATCTGCCCCTGCGTGTACAGGGACCCGGACGTGGCGGAATACGGGGCCTGTTTTTGCGGGCTGTACGTAAGCAACGCATGGAACGAGGGGGCGCTGCCCCGGGAGACGGTGCCGGACCGGCGGGAACCCAGGTGGTAGGGTTTTGACAGGGAGGGCCCGCGCCGCGGGGGGGCTTTTCAACATAGAAAGAAGATCATGGAATTCACAAGCATCCAAAACGTGGAAGAGCGGCTCGAAAAGGCCAATTATATTTGCTCCAAGGCCGCGGCCATTGTCGTGTTTCTGGCCTGCGCCACCAAGAAGCCCGTGCTGGTGGAAGGCCCGGCGGGCGTGGGCAAGACCGAGCTCGCCAAGGCTGTTGCCAGAAGCCTCAACCGCTCTCTCATCCGGCTTCAGTGCTACGAGGGGCTGGATGAGGCCAAGGCCCTGTACGAATGGGAGTACGCCAAACAGCTCCTCTACACCCAGATGGTCAAGGAGAAAATCAACGAGGTCATCTCCGGCGCGGTCACCCTTCCCGACGCGGTGGAGCGCATCGCCCGCCAGGAGGACGCCTTTTTCTCCGACCGCTTCCTCCAGCCCAGGCCCCTTCTGGCCGCCATCCGATCCCCGGAGCCGGTGGTCCTTCTCATTGACGAGGTGGACAAGTCCGACCCGGAGTTCGAGGCGTTTCTTCTGGAGCTTCTGTCGGATTTCCAGGTGTCCATCCCCGAGCTCGGCACCCAGCGGGCCGTCCATGTCCCCTTTGTGCTGCTCACATCGAACAACTACCGGGACATGAGCGACGCTTTGAAGCGCCGCTGCATTCATCTGTATATTGATTATCCGGACCGGGACCTCGAGACGCGGATTGTCCGGCTTAAAAACCCCGGCATCGGCTCCCGGCTCATCTCCCAGCTTGTGGACTCCATCCGCGCCATCCGGGAACTGGACCTCCGGAAAAAACCCTGTATCTCGGAGACCCTGGATTTCGCCCAGTCCCTGGTGGCCCTGCAGGTGGAGGAACTGGACCGGACAACGGTTTCCGAGCTTTTGAGCGTGATCTGCAAGTACCGCTCGGACGCGGTCCAGGTAACAAAAAACCTCGAGAAGATTGGCAAGGCCGCAGGGCTGCAATAGAATGCGAAACCTCGTCATACAGTTCGCCCAGGCAAGCCGGGCCGCGGGTCTTAGGGTCTCGACCTCCGAGGTTCTGGACACCCTGGTCCAGCTTCCCATGGTGGATGTTCTGGAAGAGGGGGACTTCAAGGCTGTCCTCCGCGCCAACTTTGTCAAGTCCCACCGGGACAACCCCAGGTTCGAGCATCTCTACCATCTTTTTTTTCATGAGATGCGCACGGAAATCCGTCCGGAATTCACCGGGTCTGTTGCCCGGGAGATGCTGCCGCTTTTGGACGCGCTGCGCGGGGAGGCTCCGGACGATGCCATGCGGCGGGCGGTGATGGATTTTCTGGCCGGAGACCCGACGCGGTATCTGGACCGGCTGCGGGCGATGCAGACCGAGGCCGAGGCCGAGGGCAAAGGCGGATATCAGAAAGGGCAGGGAACCAACCTGGGGATGCTCACCCGGAGGCTGGCGGTTTCACTTCTTTTAAGGGCCATTGAGCAGGCGCTGGAGGAGCGCCTGGGTTCCGGCTCGGGAATAAACCGGGAAACCCGGAAGGGCATCCGGGAGCACCTGGGAGCGCGGATTGATTCGGCCCGGCGGCTTCTCATGCATGAGGACCGGCCCGACAATCCGGAGGCGGTGCGGCCGGCTTCCCGGGAAGAGTACATGGCCCAGCTCGGGGAGCGGAGTTTCGCGTCGCTCACGCCCCGGGAGACCGGGGAGATGCGGGAGGTGGTGAACCATCTGGTCCGGCGGCTCAAGGACACGGCGAGCCGCCGGTACGCGGCGCGGTCCCGGGGGGTGCTGGACGTGAAAAAGACCCTGCGCGCGGCGGCACGGTATCAGGGCGTGCCGGTGGAGGTCATCTACCGCAAACGGCCCAAAAACCGGGGCAAGGTGGTGACACTGTGCGACGTGTCCGGGTCGGTCTGGTCCGCCGCGCGGTTCATGCTCAACATGCTCTACTCCGTGCAGGAATGCTTCACCGGAGTCCGCAGTTTTGTTTTTGTCGCCGGTCTGGCGGAGGTCACCTCCATCTTTGAGCGGTACGACATCAACACAGCCATCGGGCGGGTTCTCGAGGACACAGACCTTGCCTATGGCGCGCCCACGGACTACGGCGCCACGTTCCGGCATTTCAAGAGCGGATACATGGACGCGCTCAACAAAAAAACCACCCTCATCATTGTGGGGGACGCGCGAAGCAACTATTTCAATCCCGAGGAGGAGATTCTCGCGGCCATGCGGGAGAAATGCCGGAGGATTATCTGGCTCAATCCGGAGACCGAGACGTTTTGGAACTCGGGAGACTCGGAGATGCGGGCTTACGCGGCCCACTGCCACGAAGTGCGCCCGTGCGGAAACCTGAACCAGCTTTTGGATTTCATCAAGGATCTGGTGTTGTAGGATCCTTGCGGGCGCGGAATGGTCCTGGAATTGCAGGAAAGGGATGTGGAACCCCAGGCCGCTTCTTTGCGGAAAGCAGGATGGATGATAAAAAAATGTGTGATTTCATACCGTTAAACATTTAACTCTGCCAGGTTTCACAGGGCTTTGGGATTGACAGACATGCGGGGACGTGAAATAGTTACAAAATCGCCAGAGACAGGGAGTATCCGCGCGCGGGCGTGCTTGGAAAAGCCGGGGACGCGACAGGGAGCCGCCGGACCCTGGGAAGGGGGACCGGCGTAAAAGGGCGCGGACAGGCGGGGAGGGGCGTGGGCGGAAATGGAAACGACCGACGAGGATGGACTGCTGGACGGGGAAAACGGCGGCTTTGACAGCGGGGAGGAGGGCCAGGACGCTTTCGGCGCGGGCCTGGATTTGCTTCCCGCCCCTGCGGCGGAAAGCAGGTCCTTGGTCCGCCTGGACCCGCTCCAGAGGTATCTTTCTGAGATTTCGAGGTACAAACTGCTGACCAGGGAGGAGGAGCGGGAACTCGCGTTGCGCTACCAGGAGCAGGGCGACCCGGACGCGGCCCTCAAGCTGGTCACATCCAATCTTCGGCTTGTGGTTAAAATCGCCCTTGAATTCCAAAGGGTTTGGATGCAAAATCTCCTTGACCTCATCCAGGAGGGAAACATCGGCCTCATGCAGGCCGCCCGGAAGTTCGACCCCTATAAAAACGTCAAGTTTTCCTATTACGCCTCGTTCTGGATTAAAGCGTACATTCTCAAATTCATCATGGACAACTGGCGCCTGGTCAAAATCGGCACAACCCAGGCGCAGAGGAAGCTGTTTTTCAAACTCAAAAAAGAGAAACAGCGGCTCATTGAAGAGGGGTTTGATCCCAAACCCAAGCTCCTTTCGGAAACCCTGGGGGTGAGCGAGCGGGAAATCGTGGACATGGACCAGCGTCTCGATTCCTGGGACCTGAGTCTGGACGCGCCGATCAAAGAGGATTCGGATTCCGGGCGCATTGAGTTTTTGTCCACCCCCGCGGAATCGGCGGAAGACCAGGTTGCCCGGAAGGAGATGGAAACGATTTTACGCGAGAAGGTCAAGACCTTTAGGGCCATGTTGAAATCCAGAGAGCTTGAGATATTTGACGAGAGAATTTTTTCGAACAATCCTGTCACGCTGCAGGAGATAGGCGAGCGGCACAACATTTCCAGGGAGAGGGTGCGGCAGATTGAGAACACGGTGTTGAAAAAGCTCAAGGCGTTTTTGGAAAGGGAGATTCCGGACTTTGACTCCTACCAGGGCGGATTCGAGCCGGATTTGCACAGTCAATCTTAGGAGGTAGATTCTATGTCCGGATTATCCGCGCTTTTTGCGCGGATAATGGCGCAGCCTTAAAAAAGGGCCGTTTGCAGCCAGCCCTAAATCCTAAAGCCTAAACCCTAAAGCCTTCTTTCCGGCTCCGCCGGTTTGGGAGCTCGTACCGCTTCGGCAGATGGGTAAGAGGAGGCACAGGCTGTTCCGCCCCTACGGGGCAGGAACCTGCGATATATCTGGCGGAGTAGAGGTAATCGCATAATTGGCGTAGGTTGGGTGGTTCCGGGCCGCAAGGCTCGGGTTCACCCAACAATTATACCATTATTCCAAGATGTTGGGTGAACCTGCCCTTCGGGCGGAACCACCCGGCCTACCTCAAATTTCTCGTTTCTATGAGTTTTGCAATTACCTCAGTAGTATTAGAATACTAGGGAGAAAGACGCCGTTTTTACAGTATTCTTTAAAGAGGGCCTTTTTCCGCAGAGCGTCTGCGGCGCGGCAAGGTTTTTTGCCTGCCTGGGACTTTACCCTCAGGGCCGGGCCAAGGCCATTGTCCACGTAGAAAGCGTGGATAATCCGAACGGGGATTCCAATCCATTGCAAGGCGTGATGAAACCATCCATATATCGCAATTATTTTTTCAGCGGCGCGCAGGCGGCTTGCAACGGGCGCGTAGTTGTTCTGGTGGCGCTCTTGGCGCTTGTTCTTGCCGCGCCGGGGTGCTCCGAAACCTTGAAGGCCCTCGCCAAAAACAAGCCCGCCGCCGAACAGGGGACGCCTAAGCCAGGCAGCGGAGATGCCTATTTTTATTACACCCAGGCCCAGATGCTGCGCAACGCGGGCAGCCAGGAGGAGGCCGCGGTCAATCTGCGCAAGGCGCTGGCTCTGGACCCGGACTCCCTGTTCCTCCGCCGTGAGCTTGCCCAGGTGTATCTGGACGGCGGCGATTACGAGAGGGCCAAAGCGGAGGTGGACGCGGTCCTCGCAAAGGACCCTAAAGACATGGAAGCCCTGCGCCTTAAAGGCGCGGTGGATGTTTCCCTTGAGGATGTAAAAAGCGCCATTGAAACCTACACCAAAGTTCTTGCGTTCGACCCTTCCCAGGCCGAGCTGTACTTTCTCCTTTCCGAGCTGTACCAGAAGAACGAGGAGCCGGCCAAGGCGGTGCGCATTCTGAAGGACTTTATCAATAGGGAGCCGGACTCCTACGCCGCGTGGTATTACCTGGGACAAGCCTACGCGGCCCAGAGTAAAAACAAAGAAGCCATCGGGGCGCTGGAGACGAGTCTTTCCTATAACGACGACCTCAACCAGGCGCGGATCGAGCTTATCCGCCTGTACGAGGAAACAGGGCAGACAGAGAAAGTGGCCGGCGTTTACACGCAAATTCTGGCAAAAGACCCGGCGAACATGAAAGCCCGGTTGGGCCTGGCCCTTTTTTATCTCAAGCAGAAAAAAGAGGCCGAGGCGGAAAAGGAATTCGACGCTCTTGTTCAACAGTCCAACAATGACCTTCGGGTTCTCAAGCAAATCGGGCTGATGTATCTTGACCAGCAGCTCCACAAGCGGGCGCTGGATATTTTCAACAGGCTCGTCCAGTCAGGGACGGGAGACCCGGAGGCGGTTTTTTTCCGGGGCATCGCGCTGGAAAGCCTTGAGGACAAGGCGGGCGCCATCGCGGCCTACAGAAATGTGGCGCGAAGCTCCAAATACAGGGAAAACGCGCTCATCCGGGCCGCGGCGCTGGAGCAGGACGCCGGGAACCTTGAGGCGGCCCTTGGCTACATGATGGAGGCCATCCAGGCGTCTCCGGACAACCCGGAGCTGTATTTGTTTTTGGGCAGCCTGTACGAGGAGGCCAAGCAGTACGACAAGGCCGTGGAGGTGCTCGAAGGGGCGCTGGCGAAAAACCCGGAGGACACGGCGTTGTGGTTCCGGCTTGGCGTGGTGTACGACAAAAGGGGCGACAAGGCCAAGTGCATCGAGGCCATGCGGAAGACCGTGGAACTGGACCCGGACGACGCCACCGCGCTCAACTATCTTGGCTACACCCTGGCGGATCTGGGCATCAACCTGGACGAGGCCATGGACCTTGTGGAAAAAGCGCTCAAAATCAAGCCCGAGGACGGCTACATGACAGACAGCCTGGGCTGGGTCTATTTCAGAAAAGGAAACTACACCAAAGCCTTGCGCCACCTCGAGCGCGCGGTCCAGTACGTGCCGGATGATCCTGTGATTCTCGAGCACTTGGGCGACGCCTATCTCAAGACGGACAAGAAGGACAAGGCCCTGGAATCTTACCGGAAATCTTTGGAGATAAAGCCCAAGGACGAGGACGGGAGCGTGTTGGAGAAAAAAATCAGGGACCTTGAAAACCCCGGGGGCAAGTGATTGGAACCCCACACCTCCCTGGCGGAGGCCGGGGAAAGGAGGAGCGGGAGATGGAGATGCGGAAGAGGTATGGAACGCAAACAAGCGTCGGAGTTTCACAGTTCGTGTCGGCGGTTTACGGATGGATGGCGGCGGGCTTGGCTTTGACGGGGCTTGTCGCGTGGTACACGGCGGGGTCGGAGCCGTTGCTCAAGGCAATCGTCCTCAACCGGGCGGTGTTTTTCGGGCTCATCATTGGTGAACTCGCGCTGGTCTGGGTTCTGTCGGCGCGCATCGGACGCATGACGGCCCAGGCGGCGACCACGGCGTTTTTAGCTTACGCGGCTTTAAACGGTCTGACACTTTCCGTCATCTTTCTCGTTTACACCGCAGCGTCCATCGCCAGCACCTTTTTCATCTGCGCGGGCACCTTTTTCGCGTGCAGCGTGTTCGGATGGACCACCAAACGCGATCTGACCTCGTTTGGCGGCTTTTTGTTCATGGGTCTTGTCGGTATCGTCATCGCGTCCCTGGTCAATATGTTCCTTCAAAGCTCCGCTCTGGGCTTCGCCATTTCGTATATCGGGGTGTTTGTTTTTGTCGGACTTACCGCATACGACACCCAGAAGATCAAGTATATGGCCGAAACCCAGCCTGGGGACGCGGACGGCGCAATTGTGCGCAAAGCCGCGATTCTCGGAGCGCTCAACCTGTATCTGGATTTCATCAATCTTTTTATCATGCTTCTGAGGATTTTGGGCGGCAGGAAGTAGAAAACGGCCCGGCGCGGGCAGGTTGCGCGTGGCGGCCCCGGGACCGCGCCCCGGGGCGCCTGCCCGGGGCCGTTGTGTTCCCTCTGTTGGAGAGACGGTATGGCCACAGTGGCGGATCTCGAGGCCCGGGGTGTCACCGTGCGCGCTCCGGAAAGCGTCTATGTGGGGCCCGAGGTCCAGGCTTCCCGTATTTCCGGCGAGGGGGTTGTCATCTGGCCCGGATGCCGTGTACTGGGCGCCTCCACGCTTCTTTTGCCCGGCGCGGAGCTTGGCAGGGAGGCGCCCGTCACCCTTGTGGACTGCCAACTGGGTGAAAACGTCCGTCTCCACGGCGGCTTTTTCGAGGGCGCCACGTTTCTTGACGGCGCGGAGGCCGGTTCCGCCGCCCATGTGCGGAGGGGCACGCTCCTTGAAGAGGGGGCGAGGACAGCCCATGCGGTTGGCCTTAAACAGACCATCCTGTTTCCCTTTGTCACCCTGGGAAGCCTCATCAACTTCTGCGACATTTTAATGACAGGCGGCACAGGCCCCAAGGATCATTCCGAGGTCGGCAGTTCCTATATCCATTTCAACTATACGCCGCAGAAAGACAAGGCCACAGCCTCCCTTGTGGGAAATGTGCCCGAGGGCGTGTTTCTGAACCAGCGGCCCATCTTTCTGGGCGGACAGGGAGGCATGGTGGGCCCCCGGCGTCTGGCCCACGGAACCGTGGTGGCGGCGGGAACGGTGTTGCGAAAAGACGAGCTTAGGCCGGACCGGCTTATCGTGGAGCGGCCTCCCGGAAAAGCGGCCATGCCGTTTGACACGCGCGTGGTCCGCGCCGAAAAAGGCGTGCTTGTCAACAACCTTCATTTTCTCGGCAATCTTCTCGCCCTGCGTGTCTGGTATCTCCATGTCCGCAAGGGCTTTTTCACGGATGGGCCAAGGGCGGCGCTTTTTGCCGGCGCCCTGGAAAAACTGGACAGGGCGGTGGCGGAAAGGCTAAAACGCCTGGGAGAGTTTTGCGGCAATCTGAACGTGTCCGCGCGTCTTCTGGAGGAGACCGGAGGCGAAGGGGGAGCACAGGCCGCGGCCCGGCAGCGCCTCCTTGCCAGGGAATGGCCAAAGGCCCTGGAGTGTTTTTCGAAGATGTGGGAAAACGCGGAGCGGGTTGCGGGCGGCCACGCGTTTTTAGAACAGTTTGCAAAGGAGCGTCCGTCCGGCGCGGGGTACGTGGAGGCTGTCCAAAGGCTTGCGCCGGATACGGCGGCACTGGGCGCCGAATGGCTGGGACGGAGAGTCCAGGATGTGGTTGAGGGCATGCTCGCGGTTTTTCCGGCCCTTGCGGAATGATTTCCCAAAAGGCCGCGCGGACAGGATGAAGGGAGGAACGCGGTGGACAGACTTTTCGGGACCGACGGAATCCGGGGGCGTGTCAACGAGCCGCCCATGACCCCGGAAATCTGCATGGGCATAGGCAGGGCCGCGGCCCTTTATTTTGGCTGCCGCCACGTGACCCAGGGATCCCTCAGGATAGTCGTGGGCAAGGACACGCGCCGCTCCGGAGACATGGTGGAGTGCGCGGTGGCCGCGGGCATTCTCTCCCAGGGCGCGGACGCCATCCTTGTGGGTGTCCTTCCAACCCCGGGCATCGCCCTTGTCACGCGCCAGCTCCGCGCCAACGCGGGCGTCGTGGTTTCCGCCTCCCACAATCCCGCCAGGGACAACGGAATCAAACTTTTTGACATGGAGGGATTCAAACTTTCCAGCGCGGCCGAGGATGAAATCGAGCGCGTTGTAAAGGAAGGCCCGGCGCTGTGCGGAGGAGAGCCGGGACGCGCCTACACCAAGGAGGACGCGGGACGGACCTACCGGCAGTTCCTTGAAAACACCCTCCCCCACGGTGTCCACCTGGACGGCATCCGGGTTGTTTTGGACTGTGCCAACGGCGCGGCCCACAGGGTGGCGCCTCAAGTGTTCATGCAGCTTGGCGCGACGGTTGACCCCATCCACATCATGCCGGACGGGGAAAACATCAACGACAACTGCGGCTCCCAGCATCCGGAAAAACTCAGAGAGCGCGTGCTCGCCACCGGGGCCGACCTGGGCATCGCCTTTGACGGGGACGGGGACCGCATGGTGGCGGTGGACGCGGCGGGGACAATCCTCTCCGGAGACCAGATCCTCGCGGCCTGCGCGTGGTGGATGAAGGAGCAGGGACGGCTTGCGGGCAACACCGTTGTCAGCACGGTGATGAGCAACCTGGGCCTGAAAAAAGCGCTCATGTCCATGGGCGCGCGCCATATCGAAACCGCGGTGGGCGACAGGCGCGTTCTTGAGGGCATACAAAAAAGCGGCGCTGTCCTTGGCGGCGAGGACTCGGGACATTTCATCTTTCTGGAATACCACTCGACGGGCGACGGGGTGCTGTCGGCCATCCAGCTCATGCGGACCATGGCGGAGACCGGCAAGCCCTTGGCGGAACTGGCCCGGATCATGGAAGTGTACCCCCAGACCCTGGTCAACGTGGATGTCATGGCCAAACCGGAGCTTTCAAGCGTCCCTGAAATCGCGGCGGCCGTCCGGGAGGCCGAGGCCGCGCTTGCGGGAGCAGGGCGGGCTCTGGTCCGGTACTCGGGAACGCAGTCCAAGTGCCGGGTCATGGTGGAAGGGCCTGACAAGCGTGTTGTGGAAAAGCTCGCCCAGGGCATCGCGGAGGTTGTCCGCGCAAAACTGGGCTGAAAAGGAGGCCTTGTCCAGGAGAGCTGCGCGCTGAACCCCGTGTTTTCCTAATAACGGCCCAAGGGAATTCCGCCATGAGCGAACCCGCGCCTCGGAGCGCCGCATTGCCGCTTGCCGGATACTTTAAAGAGTACCGGGAGCACGGGGAGTACGGGGACGGGGAGGGCGGAGTGCCGCCCTTGGAGGCCTTGCGGTTTTTGGCGGAAGAGGCGGAGAGCGTCACCGGCTGTTCCTGCGCCGCCAGCCTGGACGCCCGCTTCCACAAGACAGCGGTTTTTCCGGCGGACAGTCCCTCCATCCCCGTTTCCACCGTCCTTGAATCCCTGCCTGACGGAAACCTCCACGCGCGTCTCGAATCCAGAGAGCCTGTTCCGGGCGCGCCCTCTGTCCCGGGAGACCTTGTTTCCGTCACGTGTGCCACAGACGGGAATATCCGCGCCATCCTGCATTATCCGCCCCTGGAGGCCGCGTGCGCCGCCGTGGGGCACGCTCTCGCGGTGGACGCCGACAGACTTTACTCCGGGCTTGTGCCTGCGGGCCCCGCGTTCAGGAATCTCAAGGACACCGTGTTTCTTACCCCTGACGGAGCGCTCGCCACCCTTGTGGCTCCGGACATGGGACCGTGCGGCGGGCCTCTGGGTTCGCCTTTTGTTTTGGAGGCCGCGTTTCAAGCGGCCCGCGCATGGGCGCTGAGGTATTACGGTGTAAAGACGCGGGTTTCAGGGTACGCGGCGCGCCGTGTCCACCAGCCTGCCTGGCCTAAAACCCCCTATGTGTGCAGGGTATTTCCGGACGGGCTTGAAAAAGGCGCGCCCCGTTTTGATGTGTTCTTGTATAACGAGGACGGCGTTTTGGTGGATGCCGCGGCAGGAGTACGGACACAGGTGGTGGAAGGGGGCGCGCCCGTGCCCGATTGGGCGGTGGAAATGGAATCCCCTGATTTTTCCCCCATTGAAACGCTGTGCCGGGGCTTTCTTTACATGGACACCCGGTGTCTTGCGCCCTTTGCCCATAGAACCCTTTCGCGGGAGGAGCGCGAGGGCGCGGAAACCCGGCTGGCCGGGAGATACTTTCGGTGCGCGGCGGCCCGGGTGCTGGTCAAACAGATTGTCCGGGAGGCTTTGGAGGTGGATTTGTCCCTGGACGCCCGGGAAATTGTTACAGCCGCCAGCCCGGGCGAATGTCCGAGGGCCGTGGTCGCGGGCATGGATACGGGCGTCCGCGTTTCCGCCGCCCACTCGGCGCGCTATGCCGCCGCCGTCCTGGACAGCGCGCCTGTGGGCGTTCATGTGGAAGAGCGCGGGGGCCGTTGTCTCCAGCACGCGCCCGCCTATATGGACCATTCCGAGGAGCTTCTCTGCTGGGACTCGGTGTTGGAACCCCGGCGCGCCGCTGTCCGGGCCTGGAGTTTTAAGAAGGCCGCCGCAAAGGCCCTGGGACTGCCCCAAACCAAAGCCTGGCGGGCGGTGCGGATTGTGTCCCTGGGCAAGGAGGAGTCCACCGCTCTCCATGGCTCCCAAAGGATTTCCGCCCGGCATGTCACCGCGCACAACCATACGTTCACCGTAGTAAAAATCTAAGGAAACACTGCGGCAATATCTTGCCTTGCTGTCACCCGCCGCCTTTCAGCCTGCGTCAACGCCTCAAACCGTCCTTGATTCTTTCCTCTTTTCCGTTCTATAGTGCGCCCCCGTATGGGGCGAAGACAGAAGAGGGGAGGCAGGCCCTTGTCCCTGGGCGTGGATGATGAAACTCACACTGGAAGAAGCGGCCCGATTTTTAAATGTGTCCGCCGCCACCGTTGAACGCTGGGCGCGCCAGGGGACTATCCCGGTGGTCCGCCGGAGCGGCGGAGAGGTTTTTTTCGTGAAAGAGGAGCTTCTGCGCTGGGCACGGGAGCGCAGGCTTGTGGCCGGCGGGGAGCAGGAACCCCTCGAATTCCCTGTGGACAGCCCCAGGGCCTTCAGCCTGGGCGCGGCCATGGAACGGGGGGGCGCGTTGTACCGGGTTCCGGGGGAGGATATGCCTTCTGTCCTGGCCGCCGTCACCTCCCGGATGCAATTCCCGGAAAATTTCCAAAAAGCCCTGCTGGGCCATCTTCTCGCCCGCGAAGCCCTTTCCTCCACCGGAATCGGCAAAGGCGTGGCCATTCCCCATCCCAGAACACCCTTGCCGGGAAGCGACGGAGAACCTTCCATCACCACCTGCTTTCTTTCCAGGCCCGTGCCCTGGAATTCCATTGACGACAAACCCGTGTTTGTCTTGTTTCTCCTCTTGTGCCCCTCGGTACAGGTCCATCTTCAGATGCTTTCGCGGCTCGCCTTCTGTCTTCGGGACGAGGCCTTTGTCGCGTTTTTGTGGACCACCCCCGAAGTCCCGCGTCTTGCCGCCGATGTTACGGCGCGGGAAAAGGCCCTGGACCGGGCCGGAACCCGTTAGCATGGCGCGTCTTGCTCCCGCCAAATGGATCTCCCGGACGGTGAGCGGGCCTGACGACCGCCTGTTTCTCATGGCGGTGGGAATCGCCGCGGGGATATGCGCGGGACTGGCCGGAGTGGCCTTAAACCGCGCCATCGCCTTTCTGGAGCATGTCCTCGAGCCCTCGCGCCGCCAAGCCTGGGCCTTTCTGTTGCCCGGCGCGGGAGCGGCCCTTGCCGTTCTTTTCCTGGACAAAATCGTAAGGGAAAGCCCGGGCCACGGGGTTCCCGAGGTCATATTGAGCGTGTCGCGCCGGGGCGGCGCCATGCGCCTTACGGCCAGCTTCTCCCGGCTGGTATCGAGCTGCCTCACCATCGGCTTTGGCGGCTCTGCGGGACCCGAGGCTCCCATTGTCACCAGCGGGGCGGCCATCGGCTCCAACATCGCGCGCCTTTTCCGCCTGAACGAGCGCCAGCGGACAACCGCCCTGGGATGCGGCGCGGCGGCCGCCATCGGTTCCATCTTCAACGCGCCCATCGCGGGCATGATTTTCACCCTCGAAGTCATTCTGGGGGAGTGGAGCGCGGGCAGCATTTTTCCCATTGCCGTGGCCTCTGTGGCGGGAACAGAGATAAGCCGGTATTTCCAGGGCAACCAGATTCCTTTCAACCATCCTCCGTTTCACGTTTCCTTGTCCGGCACCCTGGCCTCGGCGGGGCTTGCGTTTTTGACAGCGGCGGCCTCCCTTGTTTTGACACGGGCGCTCAGGGGAAGCCACGCCCTGTGGGAGCGCGCCCCCGTTCCCAGGTGGACGCGCGCGGCCCTGGGCGGATTTCTGGTGGGCGGCGTGGGCATGCTCATGCCCCAGGCCCTGGGAGAAGGATACCGCGTGGCGCGGGAGATGATTTCCGGGCCGTGGTCCGGGGGAATGGAATTCCTTGCCTTGGCCGCGCTGGTCAAGATACTGGCCACCTCCCTCACCTTGGGGTCCGGAGGCTCCGGAGGAATCTTCGCGCCCTGTCTTGTGACCGGCAGCCTGTTGGGCGCGTCCTTTCACGGCCTTCTCACCCTTTTATGGCCCGGGGCGGTCTGGCCCCAGGCCGGGTGTTTCGCCCTTCTGGGAATGGCCGGGCTTATTTCCGGAATGCTCCAGGCCCCGTTGACCGCGCTGTTTCTTATCGTGGAAATTACCGGAAGCTACACGGCTGTGCTGCCTCTTATCGTCGTTTCTGTCGGTTCCGCGACATTGTGCAATCTTGTCGAGCGAAGCTCCTTTTACACCTGGGACCTTGAGAAGCGCGGGCTTCTGTTAAGACCCGGCACGGACGGCAGGGTGCTCGCGGATCTCAGCCCCCGGGAGCTTTTGGAACTCGACTGCTCCACCGCGCGGGAGGACATGCCGCTGCGTGAATTTGTGGAGCTTGTCAGGCGCTCGAAACGCAACCATTTTCCCGTGGAGGACGCGGAAGGGCGCTTCACGGGCATTGTGCATATAGACCAGGCCCGGGACTTTTTGTTTGCTCCGGAGCTGTACGACGCGGTGATGGTGTATCAGATTATGGAGGAGGAGCCGCCGACAGTGGAGGCGGACGCGAGCCTTCAGGATGTGCTGTCGCTCATGGACAGGCTGCGGGTTTTTTCTTTGCCGGTGGTGGAGGACGGCCGGTTTGTGGGCATGGTTTCCAAGGGGACCATTTTGGACCAGTACCGCAGGGAGCTTCTTGTGCGGCGTGGGGTTTAGAGGGCGGGAGCCAGGAGTTGGAATTTAGAAGAATACAGAGGTAATCGCAAAATGAGGCCCAGGTTGGGTGGTTCCGGGCCGCAAGGCCCGGGTGTACCCAACATTTCTAAAATGATTCCTATCTGTTGGGTCAACCTTCCCTTCGGGCGGAACCACCCGGCCGCCTCAAATTTGTCGTTTCCATGAGTTTTGCAATTGCCCCGCAAAGGACAGAAGATGGCCTGCCGCGCCACGCCAGACAGAGCCGCACCACGGGCCGCCTCCGCAACGGGGAAAAAGGCGCTGGGGTGTTTTCTCCTGGCTCTTGTGGCGCTCACCGCCTGCGCCCCTGCAGAGGAACCGGCCCGGAGCGCCCTGGAGCGCAGAACAGTCCAGGACACGTCCGGCCGCGAGGAAATCGTTCTCATCACCCGCCCCAACAGTTCCTCCTACTACCACTACGGCGGCAAGGCCATGGGTTTTGACCATGACCTTGCCAAAGCCTTTGCCCTCTCCATCGGCGCCCGCCTGCGGGTCATCATACCCGAACCCGGCGAAATGGTCTCAGGCCTTCTCTCCGGCCGGGGAGACATTATCGCCGCCAACATTGTCATGACCTCCCGGCGCAAGGAGCTTATGGCGTTTTCCGACCCTCTGGGGTCTGTCCAGATGCAGCTTGTCGCCCACCGGAACACCCTGGACATCGCAAGCATTGACGACCTCAAAGGCAGGACAGTGTACGTCCGGGCGGGAACAGATCTTGAAGAGGAACTCATGTCCCTTAAGCGCCGGGGATATGATTTTCATATCGACCCCTGCGCCCAGTCCACCGAGGAACTCCTCCGAATGGTGAACGACAGGGAAATCGAACTGACTGTCGCCCACTCCAACCTCGCGCTTCTCTCCCGGCGCTATTATCCCAATGCCGAGGCCCTTTTCCCCCTCACCCTCCCCCTTCCTGTGGGATGGGCCGTGCGCAACACCGACAGGCGCCTCCTTGCCCAGTTGAACGCGTTTCTCCAAAACGCCCGGGAATCCGGCCTCATCGCGGACATCCACAACACCTACTACGCCAACATCGAGAGCTTCGACTACATGGAAATCTCCCGGTTTCACAGCCGCATCCGCACGCGCCTGCCCAAATACCGGGATGCCATCATCCGCGCCTCCGAGCGTCACGGCCTTGACTGGCGGCTGGTCGCGGCGGTGATTTACCAGGAGTCCCAGTTCAACCCCCAGGCCGCAAGTTTCACCGGAGTCCGCGGCCTCATGCAGCTCAGCCAGGCCGCGGCCTCGGAAATGGGCATATCGAACAGGGATGATCCTGTCCAGAGCATCAACGCGGGGGTCGGCTATCTCAAGCGGCTGTATGACGGGTACACCGGTGTTCCGGAGGCGGACAGGATGTGCTTCGCGCTGGCGGCGTACAACGTGGGACCGGCCCACGTGGAGGACGCCATGCGCATTGCGGACGAGATGGGCCTTGCCCCCAACAAGTGGTCCTCCATCCGCTCCACCCTGCCGCTTCTTACCGAGTCCCGGTATTACTCCCGGGCCACCTACGGGTATTGCCGCGGGCTTGAGCCTGTGCGCTATGTAAAAAACATTCACACCTATTACGACGTGCTGCGGCAGAAAGTCTGGTCTCTGTAAGACCCGCCCTTCGCGGCCCGTCCGCTCCGGCCCCGGCAATGGGCCGCAACCCCCGTTTTTTTAAGGAGCGTCCCCATGGAAACACATCCCCCCTACACCCCGATAGACCACACGGCGGACCAGGGTATCGTGGTGTTTGGCCAGACCCAGGCAAAGCTGTTTGAAAACGCGGCATGGGCGCTCACCCATCTCCTCACGGACCCGGCGCGGCTCTTTGGGAAAAAACGCAAGGAAATCGAGGTGACGGGCGAGGACATGACGGATCTCTTCATCAATTTCCTCAGAGAGCTTCTTGCCCTGTTCACCTGCGAGGGTATGTTCGTCCACTCCTGCCGGATCATGAGCCTCAACGAGACGCGGCTTACGGCCAAACTGGGGCTGGACCCGTATGATTCGGCCCGGCACAAGGTGCGCGCGGAAATCAAGGCCGTGACCTACCACGGGGCAACGCTGACAAAAACGGAGAAAGGACACGAGGCCCGGGTGATTTTTGACAGGTAGGGGGGGGTAGATTGCCGGGCGGAAGATGGGGGTGTTGCGCGCGATTTCGATGTTTTATTGGGGTAGCGATTTTTTTCTTGCAATGCCAATTAAAATATGGTCTTTGATTCCTTTTCTGGAAAATTTTTCAAACTTGACCCTGCTGCCCAAGGAGAGACCCCCATGAGCCTTCGCCAGGAAGCGCGCCCTGTTGGTTGGGATGATTTGATGGATGACCAGCGCCGCGCGGTTGTTAAAATACTCAGGTTTATGCAGGAAGCACACGGGGAGTTAGGGGAACCAACCAAGAGCGTCGCTGACGAGCGGGTTCCTTTTCGGCTGGACAGGCGCAACTCCAACCGCATGGTGTTTCTCTCTGGCAGCAGGGGCACAGGAAAGACGACCCTTTATTTGTCGCTTCTAAACCAGTTTCGGGCCCCAGGCAGTAACGACACCATCACTTTCAAAAACCGGGCAGGCAAAGAGCTTGTCTCGCAAGACCTGCAAAGGGACTATTACGCGTTATTGCGGGATACCTATTGGCTTGAGCATGTGGACCTTGAACCGTTGCCCGCCTCCACCAATCTGTTTGCGGCCCTTCTGGCACGGGTGGAGGGTCTTCTGGACCGGGTTATGCCCACCTGCTGGGATCACCAGGGCGCCTGCCAGGGGACAGACGAGGGAAACGCGGCAAACGATCCCCGGGAACTGTTGCGCGCCTTGCAAAACAAGGCGGCTCTGGGCTGGGACGGCAACAGCAGGCTCCGCGCCCCCAGGGTAAGCCCCCACATGTTCGCCGAGGAAACCAAGGATGCGGAGCGTGCGCGCCTTTCCCTGCCCCAAGATTTTGACGACCTTCTGGAGGCCGTGGCAAAATTTTTAAAAAAGCGTAACGGACAAACAGGGTTCGAACCCTTGTTTGTGTTGCCGGTGGATGATTTTGATCTCAACCCTGGCAGGTGCATTGATGTGGCACGGCTGATACGATTCATCTCCTCGAGGCGGCTATTCATCCTGGCGATGGGTGATTTGAACACGGTGGAGCTTACCCTGCGCATCAAGCTGGCCCAGGAGATCATGCAGCAGGAGACACCCAGAGGGGTGCAAGGATCCCCTCTTGCGGAATGGAACGAGGATATTCGAACCATGGCCTCCTCTTTGGCAGCCAATGCGTTGCGCAAGCTTTTTCCGGTAAACCAAAGAATTGAATTGCGGCCTCTTTCCGTGGAGGATGCACTTGCTTTTAATCAGCCCACAGGTAAAGCTACTGAACCTACAGAAGTAAAAAAACTTGAAAACTTATTCGGGAAAATTAAATTACCAAAACAATTTACGAAGATTGAATCTATAGATGATATCAACAAATTTTTATCTACATTGAAAGATAGTAATCAGCGAATATCATATAGCGGATCTTATTTTTTAAATAAACCATTAAGGCATATAAATGATTATTCTATAAACTTATCTGAAATTTCTAAAGTTGAAGAACAAGGGAATTCAGATACATTATTTGAAGAATTCTTAAAATTTATCGCAAAAGAGTGTAAATATTCAATTCACGAAGATGAGAATCTGTCGTTGACAGATAGAATTAACGCATTAGATGGAATAGTATTGAACACAGATGGTAAATACAATTTTGATACAAGAATATTCAAAGGTTATCAGGATGTATGCTATAGTATGTATATTAATAATGACGATAATGATGTTACTTCTATTGTTAATAACAATTCTATTATTATCAATAAATTAGGCGATAAGAATGTAATCTTACGAACATCAACACAAGATATGTCAAAATCTGTTACAGGTACTAAAATAGGCTTTACAAATCAGACAAATTCTATACTCACACTCTTTCACGATTTGTGTTCTCTTATGAATCCAGACAGGCTTACCAGCAAAGATTTAACTCCTGGAAGGCTTGAATTAGAGTATTTCTCGACAGCTCATAGAATGGATACTGTTAAAGATGAATATATCAAATTTTACTGGCCTATACCAGAGTGGGTAAGTTTTTGGCAATTGGATAGATTATTCTCCTGTATAGACAATAAGGCTAAAGAGATATGGGATAGAAGTATTTCAGATGAGAACTATAAATATAATGATGCATGGGCAGATCTAGTAAAGTTATGGATAAATACCATATCTTCGCTTGAACTTAATTCGTTCAATTTGGATAATTCTTTTAATCCTTTGGATGATTTTTCACAATATTATAATCTGATATACAAATATTTTTTCAGTAACAAAAGAAATATGCTAAACAAAATATTTGCTAAAAATTGGATAATTTTATCATTGTTGTTATTTACTCCTGAATATGGGGCACCAACAAATTATCAGATACTATTACCTTTTAAGGAAAAACAATTCATCTCTGAAAAAAACGTAAATGCAAAAAAAATGGTTGATAATTTTTTAGACGATTTTATTAATGGGAATGCCAACAAAATTGACCAACATTTAATAAGTCTTTTTAAAAATATACGAGCTAAAAATATTGCCCGTTTAAAACAACTCTCTGAGAACATCAACTCGTTTATAAGCGAGGATCATAGTTTTAATAGATATTTTAACAAGTTAGTTCCATCTTTAAGCGATATAGAGAATATAGCTAAAAACCTTCAGAAGTGAGATAACCACCCAACCAGGAAGCCTCCATGCTCTCCAGAACCGTCACGCTGCCCGTGCCCCACCTCCCCGCGGAAATCGCGGCGTGGCCCATTGTCTCCGAAGAAGCGTTCCGAACAAGCCTGCTCGACCTCTCCCCGGTTCTTGCCCCCCCTACCAGCCGCCTCTGGAGGGACGCGGAAAAGGAAATCCTCCTCCACGCCCCAGGCATCTCCATTGACCAAATCCTCGCCATGCGGGACGAGCTCTGGTTCATTTCCCCCAGCCATGCGTCCTCCGGTCTCTGCCCTGTCAGCGCCCCGTTCAAGACGCCCCAGGGCGCGCCAAACATTCCCTTGGGCATGTATCTCTCCCGGCTGGCTAAACGCAGCCTCTCCCCGGCGGGAATGTACGCGGAACCCCGGTGCTTTTTCTTTGACAGGCACGGCTCCTCCAAAGAATCCGCCTTGTCAAGCGCCGTCTGGCAATGGCGCTGGATCTCCTTTGCCTTGCCTCCGGACCTCCTTCTTGCGGCCCTTGGTCCTGTCCACACCTTGCCCGGACGGGTTTTCACCCTGACTCCCCAGTTCCGCCGCAAGCTCAAAGACCACGGGTTCGCGGAGGTTCATCTGCATCTGGGCGCGGCTCTTGATTTTTCAACCCTTTGGATATCCCTTGTTCTCGCCCTTGCAGACGACTCTCTTGGCGAAGGCGCCTTCCAAAGCCCGGGCGCCCTCCTCCATAACGGACGGGACTTTGGACCGTGGCTTATACGGGCGGCCATCGCAAGAATGTTTCTTGCCTGGTTTCTTTCATCAGGGCGGAATAACTACCCAAGTTTCCTAAGCTATCTGAATGGATCCCTGAGCGCGCTTACGAAAAACTTTACTCTCTGCCTGCAAAAAGCGCAACACACCCATTCGGCTCTGATCGAGCTTTCAAACGGCGCATTCGGGAAAAAACCGCCAAACTGGGCTGTCTTGCAAAACATCTATCAAACTCTTGTGGCGGGATGGTCTTGGCACAACCCCAGGCCAACCAAAATGGACGCGTTTTTCCAGCTTGACCCCATTGCAAGAACATTGCCGCCTTGCCCAAACCATGGTCCCAGCGCTGAAATGCGCCTTATCTCCCTGGCCCTGGAGTACATGTCCGGAAGCGGGAAACAGGATATCGGGTTCGCCAGGGTTTTCTGGCAAATGGTTCGGATACGATGCCTGTTCTACCGCCACATCATCCAGCGCCCCATGACACCGGGTTTGCAATGGTTCATCCGGCATTACGCCCGCATTTCCCCTGCGCGCTCCAAGGTGACTCCTGCCCTGCGGGTTCGAAGCGCGGCACAGGTTTCAGGCGTGGAATACGGCCTTGTGTCCCTGGAGGCGCGAATCACTGTCGAAACATCCGACGCCTCCAATGACGGCCTAAGTATCACGGTTGATCTGCTCCGAAGCATCTTTAACGCGGCGAAAAAAATTAAAGCAGAAGCGCAATGCCCCAAATTTGAATTTGGCCTTGTGGTTCATTTTGCAAAAGACAGAGGGAAGGCGGCGCGGCTTGGCTTAAACAGCGCTTTCCGGCTGGACAAGGCTAAAAACAATCAACTCTTGAACAAAGCCTCCATAGACCAGCCTGATACAATTCCGCCATGGTTGAACTTCAATCATTTACGGTTTGGAAATTTTTTCAGAAACAAACTTGAAGAGATGCATATTTTTTGCGATGTGCTTAAAATCAACCCGTCCTTCCTCTATTTGGTCCGCGGAGTGGATATCTGCACCGATGAGCTCGCCGTGCCCACATGGGTGATGAAGCCCCTATTCGAAATGGCAAGAGAGGCTGGTCACAAAGCGTCCCTGGCGCTTCAGCACCAGGGGCAAAAAGTGCCGCCCCTTGGCGTAACCGCCCACACGGGTGAAGATTATGCCCACCTGCTCAACGGTCTCCGGCGGGTGGAAGAGGCGATGTTCTATCTCGCCAGCCAGCGGGGCGACCGTCTGGGACATGCCCTTGCTCTGGGGCAAGACCCCCACGCATGGGCCGCCTCCTGCGGCAGCGTGGCAATGCCCATCGAAACAAGGATGCTTGACCTTTTATGGGAATGGGGAATGTACTCCCGGGAAGAGGCCGCGGCGACCGGAGAACGCAGAGGGTATATTGAAAAAGAGATTGCGCGGCTTTCCCTGAAAATTTTTGGCTGTCTGGTTTCGCCCTTCTGCCTCTCAAACGCGATGACGTTTATCCATAAAACGTGTTTTCTTTCCGCCATGGGCTTTTTCAGGGGTGTCTCCCTCCCGTCCAGTAAACAGCCATGGCGGAATATATTCCCTCCAAAAACCCAACGGCTTCTTGACGCGCCGGACGCAACGTCTGATTCACAGGCATGGCGGAGCAAATTCCCTTTCGGAGATCCCGACCCAAAACATCTGGCGGCGCTCTATTTGGGCGACACCGGGGTCTTTCTGCGCGGCCGCGAAGTGGAATATGTCAAAACCATCGAGGAAGCCAGCGCCCTGGACTCCCTGCAAAAGGCCCTGCGCCGCAAGGCCGCGCAAAGGGGAATCACAGTGGAGGTAAACCCCAGCTCCAACCTTCTCATCGGCAACGTGGGCGACTTCAGGCAGCACCCCCTGTGGCGCATGACCATGCCCGAGGGGGAAGACGCCGCGCTCCCCGTGCGTATCGCCATCGGCTCTGACGACCCCCTCACCTTTGCCACCACCCTGCCCGACGAATACCAGCTTCTTTGGGAGACATTGAAAAACGCGGGACTCTCGGACAAAGACACCGAAGAGTGGCTGGACCGCGTAAGGGAAAACGGCCTAAGCTCGCGGTTCACCCTTCCGTGGCCGGAGAACCTTTCCCTGGACTGGAACTGGTCCGGAAAAATGGCCCGCCCCCGGCACCCTTCCCATCCCTGACGCTCCCCCCTACACCCCCGGCAGCTTTAGCGCGTTCACCTCCCCCGCCCAAAGCCTCTCCCCGCAGCCGCGCACCCAGTGCAGCCGCCGCGCCAAAAGTATCCGCGGCTCGCCCGGCTTGTAGGCGCGCCCCAGCAGCCGGTTCACCAGGCAGTTGATGGTCCCCCGGTGGCACACCACCAGCACCCGCTCCCCGGAACACCGCCGCGCCGCGTC
>JAGVGH010000320.1 GCA_020057225.1 Desulfobacterales bacterium | reverse complement strand
GGATGAAATATCCAATGCATTATTAGATACTCCACGCGCACGAACAAATCAATTATATCGGTATGTTAGAATTCATCAAACAACTTAGCGCTTATGGGGGCCTGCCCCTACAATTTCAAGGCATCCGAGTTCGGAAATGTTATGCTGTGTTAGAACATCGTGTAGATGAACGGCGCCACCGCGCTGTTTTCCGCAAGCACAATCAGCCCGCCCAACAGCACCAGCATCAGAACAATAGGCAACAGCCAGTAGCGCTTCCGATGCTTTAAAAACTCCCAAAACTCTCCGACCAGCGATTGGTTCGCCATCTCTCCCTCCATGCCGCCCGCGCCGGGGTCTGCCCCGTTTCCTGCGTTCTGGTTCCAGCGCCCTGAAGGCGTCCGTTGCCTGTACTGAACCTCTTCCCTGGCGGCTCCTTGCGGGACGCGCCCGGGATGCGTCCGCGGATCCGTGTCAACTCACGCCTTCGACAGACTTGACTGCGGGAATCTTGGATTTGAGATAGCGCTCGATACCGTTTTTAAGGGTCATCTGGCTCATGGGGCAGCCTTTGCACGCCCCTTGAAGCCGAACTTTCACGATGCCGCCCACAACGTCCACCAGTTCCACATCGCCGCCGTCGGCCTGAAGGTTGGGCCGGATTTCATCCAGCACTGCCTGCACCTGCTCTTTCATGCGCGCTACTCCTTTACCCAGGGCTTTATAGGCCGTTTATCTTTTGGAATGTGTGTTTGAGCCAATTCAAAACTGGCCGCCGCCGTCCGCATGCCCGTTCCGCCGGTCCGGTTCCTTTTGGGAGCGGCGGGGGCAACAGGGACCGCCCGCCTGTATCTTCTTCCCATAGCAGGTATTTGAAAATTCTCCAACGCTTTTCACGCCCGCGGCAAAGCTCCCTGCGGGAGCCGGAGCGCTCCGCCGTTTCCCCTTTTCCGCCTCGTATCTCCAAGTTTTTGGCGTTTCCCTGAGGTAAACGCAACACGGGAATACCGTTCCCGCCTGCTGCGGAACTTGCGCCCGAGGGTCATTCTCTTGCAGGAGGGTATCCCGTCTTTTCAGACCGTTATGGATTTGTATCCGGGCGGGAATGACGAATTGGGGCGCGTCTCCATCCCTGTCAGCATCCCGTTCCGGAGGTTTTCCTCCGCCCGCTTGTGAAAAATTTCTTTTGACGCCAAGCGTCAAAAAAATCTTGACAGGCAAAAGCCTTGATACTATGTTTCCATCAAATGATGGAAACAGGGATTGGAAACCTCTCTTTGGAAGCGAGTTTTCCCGGCCGCACACAGAAACCCCCAATCCCCAACAAGGAGACCATACCCTGCTCACCGCCCTCGAAAAAGCCCGAAAAGACCCCGGCTCCATGAAGGGGAAAATCCTCGAAGTCGCACGCCGCATCTTCGGAGAATACGGCTTCCATGGCACCACCACCCGCATGATTGCCCAGGAAATCGGCATTGACATCTCGACCCTCTACTACCACTGGGGTGAAAAAGGCGACCTCTACGAGGCGGTTATCCTCGACATCTACGAAGACCTCCGCACCAAACTCATCGAAATCGAACAGATAGTCCACGGCAAATCCCTCTCCACACGCATGGACACCGCCATAGAAATGATGACCGATTACCTCTTCCTGTCTCCTGAAATCTGCAACCTCATCCTCTTCCGTTACTTCACCCGCACGCGCCAGCCATCCAACCTCGACTTCCGCGTGCCCGAGTTCATCTCCGAAATCGCCTTCTCCATGGGCATCGCCAAGGACAGAAAACACCTGCCCCTTGATATCCGTATGCGTATGCTCGCCATGATGAACCAAATATACAATTTCGTGGCAGGCCAAAACTTCTTCATGGACCTTCTTAAAACCACCCGGGAGGACTACGTCCAAAACGTCAAAGACACCCTCAAGTTCATTCTCATCCCGGCCTTCGCCCAGTACGAGCGGGCCGGGAAACACCATGACGGCAACGGGGACGCCGGCACCATGGGCGAAGGGGACGGGAAAAAAGAGGAAACCGCTCCCTAGGAAGGTGCCGGGGCTGTTTGGCGACAGTCCCGGCACAATCCGCTTTTCCTTACGGACATCCGTTAGCAACGGCACGAAACACCTATGAAACCACTCTTCAACATCCGAAACAGCCCAAGGCCCCGCGGCCTGCCTGCGGCAACGGCCCGCGCCTCGCCCTGAACACACACAACATCCGCTCTATACCGCGCATCCGCGAAAAATCCCTTTCACATGCTGGTGTGCTCGCGACCATGAATCCAAGAGGAGGGAAGTGACATGGCTCTCAACATGAACGCAATCGGCAAAAAAATCGGCCCGGACGTGAAACAGTACGACTGGAAGGATGTCGTCCTGTACGCTCTGGGCGTAGGCGCCGGCTTTGACGAGCTGGACTACGTCTATGAAAAAAACCTCAAGGTCATCCCAACCTTCTCCATCGCCACCATCTTTGATTTCCTCTCCAAACTCGGCATCGAGACCGAGATCAACCTCGCCGGACTCCTCCACGGAGAACAGGAACTCATCTTCCACAATCCCATCCCCACCTCCGGCAAGTTTGTCACCCAGGGCAGCATCAAGAATTACTACGACCTGGGCCAAAAGGGCGCCCTCGTCATCGGCGAAAGCATGACCCGCGACGCCAACAACAAAAAACTCTTCACCAGCCGCATCACCCTCTTTGCCCGCAAGGACGGCGGCTTTGGCGGACAGGCCCCCCCCAAGGAGACCGTTGAGATTCCCGACCGCAAGCCGGACTTCGAGGTCAAAGACGCCCCGGGACTCAACCAGCCCCTGGTCTATCGCCTTTCCGGCGACCTTTTCATGGTCCATGTGGATCCCGAGTTCGCCAAAATGGCCGGGTTCGCGCGGCCCATCATGCACGGCCTCTGCACCTTTGGCTTTGCCACGCGCCACTGCATCAAGAGCCTGTGCCCGGGCCAGCCCGACAAAGTCCGCCGCCTCAAGTGCCGGTTTTCAAAACCCCTCATGCCCGGCGACCCCATCAAGACCCTTATTTGGAAAATCAAGGACGGGCTTGCCTACTACAGGGTCGTCAACACCAAGACCGGAGAAACGGTGGTTGACAACGGCATCTTCGAGTGGGGCGCCTTGGCCGAGGATCTCCGCATCCGCTACGACGGCCGCGTGGCCGTGGTCACCGGCGCGGGCGGCGGCCTGGGCCGCGCCTACGCCATCGAGCTGGCCAAGCGGGGCTGCAAGGTTGTGGTGAACGATTTGGGCGGCTCAAGGGACGGGGCCGGCGGCGGCTCCGCAACCCCGGCCCAAAAAGTGGTGGACGAGATAAAGGCCATGGGCGGCGAGGCCGTGCCCAACTACGACAACGTGGCCACGCCCGAGGGCGGAGCGGCCATCGTGAAAAGCGCCATAGACGCGTGGGGCCGCATTGACATCCTCATCAACAACGCGGGCATCCTCCGCGACAAGACCTTCCTCAAGATGGAGCCGGAAAACTGGAACGCGGTGCTGAACGTTCACCTGAACGGCGCCTACCACGTGACCAGCGCGGCCTGGGGATATATGCGGGACCAGGGCTTTGGCCGGGTCATCATGACCACCTCCGCCGCGGGCATCTACGGCAACTTCGGCCAGGCCAACTACGCCGCGGCCAAGGGCGCGCTGGTGGGCTTCATGAACACGCTCAAGCTCGAAGGCAAGAAGTACAACGTGCTGGTGAACACTGTGGCCCCAGTGGCCGCCTCCCGCCTCACCGAGGACGTGTTCCCGCCCGACGTGCTCGAGAAAAGCAAGCCGGAGTTCGTGGCTCCCATCGTGCTGTACCTCTGCTCCGACCAGTGCAAGACCACGGGCAACATTTACAACGCGGGCATGGGCTTCTTCAACCGCGCGGCAGTGTTCACCGGTCCCGGCGCGGTGCTGGGCAAGGAAGACACCATTCCCACCGTGGACGACGTGGCCGCGGGCATGGGCAAGATCAAAAACCTCGCGGACGCCAAGGAATATTATCAACTGAACGATCAGGTCATGGATGTCGTCATGGCCTTCCAGCGCCCCGCCGCGGCCGCTCCCCAGGCCGAAGCGGCGGCTCCCCAGGGATTCGCCACGGTTCCGGCCATCTTCGAGGCCATGCCTACGAAGTTCCAGGCTGACAAGGCTGCGGGCGTTGACGTGGTCTTCCAGTTCATCATCACCGGAGAAGGCGGCGGCGGCTACGCGGTCACCATCAAGGACCAAAAGTGCGGCTACAAGAAGGCCAAGGTGGAAAAACCCACCTGCACCCTGGAAATGGGCACCGCCGATTTCATCAGCATGATGAACGGCAAGCTCCCGGCCATGCAGGCCTACACCTCGGGCAAGCTCAAGATTTCCGGCGACGTGATGAAGTCCCAGCTCATCGAGAAAGTGTTCAAGATGTAGGGGACACAAGCCTGTTTGAGCGAACGGAAAGGAACCGTCACCTCGACATAAAGGAGAGAGTACCATGGTAGGAATCACATCTTACGGAGCTTACATTCCGCGCTTGAGGCTGTCCCGGAACGCCATCTTCTCGAGCATCGGCTGGTTCGCGCCCGCCCTTATGATGGTTGCCCAGGGCGAGCGCTCGATGTGCTACTGGGACGAGGACTCGCTCACCATGGCGGTCGAGTCCTCCCGCGACTGCCTTGCCGGGCAGGACAAGAAGGCCGTGGACGGCGTGTATCTGGCCTCCATGACCATGCCCTTTGAGGACCGCCTGAACGCTGGCATTCTCGCGACAGCCCTGAATCTGCGGGACGACATCATGTCCGCGGACTTCTCCGGCACGGCCCGCTCCGGCGCCTCCGCTCTGGTGGCGGCCATGGACGCGGTCAAAGCCGGGTCCAAGAAGAACGTGCTGGTGACCGCCTCCGACAAACCCGACACCAAGCCCGCCTACTTCTATGAAATGTGGTACGGCGACGGCGCGGGGTCGGTCACGGTTGGAAACGACAACGTCATCGCCGAGTTTTTAGGCGCAAACACCCTTACCCTGGACTTCATTGACCACTACCGCGGCCAGGGCAAGACCTTTGACTACATGTGGGAAGAGCGCTGGGCGCGGGACGAGGGCTACACCAAAATCATTCCCGACGCCATCAAGGGCCTCTTGAAAAAATGCAACCTCACCATTGACCAGGTGGACCGCATTGTCTTCCCCTGCATCTTCGGCGCCGAGTACGGGAAAATCGCCAAAATTTTGGGCGCGCCGGCCAGCAAGGTCGCGGACAACATGCACAAGGAATGCGGCCAGACCGGATCGGCCCACGCCTTGGTCATGCTGGCCCGGGAGCTTGAAAAAGCCCAGCCCGGTCAAGTCATTGTCCTTGCCCAGTTCGGTTCCGGCTGCGACGCCCTGGCCTTCCGCGTGACCGAGAACATCAAGAAGCTCGCCCCCCGCGTGGCGGTTTCCGGCTGCCTTGCCAACAAGAAGGTGGTTGATCAGTATACCAAATTCCTCATCTGGCGCGGGCTGCTCGAGCCGGAAATGGGCATCCGGGCCGAGGCGCCGACCCAGACGGCCATGACCACCCTGTGGCGCAAGCGCAAGATGCTGACCGGGCTTGTGGGCGGCAAATGCACCCAGTGCGGCACGCCCCAGTTCCCCAAGATGGACATCTGCGTGAACCCCAAGTGCAACGCCCACCACACCCAGGAGGATTACGAGTTCGCGGACAGGCCCGCGAAAATCAAGACCTTCACGGGCGACCTTCTGGCTGTTTCGGTTGACCCGCCCCACAAGTACGGCATGATCCAGTTCGAGGGCGGCGGCAGGTACATGTCCGACTTCACGGACTGCGACCAGGACGAGCTCAAGGTCGGTCTGCAGATGAAGGTGGTGTTCCGCCGCCGCGTGGTGGACCGCCAGCGGGGATTCATCAACTACTTCTGGAAAGCCACCCCGATTCCCGGAGCGGCGGAGGAACTCAAGAAGATCCGTTACAACGGGCGGGTCGCCATCATCACCGGCGCGGGCGGCGGTCTGGGCAGGGTGTATGCCCTTGAGCTTGCCAAGCGCGGCTGCAAGATTGTGGTGAATGATTTGGGCGGCGCACGGGACGGCTCCGGAGGCGGCTCCGCCACCCCGGCCCAGAAGGTGGTGGATGAGATCAAGGCTCTGGGCGGCGACGCCGTGCCCAACTACGACAACGTGGCCACCCCCGAGGGCGGCGCGGGAATCGTGAAGAGCGCCATTGACGCCTGGGGACGGGTGGACATCATCATCAACAACGCGGGCATCCTTCGCGACAAAAGCTTCAACAAGATGGAGCCGGAGAACTGGAACGCGGTCTTGGCCGTGCATCTGAACGGCGCCTACCACGTGACCCAGGCGGCCTGGAAGTACATGCGGGACCAGAAGTTTGGCCGGGTGGTCATGACCACCTCCGCCGCGGGCCTGTACGGCAACTTTGGCCAGACCAACTATTCGGCGGCCAAGATGGGTCTTGTGGGCCTTATGAACGCGCTCAAGCTCGAAGGCGCCAAGTACAACATCAAGGTGAACACCGTGGCGCCCCTTGCGGCCTCCCGGCTCACCGAGGACATCATGCCCCCGGACATCTTCGCCAAGATGAAGCCCGAGTTCGTGGCCCCCATGGTCATGTATCTTGTGAGCGACCAGTGCGCCGAGAGCGGGCAGATTTTCAACGCGGGCATGGGCTACTACAACCGCGCGGCTATGATGACCGGCCCGGGCATGCAGCTTGGCACAGTGCAGAATCCGCCCTCGGTGGAGGATGTCGCGGACTTCTGGGAGGACATCAACAGCATGGCGGGAGCCGAGGAGATGAAGGACGCGATGGGTGCCCTCAGCGCCCTGGCGACGCCCAAGGCGCCCCCCAAACCTGCAGCCCAGG
>JAGVGH010000219.1 GCA_020057225.1 Desulfobacterales bacterium | reverse complement strand
CCCCCGAAAAGGACCGGGGGGCGAGGGGATCCCGCGCGGCGCGTGTGGCTAAAACGGCTTCCGCGCCAGACAGACGCATCAAAGAAACAGGCAAAGCTCTTTTTTCAAGACGCTGTCCAACCATCACGGGTGTTCTTGCCAAATAATCCGGCGGGGAGTTGCATTCGCCTCTGGAGAGAGGACCATGGCAAGGGGGATGCCCTCCTCCCTCATTCTCCTGGATTTCATGTCCGCCGTCTTGCTTTCCCCTGTCCCGCCTGCTATACACGGCGATGTCCCGGGGAGTGCCCGCAAGGTATTTTCCGGGGCAGGGCCCCCGCTGAATCCCGTTTACCCAGGGCTTCTTCCAATTCGGCGGGGGCTTTTTTTATAGGGCAAGGCCTGCCCAAAATCAACACCATCTTTGGAAAGCGCCGGGAGAAAAACAAGGTGGGGCTTGTGAAACACATAATGTTTCAGGCGGGAGGGAAAATTTCCGCGCCCGGGCCGGACGCGGCGCGTCATTCAGGGAAATAGGCCGCCGAGGAGTCCTCCGACTCCCACGCGGCAACCCGGCTTACCCGCACCCTGCCGTCGTTCACCAGCGCTCCAAGCTCCACCGCCACAAACCGGGCGATGTTTTCCGAAGAGGGAGGCGCGCACTGAAACGCCTCCTCCTCATTCAAAAACTTATGGTCCAGCCGCTCCATGACTTTGGCCAGCTCCTTCTTAAGAACGCCAAAATCCAGAAGCACGCCGCCCGCGTCCAATGTTTTTCCCGTCACCGACACCTCGATTTTCCAGTTGTGCCCGTGCAGGTTCTCGCATTTCCCGCCCACCATGGCAAGCCGGTGCGCCGCCGCGAAATGGGTCTTCACCGTCAGCTCGTACATCGCCGCTATCCGTTTCCGCCCAGTATCTTCTTGAGTTTGGTGGAGATTTTTTTATCCTCGATGCGCGCAAACTCCCGAAGCAGCTCCTCCTGCTTCTTGTTAAGCCCTGCGGGAGTCTTCACCACCACCTGAATCACCTGGCACCCTCTGCCTTGCCCGCGCAAAAACGGGATTCCCTCGCCCTCGAACCGGAAAATATCCATGGGCTGGGTTCCCTTGGGAATGGCGAGTGTTTTTTCCCCTGTGAGTGTCGGCACGGAGATCTCGTCGCCCAGCGCCGCCTGCACGAAGGAAATGGGAATCTGACAGTAGATGTCATTTCCCTCGCGGGTGAAAAAATTGTGGGGCTTGACGTGGATGAACACATACAGGTCTCCGGGCGGGCCGCCGTGGAGCGCGCCTTCCCCCTCTCCCGAAAGACGCAGGCGGGAGCCGTTATCCACTCCTCCGGGCACGCGCACCGTCACCTTTTTCCGCACGCGGACCAGACCCTGGCCCTGGCATGCCTTGCAGGGATTCTCCACAACCTGGCCTTCGCCCCGGCAGTAAGGACAGGTTGTGCGCACAGTGAAAAAGCCCTGGCTTCGGGTCATCTGTCCGCTTCCGCCGCAGCAGGTGCAGGTCTTGGGCTGGGTGCCCGGCTCGCATCCCGCTCCCCGGCACGCCTCGCAGGTTTCCCGCTTGGTGAGTTCTATCTGGGCCTCGGCGCCAAAGGCGGCCTCGTTGAAATCCAGGGTGAGGTCATGGCGCAGGTCGGCGCCCCTCTGGACCCTTCTGCCCCCGCGTCCGCCCCGGCCAAAGCCGAAAAACTCCTCGAAGATGTCTCCGAAGCTGGTGAAGATGTCCTCGAAGCCCCGGAACCCCGAGAAGCCCTGGCCGCGCAGGCCCTCGTGGCCGTACTGGTCGTAGATGCTCCGTTTTTCCTTGTCGCGGAGGACCTCGTAGGCCTCGGAGGCTTCCTTGAATTTCTCCTCGGCCTCCGGGTTGCCCGGGTTTCTGTCCGGATGATACTTGAGGGCAAGTTTCCTGTAGGCGGATTTGAGGGTGTTTTCATCCGCGTCCCGGCTGACCTCGAGGATCTCGTAATAACAGCGCTTGGTGGATTGCATGGCGTCGCGGCTATTGCTCCAGCGCGGGATTCTCCCGCCGGTCCGGCCTTGGCCCGGGAAGGCAAAGGCCGGTTAAGGGTTTTTCTTGCCGGAATCCCCGGGACAATGATAGGCAGCATGCGGGGCCCGTTGTTGCGCGCGCCCGGCGCGGGCTGTCTCCGGCCCCGGTTTTCAATGTACCCCAAACTAATGCATCGCAAAAGGTTGTCAATGCGGGAACAGGAATTGCCTTTTGTACAGGGAATGTTTGACGCCATCGCCCCCCGTTACGATGTTCTCAACCGCGCCCTGAGCATGCGGCGGGATGTGGCGTGGCGGCGCGCCCTGGTGGAGACCTTGCCCCAAAAAGCGCCCCTGCGTATCCTGGACGCGGCCTGCGGCACAGGGGACGTTTTGCTTCTCGCGGCCCGAAAACGGCCCGGGGCCATGGTGACAGGGCTTGATTTTTCAGAGCGGATGCTTGCCCTGGCGCGGGAAAAAGCCGCGCGCGCGGGGCTTTTGGAGCGGGTCCGGCTGGTTTCCGGGGACGCCCTTGCCCCGCCCTTTTCTCCGGAGAGTTTCGACGCGGTGACCATGGCCTTTGGCATCCGCAACATCATGGACAAGCCCCGCCTGTTAAGCGTGTTTCACCGCCTGCTCAAACCGGGCGGCACATTGGCGGTGCTGGAACTCACAATGCCCGGGACAGAGCCTTTCCGCTCCCTGTATCTTGCCTATTTCGGAAAAATCCTTCCCAGGGCCGGCCGCCTGGTGTCCCGCCACAGGAACGCCTACGACTATCTCCATGACTCGGTGCTGAATTTTCCCCAAAATCCGGAAGTGCTTGCCATGTTCCGGAAGGCCGGATTCATGGAAACCCGCGCGCTTCCCCTCACTCTGGGCGTGGCCACGCTTTTTTCCGCCAAAAATCCAGTGGGACACTGTTATCCCGAAAGGAACCACGCATAGGCGCGCATGGCAAAACCAGGCTCCATAACGGCTCGGTTTCACGCAAGGGTGGAGCAAACCATCCGCCGCCACGCCATGTTTTCCCCGGGCGCCTCTGTTCTCGCGGGGCTTTCAGGCGGCCCGGACTCCACGGCCCTGGTTTCCGTCCTCCACGCCCTTGCCCCGCGCTGGGGCCTTACGCTCCACACGGTTCATATCAATCATGGACTTCGGGAGACCGCGGGCCGGGACGCCGCGCGCGCCCGGGAGTTCGCCCTCTCCCTTGGCCTTCCCCACCACGAGACAACCCTTCACGGACTTGGGGAAACCAAGGGGAAAAGCCTTGAGGAAGCGGGCCGCGAGGCGCGCCACGCCTGTTTCAAATCCCTTTGCGCCGAGCACGGGCTTAATGCCGTGGCTCTTGGCCATCACGCCGACGACAACGCCGAAACGGTTCTTTTGTTTCTTCTGCGCGGCGCCGGGGCCACAGGGCTTTCCGGAATCCCGCCGGTCAGGGCGGACGGGATCGTCCGTCCCCTGATTGAAACACGGCGGAAGGATATCCTTGAATACCTCGCGGCGGAACACATTCCGTTTGTGGAGGATGAAACCAACCAGGACCACGCCCTTGTCCGGAACCGTGTCCGGCATCTGCTGTTGCCTTTGCTGGAACGGGAATTCAATCCGGGGATCACGGCTGGGCTGGGGCGGCTTTCGGAGATTTTGCGGGGCGAGGAGGCCTACTGGGAGGAGGTGTGCGCGCGCCAACTGAAGGAGATTACCCTTGCCGCGGCGCCCGAAGCGCTCCGGCTGGACGCGGGAAAGCTCGCTTCTCTCCACCCCGCCCTTGGCCGCCGTGTTCTGCGCCTGGCGCTCCGCGCTCTTTCCGGAGACCTCCGGCGGATACAGTTTCAGCATGCCGAGGCGCTTCTTGCGTTGATCTCCCGGGATTCCGGGGGGATTCATCTGCCCGGCGGCCTGTTCGCCCGGAAATCAGGGGCCGCGCTGGAACTTGAAAACAAAGGCGGTCCGGGCCGGGCCAGGGAAAAGGCCGGACAAGGGCCGAAACCCGGGGAATGGGAGCTTCTTCTGCCCGGTCCCGGGGAATTTCCCCTGCCCGGCGGGCAGGTCATGCTCTCCCTTCTCCTGGTTCCTCCGGAAGAGGCCCCGCCCTTTGCCTGGCTTGGCCCTGGGGAGGCCCTTTTGGACGCGGACAAAGCCCCTTTCCCCCTTGTTCTCCGTCCGGCCAGGCCCGGAGACCGCTTCCGCCCCCTGGGAGCGCCGGGGGAAAAGACCGTGGCGCGTTTTCTCATGGACCGCAAGGTGCCGTCCGAAAAGCGGAAACAAACCCTTGTTTTGGTGTCAGGGGACAGCCTGGTCTGGACGGCCGGCCACCGGGTAAGCCACAGGGCGCGCGTGGAAAGCGAAACACGCCTGGTGCTTGCGGTGAAACTTTTTCTTGCGTAACGCCAAAGGGTGGTTAATATACTTGGCGTCCGAGGTGATCGCAACGCGGTAAAGACAGGTGTTTCCTTTGTCCGGGACGCTCCATTATCCGCAGACAAAGCGTGGATAATCCGGATAAAGAATCTTAAGAGCGCGACGTTGCATTCCTGCCGGAAATCCATTCCACTGGCGCGGGAAATCCCGCGGGAGGTGTTATCCTTGAACCCGTTCTATAAAAACCTGGCCCTCTGGCTCGTCATCTTCCTCCTCATGGTTCTCATCTTCAATCTGTTTCAAAACCGCGCCCCCCTGGACAACGAGATAAGCTATTCGGACTTCCTCAACCGTGTGGAAAAGGGCGAGGTTGCCACTGTGAAAATCCAGGGGGACGACATTCACGGCACAGACACCCAGGGTAAAAGCTTCCGCAGCGTGGCTCCCAAGGACACGGACCTTATCAAGCGCCTTCGCGACAAAAACGTCCGCATCGAGGTCAAACCGCCGGAAAAGACATCCTGGGTGGTTTCCATCCTCGCGTCCTGGGTTCCCCTTGTCGTGCTCATCGGCCTGTGGATTTTCTTCATGCGGCAGATGCAATCCGGAGGCAGCAAGGCCATGTCGTTTGGCAAGAGCCGGGCGCGGCTGTTGAATGAAAACAGCAACCGGATCACGTTCGAGGACGTGGCCGGGGTGGACGAGGCCAAGGAGGAGCTTGCTGAAATCGTCGAGTTTTTGCGGGATCCCCACAAATTCACCCGACTGGGAGGCCGCATTCCCAAAGGGGTTTTGCTCATAGGCCCCCCAGGCTCCGGAAAAACCCTGCTTGCCCGGGCCATCGCGGGCGAGGCGGGCGTGCCCTTTTTCTCCATCTCCGGCTCGGATTTTGTCGAGATGTTTGTCGGCGTGGGCGCAAGCCGCGTCCGCGACCTTTTCATGCAGGGCAAGAAGAACGCGCCCTGCATCATCTTCATTGACGAAATAGACGCCGTGGGAAGGCACCGGGGCGCGGGCCTGGGCGGCGGCCACGACGAGCGGGAACAGACCCTGAACCAGCTTTTGGTGGAGATGGACGGTTTCGAGTCCAACGAGGGCGTGATTCTCATTTCCGCCACCAACCGGCCCGACGTGCTGGACCCGGCGCTCATGCGTCCGGGCCGCTTTGACCGTCAGGTGGTGGTTCCGCTGCCAGACGTGCGGGGCAGGGAGGCCGTGTTCAAGGTTCACATGAAGCGCTCCCCCGTCGCCGAGGACGTGGACACCCTGGCCCTTGCCAAAGGGACGGCGGGCTTCTCGGGCGCGGATATTGAAAATCTCGTCAACGAGGCCGCCCTTCTTGCCGCCAAGCGCAACAAAGACAAGCTCGAAATGGCGGATTTCGAGGACGCCAAGGACAAAGTTTACATGGGCCTTGAGCGCAAGAGCAAACTCATGGACGAGGAAGACCTTAAAAACACGGCCTACCACGAGGGCGGACACGCTTTGGTGGCGCGTTTTCTGCCGGACACCGACGCGGTGAACAAAGTCACCATCATTCCCCGGGGCCGGGCGCTGGGCGTGACCTGGTTCCTTCCCGAGGAGCGGGACTCGCTGTACCAGGACCACCTCGAACACCGTCTTGCCATTTCCTACGGGGGCCGGGTCGCGGAGGAGCTGGTGTTTGGCCGGGTGAGCACGGGCGCGGCCCAGGACATCAAGCACGCGACCGACCTTGCCCAGAAGATGGTGCGGGAGTGGGGCATGTCCGCCCTTGGGCCTGTTTCCTACACCCAGGGGGACGAGCAGATTTTTTTGGGTAAAGAGATTTCGCGGCCACGGGATTATTCCCAGGAAACAGCCCAGCGTATTGACGACGAGGTTCACAAGCTCGTTGAAAAAGCCTATGCAACCGCCAGGAAAATTCTCACGGAAAACAGGGATATCCTGGACTCAATAGCGGATATCCTGTTGGAGAAAGAAACCATCATGGGCCAGGAACTGGACGAGCTTATCGTGAGCAAGCGTCCGGGATGGGAGCCGCCGACACGGCGTCCCGCAAGGAAATTCCGGGACAGGGCCGAGGAAAGGGCGCGGAAAATGGACCGCGACATGCGGGTGGACAAAGCCCGGCTTAAAGAAGACGGGCCGCCGGAAGAACCGCCCGAGCTTCCCGAAGACACGCCTCCCGGCGGAAAGGGAGACGCGGCATGAGGCGGTTTTCCATGCGCTGGGGCGGGCGGTGTCTCGAACTGGGCGGGCGGACCCTGCTCATGGGCATCGTCAATGTCACCCCGGACTCGTTTTCAGACGGGGGGCTTTGCGCCCGGGAAGAGGACGCGGTGGCCCATGGCCTTGCCCTGGCGGAGGCGGGCGCGGACATTTTGGACGTGGGCGGGGAATCCACGCGGCCTTTTGCGGAACCTGTGGCGGCGGCGGAGGAAATCCGGCGGGTGGTGCCGGTCATCGCCCGGCTGGCGGAGCGGGTGTCTGTTCCCATATCCGTGGACACGGCCAAGGCCGAAGTCGCCCGGAGGGCGTTGGAGGCCGGGGCTTCTATTGTGAACGATGTCACCGCGCTCACCGGAGACCTGGACATGGCGGGGGTGGCGGCGGAGGCGGGAGTGCCGGTTGTGCTCATGCACATGCCGGGCACCCCCCGGACCATGCAGGTGGACCCGCGCTACACCGACGTGGTGGCGGAGGTGCGGGACTATCTGGCCCAGGCCATGGAAAGGGCTGTCGCGGCGGGAATCCGCCGGGATCTTCTGTTTGTGGACCCGGGCGCCGGCTTTGGCAAGACTGTCCCGCACAACCTTCTGCTCATCCGGAATCTTGCCGCGCTGGAAGCTCTGGGCGCGCCTGTGGTGCTGGCCCATTCGCGGAAATCGTTTATTAAAAAGACGCTTGCGGAAGGCCTGCCGGAAGGGGCGGAGCCGTCCCTGGACCAGATTGTGGACGGCACCCTGGGGATTGCGGCGGCGGCGGCCTTTGCCGGGGTTCATGTTATCCGGGCGCATGACATGGCAAGGGTCCGCGCGGCGGTGCGGTTGGCCGACGCGTTGCGCATGGCGGGGGAGTGAGGGTTGGGAGTTAGAAGTTAGAAGTTAGAAGTTAGGAGTTAGGAGTTAGGAGTTAGGAGTTAGAATAAAAAACATGTTTATATGGTGTTTTTTGTTATAAAATGGGCCTTTCTCCTCATGGCAGCCGCGGTGCGGCAAGGTTTTTGGTATAGCCTGGGGTTTCAACCCCAGGATCCCAGGCAAAAGCGATATTTATATGTTTTTCCCACGGTTTCCTGGGCCTGAAGGCCCAGGAAACGGCCTATCGCCCCTTGCGGGGCGATGCTTTCCCGGGCAGGACTCCCTGGCCCCGCCCTTTTGGGGCGGGAAATTAGGGGGGGGGCTGCCGGAGAAGTGAATCCGATGTCCGGATTATCCGCGTTTTTCGCATAGATAATGGCGTTGCCCTTAAAAGGGCTGTTTTCCTTTCCCTAAAGCCTAAAGCCTAAAGCCTAAAGCCTAACCCCTCTCAACCTACTCCAGCCGCAGCTTTTGCCCAATTTTTATAACTTGACCCCGGATTCCGTTCAAACTCCTGATCCGCGCCACGGGCACCCCGGTTTTCCGCGAAATCCCCGTCAAACTCTCGCCCGGACGCACCACGTGAACCCGGCCCGTCTTCTTCCCGGAGGACACCGCCGCCGGAGCCGCCGCGGCGCTCCTTCCCGCAAGGCTGGCCAGGGTCTTCCGCGCCTTCTTTCCCGTCCCCTGCGGCACCAGGATCGCGTAGGTTCCCGCCGGGAGATGCCGCCCCAGGATTTCAGGGTTCATGTCCTTGAACTGTTTGTAGGTGCTTCCCAGGGCCAGGGCCAAATCCGTGATGGACACCGGCCGGGCAATGGACACCTCCACCCGCTCCGTGGCCGGGGACTGGTAGGCGTGCTCCGGCGGGAGAATGTAGCCGTAGCGCGCGGGATCGCTCAGGATGAGCTTGATGGCGAGAATGCGGAAGATGTAGCGTTCTGTTTCCAGGGGAAGGTTTAAGTAATAGTAGTCCCGCACCCGTTGCAGGGCGGTTTCGCTGGCGATGCGCCCCTCGCCGCAGTTGTAGGCGGCCATGGCAAGGCTCCAGGAGCCGAAGTCCGCGTAGAGCTTTTGGAGGTAGTCCAGGGCGGCCCGGGTCGAGCGCTCGAAGTGCAGCCGGTAGTCGAAATTCGCGTCGTTGCGCAGGCCGTAGCGGGAGCCTGTGTCGGGGATGAACTGCCACGCGCCCACCGCGCCTTTTCCGGAGCGGGCGTGGGAGAGCAGGGCGCTTTCGGCCACGGCGAGGTATTTGATATCGTCAGGAAGCCCGCGGTTTTTGAGCTCGGCCTCGATAACGGGAAAGGCCCGTGCGGCGCGTTTGAGCCACATGAAGACCTGGGCCTGGTCCCAGACATTGATGGTGAATTCCCTGTCGAGCATTTCGCGGACAGCGGGGTCGTGCAAAGGCACCGGCTCGCCGCAGAGGTCGAGTTTTTCCGGCAGGGCGTAGTCGTAATAGACAGGCATGGCCCCGGCCTGGGCAGGGGCGGCCTGGGGAGTCGGGGCGGCGTCCTGGGAGGCGCGGAGGTTTGAGGAGACGCGGTTTTCCGCGGCCGAGGGTTTGGCGGCGCAGGAGAAGAGAAGCAGGGCCGAGGAGCACGCGAGGGCGGTCCAGAACACGTTTGTTTTCGACATAGGCACTCCTTCCGGTCCGGTGGGGGAGTTTCGCGCGGCCCTGGCGGCGGATGCGCGCGGGCCCGGGTGTCACACGGATGGCGGCATTATAGCAGGAAGGGCGAAAGAGTCAAAAGATTTGCCAGGAAGCCATTGACGCGCATTGTTTCTAACTGGTAGAATAAGACCGGGTGTTAAACAAAGGGCTGAACAAACATGGCGGGAATGAAAATCAGGGAGATTGTTAAAGGAATCCAGGGGTTGGGTGGCAGTGCGGACCCGTGGGAGCCATGTGCAATACAGACACCCTGTTCTTCCCGGCATCGTGACCATCGCGGGCGCTCCCAACAGCGATTTGGCGCCTGGAACACGGAAGAGCGTTTTAAAACAAGCGGGGTTGCGCCATGAGATACCTGGTGGTGATTGAAGAAACACAGACGGGATTTTCGGCATGGGCGCCGGACCTTCCCGGATGCGTCGCGGCGGGCGCGACCCGGGAGGAAACAGAGGCGATGATGGGCGAGGCGGTGCGGTTTCACATCGAGGGGATGCGGGAGGACGGCCTGCCGGTTCCGGCGGCGGTGTCCGGGGCGGCGTTTGCGGAGGCGGCGGGGTAGTGGGCAGGGTGCGGGTTTTTGCCGGTTTTGTTTGGTGCAATTGTTATGCGATTTTTCTTCGCGTAAGTTCGCGCTCCATTGAGAAAAGGTAAGCAAACGGGTTCTCCCTTAGCGATTTCTTTTTATCAATGTTGTACATAATTTCGGTGGCTATTAGCGAGATGTTTGCACCTGCCAAAAGTGCAGTTGGGACGGATAGACCGGCATTTATAAGCATCGTTGAAGATGCAGCCGATAAAAATGCGATCTTCAGCAGTCCGTCACATAGAAATTTGATACGGCATCCGGTAAGTGCAGCCTTCAAATTCGAGATGGCGGGCGAGACTTCTCCTGTGTAGATGTCCGTGACGCGCTGGCGAAGGGCCTCGGCCGTCAGGTCCGCTTCAACAGATGCAGCGAGCTGTTCGATCTTTGTCCGGAATTGAGCGAGCTCATCTCGATGCTTCTCTCGGAACTCAATCAACCTGTCAACAGGTGTATCCGGTGCAACACCGATTCTCTCAATCGCTAGATTGGCGAGCATTCCTGGAGCGAGATGTCGCGGCATACGGCAACGTGGGCCATAAGCCTCATACTCGTGCCTATACCAATGATGCCGATAGCCACAAAGAACTCTGTTCAAGTTTGCGTCAAAGCGCGCTGTTACTGCGAGTCTGTCAGCCGCAGCGAGAGAGGTGAGCAACCGCGCTCCTAGTCGTTCTGATAGCCGAGTTGCGAGAAGAGTCATGTAGAAGTCGGCGAACTTTTCATCAACAGGCAACCAATCCCGGTCCCGTCCCGATGGGGAAGCGACATGTTGCAGAATGTGGCGGATTTCATTTGGCAGTTTCTCTGGATGGATGTCGACAAGCCTGCGAAGCTCATGCGACAGCTTCTCCACGTGGATGTCGCGTCTGCGGTCACCGCGCCCATCAATCAAGAGTTCCGCACCTTCGGGGGATTCTAGATAGGCCAGGACATCTACCGTTAGATCCTCGATTTCATCCATCGTTGAATGGACGCGCAGGGGAACGAGGAAGCCGAATTTCTGCAAGATACGGCCTGTATCAGTAGAGTATGGCGCGTCAATAGATTCTGGTACAATGGTCCGTACAGAGTCCCAATAGAGGAGAGCGGTTTTCAGCCATCCCTGATCACGAATATCGATCCAGGGATAGTAGAGAGCTTGTGGCATTTGTTACCTCATTTCGTCTCTGAGTAAAAAAATTCTCTCTTAGATGATTATTTTTTAACGCAATCTACCCCCCCCCGAAAAGTCAAGTGAAATCTAATTTCAATACAAAATAATTTAATCGCGATTATCATCCATCCTTCCTCGCCTCCCGTCTCCCCAAAAACCCATCCCAACCCGAACGAACGTCCGAACAGGACTTGACACCCCGCCCCTCCCGCGCTATCCCTATCCCCAACGCGGCCCCGGACTCTGGCGGGAACCCCCTCCGGACGCGCGGCCCGCTCCCCCCGGCCCAAGGACTCCCCCCTTGCACCGGGCTTCCTTTCACCCTCGCAGCGGAGGCGGCACCATGTCCGACGGCTTCTCCACCAAAACCGACTACCAGCGCTACTTCACCAAAGCGCACGACATGTTCCGGAAATCCGTCCGGGAACTCGTCAAAAAAGAAATCACCCCCCACATCGAGGAATGGGAGGAGGCAGGCACCTTCCCCAGGGAACTCTACGAACAGGCCGGCGAGGCCGGGTTCCTCGGCGTGGGATACCCCGAGGACGTGGGCGGCACCCCCGCCGATGTCTTCTTTGGCGTGGCCCTCACCGAAGAGCTCATGCGCTCCACCTCGGGCGGCCTTGCCGCAAGCCTGGGCTCCCTCAACATCGCCATCCCCCCCATCGTCCGCCACGGCACCCCGGAGCAAAAGGCGCGCTTCGTCGCCCCGGTTCTCGCGGGCAAACGCATCGCCGCCCTGGGCATCACCGAGCCTTCCGGCGGCTCCGACGTGGCCGGTCTTCAGACAACCGCCGTTTCCGATGGCAACCACTACATCGTCAACGGCTCCAAGACCTTCATCACCTCGGGCATCCGCGCGGACCAGCTCACCGCGGCTGTCCGCACCGGCGGCCCTGGCCACGGCGGCATCAGCCTTCTGGTCATCGAGCGGGACACCCCGGGCTACTCGACCTCCCCGCCCCTCAAGAAAACCGGCTGGTGGGCGTCGGACACCGCGGAAATCTACTTTGACAACTGCCGGGTGCCCAAGGCCAACCTCATCGGCGAGGAAAACAAGGGCTTTTACCTCATCATGGAAAACTTCCAGGCCGAGCGCCTCGCCCTTGCGGTCATGGCCAACTCAAGCTCCGACATCGCCCTCGAACTCGCCGTGGACTACGCCAAAAAGCGCAGCGCTTTTGGGAAACCCCTGAAGGGCTTCCAGGTCATGCGCCACAAATTGGTGGAAATGGCTACCCTGGCGGAGGTGTCCCGGGAGTTCACCTACCGGGTCGCGGCCAAGATTGACGCCGGGGAAAACCAGGTGAAAGAGATTTCCATGGCCAAGAACTTCGCGTGCCAGGCAGCGGAAAAGGTCACCTACGAGGCCATGCAGGTGTTTGGCGGGCACGGGTACATGCGGGGCAACCCGGTGGACCGGCTGTGGAGGGATGTGCGGCTTCTGGCCATTGGAGGAGGCACAACGGAGATCATGCGGGAGATTATTTCAAGGCTGATGATTTCCTAATAGGCTTTAGGGGTTAGTACTACTTTGGTAACTTCATATAGCCATGACGTTAGCCCGGTCATGGCTTCCCGCTTTTAACAACAAAGCAAGTTGAAGTGTCATTTCGAGCGAAGCGAGAAATCTTGTCTTTGATAAGCATCCAGTTAACGGCAAGATTTCTCGCTTCGCTCGAAATGACAGGTTGGGATGTCTTAAATGTAACTTTTTTGAAACTTACCAAAGGTAATTGCAAAATGAGGCGCAGGTTGGGTGGTTCCGGGCCGCAAGGCCCGGGTTCACCCAACATTTCTAAAATGATTTCTATGTGTTGGATGAACCT
>JAGVGH010000032.1 GCA_020057225.1 Desulfobacterales bacterium | reverse complement strand
TTCTATAATGCTTTCTATGTGTTGGGTGAACCTGCCCTTCGGGCAGAACCACCCAACCTACATCAAATTTGTCGTTTCTATGAGTTTTGCAATTACCTCGTGTATTTAGTATATTCATGGGCCTGAAGGCCCAGGCTACGTCCTTTCGTCCCTTGCGGGGAGGCGTTGAATCAGGAACAGGTTTTCGGCCTCGCCCCCCCCGCCTCCGGCCTACACTCCCCCGCCCGGCTCATACTCGGTCCCCGCGCGTCTCTGCCGCGTCCCTCTCCGCCCCGGACGCAACAGGCTCATCCCTTCCCCCGCCCCTGTCATCATGTATCCCGCCGCCTCCACCGGATGGCTCATGGCGTTCTTCTCCGGCTTTTCCAAACACCGTGTCCCTCCCCCGGAAACCACCCGCTTGTAACAATACCCCCCGGCAAGCCCTTTCCTCGTGACCCGGCACAGGGGCGACACCAAAAGCCCCGGCAGCCCGTCCACAAGCCGTGACAGCGGCTGGGCGATTGCCTCCCTGCGGATGGTAAAATCATTGGTGGGCGCGGGACGGGCGGGAATCCCGGCGGCGGCGAGAATCTGATAGGGCGTCCTCTCGTCCACCTGGCTCCGTTGTTCTCCCGCGGGATCGCCGTACACGCGCAGCAAATACCCGGGGTACTCCTCCCGGAGTTTTCGCCCCAAGACCTCCGCAAACCGCGCCGCCCCCATGTTTTCGGTGATGATCTCGTCCAGCCAAATCCAGCGTCCATTGGGATACCTCTGGCCGAAAACCGCGGCGGGGGTAAGCCCGAAATCCAGTCCCACGTATAAATCCAGGTCGGGATTGGGCTTGGCAGGCTCCTTGAGGCAGTGCAGCGTGTCCGTGTATTCGGGAAAAACAGGCTGGCCGTCCGTCACAAATCCGTACTGGGCGCAGTAGTACACCCGAACATGCTCCGGCGGCTTTCCCGATGCCCGGGAAAGGTAATAGCCGGCTTCCAGGTTCTCCGTGTTTTCCGCCAAGGGATTCCGCATAAATTCCCCGTTTTTTTCCACAAGCCCTCCCGGCTGCCTGAAAAATTCCCAGCCCGGCGGACGCTCCTCCTCCGCCAGCTTGAACCACCAGTGCCCGTCGTCCGGAGGATTGGTGTCCATGATGACTCCCCGCCACGCGCATCCTCCTTCCCGGAGAGGCGGATACCTTCCCACCCTGTCCCCCAGGGCGTCCACGATGGCCCTGGGCACCTCCCTGGCCTCGTTAATCCACCCGCCCGTAAGCTCCAGGCTCAAGAGCTTTTTCACGTCCCGGGCGGTGTCCAGGGCGCGGAACAGCACTTCCAGTTCCATGTCCCCGGCGCGGATGACATGGCGCATCCGGCTTTTTCCAAAAGGCCCGGCCAGGTCTTCGGAAAACCAGTCCAGCCAGGTGCGCGCCGTTGTGTCCAGAAGCTCCCGGTAGGTGTTGCGGACAGCCACCCAGCGGCTCCTGCGTATTCCGTCCGGACCGGGGGTTTGCCTAAGCGCCCGGGACAGGATTTCCATGCAGCAGGCTGTGGATTTGCCGGATCCCACCGGGCCCAGCACGCCCCGGTACATGGCGCGGGACTGGTGAAACCGGGCTAGGGTGGGCGAGGCCGTGTAACGGATGACAGGTTTGCGTGTCATGGTGTTTCCCGCTCTCCGGCAGGCCCGCCTGTTTCCAGAATAAAGAGCACCGGCGCCCGGGTCTCTGTCTCTTTGTCCCGGCCTTCCCGGACAAGCTCCACAAGCCGCGCAAGCCCGGCCACCAGGGCGCGGAACGCGGCGGCGTCAAGGGCGCCGGATTCCGCTCCCGCCTCCAGATGGTCCATGAGCGCGTCGGCAAGATGAAGCGCCCGGCGCACCCGGGCCTGCACGTCCTCATCCCCGCGCTCCCGCTCTTCGGAAGCCTCCCCGGCGGGATCCCTGGTTTCCGGAGCCAGGGCCTTTTGCCCGCGCGCCGGCGTCCCCGCCTTCTCCCTGCTCCTGTCCGCCCGCGCCACAGCCCGGCTGAACTCCCGGGCCGCCTTGCCGGTTTCGGGTCTTGTCTCTTCCGCAACCCCTGCCGCGCTCCCGCCCGGCGCGGTTTTTTTTGTACACCGCCCCGGAGATTTCCGGCCTTGCCTGTCCGTGCCGCCCGTTGTCCGTGCTGCTCCTGGCGCGGGCGCGTTTCCCCGCGTCCAGCCTCCGGCCCGCGCCCTGGCCCGGACCGTGTTCGGAGAAACCCCCGCCCGCGCCGCGATTTCCCGTACGGAAAGCGCCCCGGCCTCGTATTCCTCCCGCGCCCTCAAAAGCCATGCTGGTTCCGACACGCGCATCCCCGCTCCTTTCCGCTCGGGACGAAGGATACCACGGGGTTTTGGGCAAACCCCGCCATTGGCGGCGCATGGCGCTTCACAGGCGCTAAAAGCGCACTCTTTGCATGTTGACAGGGGCGCGGGAGCGCGCCGGAGGGACGGGAATGCTTGAGGATGGGAGAGGAGAAAGAAATGTCTGGGAAAAGAATGGAGACCCGGTGGGGACGGGAAATCCGGGGGATGTGGCGTTTGTCAGAATAACTTTCTGATTGATGAAACTATAGAGGTAATTGCAAAATACATTGAAACGACAAATTTGAGGTAGGTTGGGTGGTTCTGCCCGAAGGGCAGGTTCACCCAACACAAAGGAATCATTTA
>JAGVGH010000149.1 GCA_020057225.1 Desulfobacterales bacterium | reverse complement strand
TAACGGCCGTCACATAACCGTAGGGGCGCACGGCGTGCGCCCGCGATGAAAAAGTGCCCCTAAAATCCTCCTCAGCAGTATTTAGGGATAAGCACTTAGACTTTAGGATTTAGGCTTTAGGGCTGGCTGCAAAACAGCCTGTTTTTAAAGGCTGCGCCATCATCTGCGCAAAAAACGCGGATAATCCGGACATAGAATCCAATCCCTCTCTGTCCCCCCTACCCCCTTGCCGGCTTGTACCCCTTTTTCCCCGGCCGTTCCCGTTTCCCTTGGAGGTCTCCTCGCACTGGGTCGTGACCGCGCTGTAACCAAGCAGACCTGTCACATCCTGGACAAGCCCCGCGCCGGACCGGAGCCTAAGCTCGTCAGGCAACGCGATCACCGCCTCGGCCTCGCCAGGCGAGACCAAGCGCAAAAACGCCTTGCTCGCCCCCCTGTGCCGCTCCAACACCCCTTTCAGCCGCTCCAGAATGTCCCGCGTCAATCCGTCCATGTCCAGGCTGATATGCACGCTGGTGGTCCAGGTGTCCTCCGCCGTGTCCATGTGAATGATATCCTCCGCCAGAATCTTCGCCTTGTTCTCCTCCGCCTCCACCTTGCCCAGCACAAGAACAGGAGTGTCCACGGTCAACAGGGAGGAAAACTTCGGATACACCGAGGGAAACACCGTCACCTCGACGCTTCCTAAAAAATCCTCGACATTGGCAAAGGCCATGGGCCCGCTTTTGGACTGGATCTGCTTCACCCCCCGCACCATGCCGCCCAAACGGGCGTCCTGCCTGCCGTTCATCTCCCGAACCGTGGCCGTGTCCGCGTTGGTAAAACGCTCCATCACGTCCCGGTATTTGTCGAGGGGATGCCCGGTGATGAAAAATCCCAGGGCGTCCTTTTCATTGGCCAGCTTGAGCGTGGAGTCCCATTCCGGAACATCCGGCAGCTTGGGATGGTGGACAGGTATTTGGGCCGCGACGCTGTCGAAAAGCCCCCTCTGGGGATCGTTTTTCTCCTTCTGCATCCGCTGCCCGTACTCCAGGGCCATCTCGACCCCGGCGGCAAGCCGCGCCCGGCTGGACCGGATGGAATCAAAGGCCCCGCAATGGATGAGGTTTTCCACGACCCTTTTATTCACCTTGCGAAGGTCCACCCGCTCGGTAAAGTCAAAAATTGTTTTGAACGGCCCTTTTTTCCGCGCCGCAAGAATGGAGTCCACCGCGCCTTCACCCACGTTTTTAACCGCCATGAGCCCGAAAATGATTTTCCCGTCCCGGACCGTGAACTCCTTCCCGCCCACGTTCACATCCGGCGGCAGCACAGGCACGCCATGCGCCCGGCACTCGCTGATGAACTTCACCACCTTGTCGGAATCGCCCATTTCGCTGGTGAGAAGCGAGGCCAGAAACTCGATGGGGTAATGGGCCTTGAGATAGGCTGTCTGGTACGCGATAAGCCCGTAGCAGGCGCTGTGGGCCTTGTTGAATCCGTAGCGCCCGAATTTCTCCATCAGGTCGAAAAGCTGGGTGGCTTTGCCCTGGTCCACGTTGTTTTGGCCCGCGCCCGAGATAAACCGTTCCCGGTGCTTGGCCATGAGCTCCTGGATCTTCTTGCCCATGGCCTTTCGAAGGTCGTCGGCCTCGGCCATGGTGTAGTTGGCCAGGGCCACCGCCATTTGCATGACCTGTTCCTGATAGACAATGACGCCGTAGGTGTCCTTGAGAATGGGCTCGAGACCCGGCAGAAGGTACTCCACCTTTTTCTTGCCGTGCTTGCGCTGCACAAACTCGTCCACCATGCCCGAGTCCAAAGGCCCGGGACGGTACAGGGCCACCAGGGCCATGATGTCCTCGAAGCACTCGGGTTTCATCCGCACCAAAAGCTCCTTCATCCCCGGGCTTTCAAGCTGGAATACCCCGGTGGTGTCTCCGGACTGCAGAACCTTGAATGTGGCGGCGTCCCGCATGTCGAGGTTCGAGAGGTCCGGCGCCTCTTTTCCCTGGGCGCGGATAAGGGCAAGGGTGTTTTCCATGACCGTGAGGTTGCGAAGCCCCAGAAAGTCAAATTTGACCAGTCCGATTTTCTCCACGCACTTCATGTCAAACTGGGTGACCGCCTCGCCTTCCTTGCCCTTGAAAAGGGGCAGGTATTCCGTAAGGGGCTTGTCGCCTATCACCACTCCCGCCGCGTGGACAGAGGCGTGGCGCGGCAGTCCCTCCAGAACCTTGGCGATTTCAATCATTTTCCCCACATCGGGGTTGGTCCTGGCCTCCTCCGCCAGTTTCGGCTCCTGCTTGAGCGCCTCGTCCAGGGTGATGTCCAGGGTCTCGGGAACCAGCTTGGCGATGGCGTCCACCTCGTCCAGGGGAATGGCCATGGCGCGGCCCACGTCCCGGATAACGGCCCGGGACTTCATGCTTCCATAAGTGATGATCTGGCACACGTAGTCCGCGCCGCCGTATTTCTGGCTCACGTAGTCAAAGACCTTGCCGCGTCCGTTGATGCAGAAGTCCACGTCAATATCGGGCATGCTTTTGCGGGCGGGGTTGAGGAAGCGCTCGAAGATGAGTTTGTTTTCAATAGGGTCAAGATCGGTAATTCCCAGGGAGTAGGCCACAAGGCTGCCGGCGGCGGAGCCGCGTCCGGGTCCCACAGGCACGCCGTTGGTTTTTCCGTAGTGGATGAAGTCGGACACGATAAGGAAGTAGCCGGGAAAGCCCATGTCAATGATGACGCCCAGCTCGTACTCGAACTGTTTTTTATAGCGCTCCTCGTCAACTCCGGGGTTTTTGGCCTTGATGGCGGCCATGCGCTGATGAAAGCCCTCCCAGGCTTTTTCAGTTAAAACATCCGCCTCGCTTTTTCCTTCGGCCACCGGAAAATGCGGAAAGTGGTAGGTTTTGAGATCAAAGTCAAAGGAACACCGGTCCGCGATGTCCCGGGTGTTCCCGATGGCGCCGGGGTAGCCGGCAAAGGCCGCCTCCATTTCCTGGGGGGACTTGAAATAGAGCTGGTCGGTCTCGAACTGGAAGCGGTTTTTATCGTGGATGGTCTTTTGGGTCTGGATGCACAGCAAAACCTCGTGGGCCTTGGCGTCGCCGGGCATGAGGTAATGGCAGTCGTTGGTGGCCACAAGGCCGATTCCCAGGCGCTCGGCCATGTCCCGGAGGGCCAGGTTGACTTTCTCCTGGTCGGCGATGCCGTTGTCCTGGACTTCCAGATAAAAGCCGTTTTCACCAAACAGCCTTTGGTAATACTGTGCCGCCTCCCCGGCCTCGCGTTCTCTTCCCGCAAGAATGAGCCGGGGGATTTCGCCGCCCAGGCACGCGGAGCAGGCGATGAGTCCGCCGGAAAAATCCTCGAGGATGCGCTTGTCAATGCGGGGCTTGTAGTAGAAACCCTCGAACTGGGCGATGGTGGCGAGTTTGCAGAGGTTTTTGTAGCCAAGGGCGTTTTGGGCGAGCAGAAGCAGGTGCTGCATGCCGTCTTTGTCGGAGGGGCCTTTGTCGGAGATGGAGCGGGGGGCGACATAGACCTCGCAGCCCATGACGGGCTTGATTCCGGCTTTTTTCGCGGCCTCGTAGAAGTAGAGGGCGCCAAACATGGTGCCGTGGTCGGTGATTGCCACGGTGTCCATTTCAAATTCCTTGGCGCGGTCCATGAGGGGATCCAGGCGGATGGCGCCGTCCAGGAGGCTGTACTGGGTGTGGACATGGAGATGGACAAAGCGGGACATGGAACACCTCGGGGCCGGGGATTATGACGGTTGCGGACCGGGTGAGGCCGCGTTTTGAACGAGGGAGGACTGTGCCACAACGCTCCGGGAATGTAAAACCGGATTGGAGGGAAAACCGGGCGGTCCGGGAATGCGGACGGGGCGGAAACACGGGGGACAGAGGGGAGGGGACGGCGGAATCCTTGCGGTTTTTTGCCGTTTACTTTAACTTGTCCCGCTTGACGGCGGAGTCGAAGGCGGCAAAGGCGTCATCCGCGTTTCGGAAGCGCGGGGACGGCTCCCGCTCCTTGAGTCCGCCGAAAAGGGCGCCCGCGCCGGTTGCAACAAGGGCGATCCCCGCCCACAAGGAGAGAGGCCAGGGGAAGAACACGCCGGAAAATCCCGCGCAGAAAAGGACGAGGAGAAACACATGCAGAAGGCGCTTAAGGGGCGGCGGGCGTTTGACCGGAAGGGCAACGTCCGCCTCGGCGCCCTGTCCCTGGCGTTTTTCGGTGGTCTCGTTTTTCTGTGGCCCGCGCTCTTCCAAATTCCCGGTCTCTTCTCCGGAGAAAAGGCGGCCGGCGCCCTTCCGGCTGTGGTGAAAGTGGATGACGGGGACACCGTGCGCCTCTCGGACGGAACCGTTGTCCGCTATCTGGGAATAGACACGCCGGAGCTTGCCCATGACGGCTCCAGGCCCGAACCCTTTGCCAAGGCGGCGGCGCGGGAAAACGCGCGGCTGGTCTTGGACAAAAAGGTGCGGCTTCAAACGGGCGCGCGTCTCCGGGACCCTTACGGACGCCTTCTTGCCATGATGTACCTTCCGGACGGCCTGTGCGTCAACGGGGAACTGCTGGACAAGGGACTTGCCTGGTGTTTGTGGTTTCCGGGGGACGGGCCTGCGGCGGAGGATCTGTTGCCGCGGCAGCGGGCGGCCATGAAAAAAGGGACCGGGGTGTGGAAGGGGCTTAAGGAGCGCAAGGGCGCCTATATTGGCAACGCGCGGACGCGGAGGTTTCATGCGGCTGGATGTCCGCTGGGGAAGAAGACGGCGCGGGAGAACCGCGTCCCGTTCGCCTCTGCCTGGGAGGCTTTTTGGGCGGGACACGCCCCCTGCGCGGAGTGCCTGGGGGAATGGCCGGGGCGGTAACCGGGCACAAGTCCATGAAAAAAGGCGTCAGCCCTGTCATACCAAGGTGCAATCAGACAAGTAAGGCCCTCACCCCGAACCTCTTCCACAGGGAGAGGGAGATTGAGCGGGAGCTTTCAGCAGGTGTTACGGATTGGGCCGCATTTGCAAGGCCTGCTCCCGGCGGCCCGGATTTCACCGTGTTCGGCGTTTCCGGCTGGGAAGCCGTTGATCTGGCTGTCAAAACCGCGCGCGCCACCGGCAGGCCCGGAATCGTCAGCGCGCGCGGCGGATATCACGGACACACGGACCTTGCCATGGCCGCGGGAGACCCCAAATACCGGGTCCCCTTTGGTTCCCGGCCGCCTGGTTTTACGCAGGCGGAGTTTGGACTTTTTCACGGGTTTCGGTCTGCCTCCTGAATCCTCAGCGCGCCAAGCCGGGAGAAACCAGGCGGAAAGCCTTTCCCCTGCCGCCGGACGCCCTGGACAATGCCGGGCGCGCGGGGCGCGGGTTCTGCCATCACAACCCGCCGCCCTCCTCGCGCCAGACGCCCAGGTTGTCCTGCAGGGCGGGGAGAAGGGTTGGATACAAAAACTCATATCCCGTGTCCAGAAGCGCGCGGGGCGCCACCCGGGCGCTGGCGAGAAGCACCTCTTCAGCCATTTCCCCGAAGGCGGCGCGCAGGAGGGACGGGGGAACCTCCGCAACAAGTCCCCTGCCTGCCACACCGCGCAGGGTCTCCGCCAATGTCCGGTTGGTGACCGGGCAAGGGGCCACAACATTCACCGGGCCCCGCACATCGTTGCGCGCCAGCGCGTGGAGCGCCGCGCCCAGCACATCGTCCGGGGCGACCCAGGAGAACGCCTGGGAACCCGCGCCCAAAACAACGCACAGTCCCGCCCGGGCAGGCCCGGCCAGTTTTTGGAGCGCTCCCCCGGCGGGGGTGAGCACCACGCCGATGCGCAGATGAACCACGCGGATTCCGGCGTTGCGGGCAGGCTCCGACGCCGCCTCCCACTCCCGGCACAGCCAGGGGATGAACCCCTCTCCGGGTGCCGAGTCTTCCGTCAAAAGGGTGTCCCCCCTGTTTCCGTAAAGTCCTATGGCCGAGGCGCACACCAGGCATTCCGGCCTGGGGGACATCCGGGCGACGGTTTCCGCAAGCCGCCTTGTGGCGGCGATTCGGCTTTCCACAATCCGCTTTTTCTTGGCCAGGGTCCAGCGCCCCCCGCCGATGTTTTCACCCGCAAGATGCGCCACGGCGTCCACTGGCGGAAGGCCGTTTAGCCCGATTTCCCCGGTCCCGGGGTTCCAGCGCGCCTCTCCGGGCCCGGGCGCTCGCCGGACAAGGGGGGTTGCGCGGTGGCCTCCTGTGCTGAGAAAGGGGACCAGCATTCCGCCCAAAAGCCCTCCCGCCCCTGTGACGAGGATGTGCCGGTTGGAAAATCCGGGATAACGGGCATGGAGCGCGAGGTCCTGGGCGGTCACCCTGTGACGGTAGGCAAACATGCGGACGAGTTTTTCCCTGACCATGCGCCCGGCGGCCAAGGCGCCCACAGGGCCCAGGGGCAGCTCGTACTCGATGCGGTCCTCAAGGACCGAGCCGTCTGGCGCGTCCGTGAAGCGGTGGGTGTGCCGCCACTGGGCAAAGGGGCCGCTGGTCTGCCGGTCGGCGAACCATTCGCCTTCCACGAAGTCCGTGTGAAGCGCGGTCCAGGTAACAGGAAGAGGGCCTTGGTACACCTTGAAGACCACGGTGTTTCCCGCCTCAATGCCGCCTGTGGAGGAGACGACGCGGACACGCTCCCAGGGCGGGGTAAGGCGCAGAAAGGCCCCGGGACGGGCGTGCCACGCAAAGGCTTCTTTTTTAGGGGCGGGAAGGCGGGTTTTTCTGACAAAAAGTTCCATGTGCGCTCCAGAGAGGGAGGGGGCGCGCGGGGCGCCAAGGCAGGAAGCCGGCGCCGCGGAACCCGTTACAGGCCCGTTGCGAATAGGATAGGCAACCTCTGTTCCCGCGTCAATTTTTTTCCGGGGCATTCCGGAGAGCGGCTTGGACCGAGGCCCTTGGCGGCGCAAAGGAAATTGCTGTCGGTAAATCTCCTTGAGGTTCTTGTGGCTGTTAGATTCTATGTCCGGATTATCCGCGCTTTTTGCGCAGATAATGGCGCAGCCTTAAGAGGTAATTGCAAAATGAGGCGTAGGTTGAGTGGTTCCGGGCCGCAAGGCCCGGGTTCACCCAACATTTCTAAATGATTCATATCTGTTGGGTGAACCTGCCCTTCGGGCGGAGCCACCCGGCCTGCATCAAATTTGTCGTTTCTAAGAGTTTTGCAACTACCTCCTTAGTTTTGCAATTACCTCTTAAAAAAAGGCCGTTTGCTGCCAGCCCTAAAGCCTAAAGCCTTCTTTCCGGCTCCGCCGGTTTAGGAGCCAAAGGAAGGAGATATCAGGTCAAAGGGTTTCGGAGTAATGTGGCTGGAGGAACTGTTCTTTCAACTGCCTGAAAGGGTTGTGATCAGGCGCCTTCGAAGGTTTCCGGCCAGGTTTCCCCGGTCGTCTCCCGCAGCGCCTCACGCAGAATGTCGCCGCCTAAGCGCAGTCCCGCGCGCTTGAGTTCCAGCAGGATTTCCACCGAAGATGGAATATGCCCGTTGAGGCGCGCGCGCAGCACCACGCCAAGGGTGCCGAGAACCCGGACGCCAAGGGCGGAAGCGGCGCGCCGCGCGCTCCGGTCGTCAACAACAGCCGTTAGCGCCTTTTCCCTTGCCAGGGTCAGAACAGCGGTTTCCCCCGCTCCCAGGCCCCATTCGAGGATGTCCGGCGCGGGAACAACCTGTGCCCGCAGAGGCCCCCAGCCTGCGGAAAGGGCCTGACGGGCGGGATCGTCCCCTGGTCCGTCAAGGATTTCACAGACCACGGCCTCCGGGACAATAACAGTCCGCCCACCGGTCAGGAGCAGGTCAAGGCGTCCGATTTTCGCAAGGGCGATGAGGGGAGATGCGTTTACCACCCAGGGCCTATTCATCAAGAGCCTCGCGCGCCAGTTCCCGCGCCGTTTCCTGGAAAGGAGACACTCCAAACCGGGCGAGCGCCGTTATAAAGCCTGCGCGGGAAAGACCCGCGATTTCGGCCGCCCTGCCCTGGCTGAGGTCTCCGTTCTCATACCATTTGACAGCGGCGGCAAGGCGCAGTTCCCGCGCAAACGTCTCCGGATCGCAATGGAGACTCGCCAACACCCCTGGAGGAATCCGCAGCGTGATTTCCTGGTTGTCCATCTCCCGCCTCCTGTGGACCTGCTTCTTTTGCCGTCAATGCTCAAAGGCAAAGCAGTCTCCGGGCGCCGACATATCCCGGCTGTTTGTGCGGAAAAATAGCATACTCTGCCGCTCCGGTCCATTCCGCAAAGCGGGTGTATAAAAACAGCTTGACCTGTTTTGCGGGGCATGTTATCGTTTATCTACGATGAACGATGGAGGATCCGTGCATCACCCAAACGACTCAACTCTCGCCTCTCTCCTAAAAGCCCTCGCACACCCCGTCCGTCTTCGCATCCTCCGCCACCTCATCCAAACCGGCGGCTGCGTCTGCGTCCAAATCCTCCCCCTGGCCCAGTCCACTGTCAGCCAGCACCTCAAAATCCTCAAGGATTCCGGGCTCGTAAAAGGCGAAATCGAAGGACCCCGAACCCGCTACCGCCTGGACCCGGACACCCTCGAAACCCTCCGCCAAGCTGTCCTTGACCTGTGCGCGGCCTGCCGCCCGCCAGACAAAACACCCAAGAGAGAACACGATGACAACGGCTAACACCCAAAAAGACCCGGCCAAGGGTGGCCCGGGATCCGGCATCGCCTTCCCGGACCTCCGCCAGGGGACTCCCCCGGCGCCTTCCTCCTGTTGCCCGGGCGGCTCCCCGTGTTGCGGACAGCCCGCAGAGCACCCCGCGCCGGAGCGTGAAGCGCCGGGGTGCGAAGTCTGCCATTTTGTGGAAGGGTTTCTGGAAACACCCTTGGGAGACGTGCCAAGAGTCACGTCAAGGCTGGACCGAAAGGACCTGGTCACGGCTTTTCCCGCACGGACGGAAATTGACAGGAACGGGTGCCGGGCCGCGCCGGGACTCTATTGCGCGGGCAGTCCCGACACGGACTCGCCGGTGTTTGTCACGGGCAATTACAAACTCTCCCTGGCCGCCCTGCGCAAGCGCTTCCAGGAATGAACGCCGGGGTGCTCGTTGTGAACCCAGGGGGTCAACGTGTGGTGCGCCGCGGGAAAAGGCGCGTTTTCCTCAGAGGAGGTCGCGCGCCGGTTTGGGAAAACCCGCCTTCCCGAAAGGGTTTCCCACAGGGAACTCCTCCTTCCCCGGCTTGCCGCCACCGGGGTCTCGGCCCATGCCCTTAAACGGGCCAAGCCGGCAGGAAAATGATTCTGACAACCGCTCTAACTCCCGGATTCCAATTAAAGTTGTTGACCCGGATTATGCCGATGGGGTAATGTGGCAAACCATGCGTTGGTATTGACCTGAACGCGGGCGTTTCACGGGCCCCGGCCTCCCGCCATCCGGACGGGCGCCTGTCTAAAATTTCTCCAAGACCACAAGAGGAATAACCAAAGGGTTGCCCTTGGCAACCGAACCGCAAATGCGGGAAAGGAGCAAAACAATGAGGACCGCTGGAGTTATTGCCGCCGTGTGCGTGGCCGTTCTTGCCCTGGGAGTGTCCGGCGCGGGCGCCGAGATGCGCCAGGGCGCTTTCAACGTAAGGCCGTTTGGCGGGGTTACTGTGTTCGAGGGCAACCAGGACCTGGACACCACCTACACGTATGGCCTGGGTGCGGGATACAACATCACCCGCAACCTCGGCGCCGAGTTCACTTTCAATCATGCGGACTCGGACGCCCATGGCAACTCCTCCGAGGTGGAAGCATACCTTTACAAACTGGACGTGTCCTACAGCTTCCTCGAGGATGGACCCCTGGTTCCCTATGTGGCTCTGGGCGGCGGCGCGGTCACCTGGGACCCTGAGTTAGGCGAGACGGACACCGATCCCCTCTTCAACTGGGGCGGCGGCGCCAAATACTTCTTCAACGACAAAGTGGCCCTCCAGGCGGATCTTCGCCACATTGCCGCTTTTGACGACAACGCCAACAACTTCATGGGCACCCTGGGCCTGAATTTCCAGATTGGCGGGGAACCGCCCCGGCGCGTGGCCCTTGAGCCTCCCCCCTGCCCGGACGAGGACAATGACGGCGTGTGCGACGACAAAGACAAATGCCCCGGCACGGCTCCCGGAACCGAAGTGGACGCGGACGGCTGCTGCGCGGACGGTGACAAGGACGGCGTGTGCGACTCTGTGGACTCCTGCCTGGACACGGCTCCCGGCGCCAAGGTGAACGAGGTCGGCTGCTATCTGGTGCTTAAGGAAAAAGTGGTCATTAACCTCTACGTGCAGTTCGACTTTGACAAAGCCACGGTGAAGCCCGAGTTCCACAACGAGCTCAAAAAAGTCGCGGACTTCATGATTCAGTATCCCAACGCCAAAGCCGTTCTGGAAGGCCACACCGACAACCAGGGCACGGACGCCTACAACATGAGGCTCTCCAAGTCCCGGGCCGATGCGGTGCGGAACTATCTGGTCCAGAATTTCAAAATCAGCGCCGGACGTTTCGGCGTGGTGGCCTTTGGCGAAAGCCGCCCGGTGGCCACCAACGACAACGAGGAAGGCCGCTACAAGAACCGCAGGGTCGAGGCCGTCATTACGGAAAAAACCCCTGCCGGGGAGGCCAAGTAGGAAATGCTTGAGCGCCTGAAAGGGCGGCAGGCAGATGGAAACAGGGCGGTCCGGATGTTCCGGTCCGCCCTGTTTGTTTTTGGAAGGATGCAAAGGAAGGGGGCTTTGTTGTGGCGGTCAGGACTCCGCCATATTTCGCGGAAGATGGTTTATCCACGCGCGCCGCGCGCGGCCCCCGGTTCTTTTCGGAAGGCGGGCGGGCAAGTATTCCTTCGATTCGTTGATGGGCGGCGCATAAGGCGCGCCGTGTGATTTATAGCGTTTTCATAAATCCGTTCCGATTGATGAAACTGTCGGGTGAACCTGCGCTTCGGGCGGAACCACCCGGCCTACCTCAAATTTGTCGTTTCTAAGAATTTTGCAATTACCTCAGGTTATTACGTGTAGGTCGGGTGGTTCCGCGCGCGCCGGGGTGATATGTTATGGCAAAAGGGTTGTCCGCGCGCGGGTTCACCCGACAATTCTCTCCTCG
>JAGVGH010000033.1 GCA_020057225.1 Desulfobacterales bacterium | reverse complement strand
TTAGGGGCGCTTTTTCATCGCGGGCGCACGCCGTGCGCCCCTACGGTTATGTGACGGCCGTTATCGCTTACCACTGGGCGCTCCGATGGCTCGGGTTCCCTTGCCGTAGGGGCGCACGGCGCGCGCCCGAACAGGGGAATCCCTTGCAATAAGATTATTTATGGATAAGCTCATAACTTCGCTCCGGTTCAACGCGTCCTGTGGCAATTCCGGACGCATGCATAACCGGTCGTCGTCCCGGCGAAAGCCGGGGTGACGGCAGGCCGCGGACGGATATAGGGTACTGCGGGGCGCATCGAATCAGAACGGAATTCTTACACCCGCTTTGGAAAAACAGCGGGGCGTCCGGAACGGTGGCGCTCCGTGCCCGGACGCCCCCCACCAGGGAGGCAGGCCCGAATTCGCGGACAAAGGGCGGGGTCTGTGAAAAAATTAATGTGTCACACAGGGGTGGCCGACTTTCCCGGGCGGCAAGGAGCGGAACGCGGCCGCACGGGATAAAGCGGCCACCGGATGGTACAGTAATTTTTGAACAGACCCTTAGCCCGCGAAAATGTTTTCCGGTTTGTAGGGATGTGTGCCTTCCACCACAGGAATACCGGCCTTGGCTTTGATTTTGGCCAGAAGGGTCTCCCTGTGGGGACAGTGGTCTACCAGGCAGGCGGCCACATGGACCATGGTGGGCCGCTCGCCCATGGGCGCGTTCCAGAGTTTAATCTGGGCGAGTCTGGGCACAATGGCGGCGCCGGGACAGTCTCCGCAGCCAAGAATGCCTATCAGTTGCGCGTCCGTGCCCTTGTAGCGGGCGAATTCGCCTTCGCGGCGGTTGAAGGCGATCATGCACCGGGAGCAGGCGATGCAGACGCTGTCCATGGTGCGCTTGCATCCCACGATGAGGATTTTTTCCATGTATTCGGTTCCTTTCGCTTTTCCCGGCTGTTCCCGGGGGTTGTTGTGAGACATAACTCAAAACAGGAGGGAGCGCAAGGAAAAAGCGGCGCAAAAAAACAAATCGGGCGTTCGTATTTTTTCTCAACGCTCATCCAACCCCGGCACTTATTTCAAAAAAATCCTTTTTCTCAATCCACGCTTGTGCTACACAAACAGAGGGACATCCTCCCGTCCCTCCCCATTTCCCGTGCCCGGAACCGCTTCCCGCGCCCGGCACTCCAAGGAGCGCGCCATGGACTTCTTCTTCAAACCCCGGGGCATCGCCCTCATCGGCGCAACCGCCAATCCCCGCAAAGGCGGACACGCCATCCTCAAAAACCTCCTCAAAGGCTTTCCCGGCGGCATCTATCCCGTCAACCCCCGCTACAACGAAATCCTGGGCGTCCAATGCCTTCCCTCTGTCGCCAGCGTCCCCGACCCTGTGGACATGGCCATCGTCTTCATCCCCGCCGCACAGGTCCCCGAAACCATCGAGGACTGCGCCAAACGCGGAATCAAGGGAATCATCATCGAGTCCGGCGGCTTTGCCGAAACAGGACCTGAAGGGAAAGCGCTCCAGGCCCGGATTGACGCAATCCGCGTCCGCCACGGCCTCCGGATATGGGGTCCCAACTGCATGGGCCTTGTGGACGCTAAAAACAAATTCGTCTTCTCCTTTGCCTCCCCCACCATCTGGGACGAGGGCCTTCTTCCCGGAGACGTGTCCCTCATCGTCCAAAGCGGCATGCTCGCGGGCGGATTCCTTACCGACACCATGACCCATGGCACCATGGGCGTCTCCAAGGTCTGCTCCATCGGCAACAAATCCGACGTGGGCGAATGCGACCTTCTAGAGGTCCTGTTAAACGACCCGGAGACCAAGGCCGTGGGCCTGTATCTCGAATCCATCCCCGACGGCCAAAGGTTTTTCCGCCTCTGCAGGGCGGGCGAAAAACCTGTCGTGCTTCTCAAGGGCGGGGTAAGCCCCCAGGGCGCCCAGGCCGCCATGTCCCACACCGCGAGCATGGCCGGGGACGGCAGGGTTGTTCGGGGCGCCATGGCCCAGGCCGGAGTGGTCCAGGCAAGGGACTTCAAACAGATGATGGACCTCTGCCGGGCGCTCTCCATGGCCCCCTCTCTGCCCCAAGGAGCCACAGGCCGCACGGCCATTCTCACCTACAGCGGCGGCGCGGGCATCATGACCTCGGACTTCCTCTCCCTCTTCGGCCTTTCCGTGGCCGAGCTTTCCCCGGAGACAAGGCAAATCCTCGGGACCGTGTATCCGGACTGGATGCCGGTCAACAACCCCGTGGACCTGTGGCCCGCCGTGGAGAAAAACGGGGCGGAAAAGGCGTACCAGACCGCGCTTTCCGCGGTGATGGCGGACCCCGGCGTGGACGCGGTGATTATGCACATCTACGCCGGAGGTTTTGCCCTGATAACGGAAAACGCGAAGCTCGCGCAAACCGCGCGGGAAGCGGGAAAACCCTTGCTCGTCTGGCTTCTGGGAGGCCGGGACGCCGCCCGGGCAATGCATCTGGAGCTTCAGGATTTGGGAATTCCCGTGTTCCGCGAGTTGTACCGGACCACGGAATGCCTGAGCGCGGTGTTCCGCTGGCACCGGTCCAGGAATGAGCGCGGCGGGGAAACAGAGGCCCCGTCCTCCTTGCCCGCGCCCGCGCGGGAGGCTCTGGCCGGGCGGGAGGGCGTTTTGGACGAGCACGATTCCAAGGGTTTTCTTGCGGCTGTCGGCATCCCTGTCATTGAGGAGTATGTGGCGGCGGGACCGGAGGAGGCCGTGGCCTTTGCCGGACGTGTCGGGTATCCTGTGGTGGTGAAAGGTCTTCTCCCTGGCGAGGTCCACAAGACGGAGCGTGGGCTTGTGCGCCTGCATCTCGCCACTCCGGAGGCCGTGAACGACGCTGTTTTGGCCGTCCGGGAGGTTGTGGGACCGGAGGGCCGCGTGCTTGTCCAGCGGCAGGCCAAGGGCGCCATCGAGCTCATCTGCGGCTTTTTCCGCGACCCGCAGTTCGGCCCTGCTGTCATGCTTGGACTGGGCGGCGTGTTCGCCGAGGCCTTGGAGGATTCGGCTTTTGCCGTGGCGCCTCTGGACAGGACCGAGGCGCTTGCCCTTATTGGGAGGCTCAGAGGCTGGAAAATCCTGAACGGTCTGCGCGGGGCGCCTCCGCTCGACCGGGAGGCCCTGGCGGATATTCTTGTGGCGCTTTCAAGGGCGGGCGCGGCCTTTGACGGTTTGTCCGAGGTGGATATCAATCCCCTTGTGGTGGAAAACGGAAAGCCCGTGGCGGTGGACGCCACCGTGATTCTAAAAGACGCCGGGAAGTAATACCTCTTCTATTAATTCACCGGGTTGAGTTTAGGCGCAGGCCGGATGGTTCTGCGCGAAGCGCAGGTTCACCTGACACTATCATGGTCCTTGTGGAATGGAAGGGGCAAGAGCGGGGAAGCATATTCCCTGGTTCTTGCCCCTTTGTTGTTGCCGGTGTCTCCGAGGGCCGCCCGCGCCGGACCTTTGCCAGGAGGCCGCTAAAAAGGCGTTGCCATGCCCTGCCCCTTTTGATACCCTTTCCACCTTGGTTTGCCGGATTTCCCGCGCGGCAGGGCAGGCTGAAAAAGCTGTCCCGAAGGAGATGGAGTTTTCTTTGACCTGGAGAATCGAATAAAAGGCCTCCCCGTGCCTGGGGTTGAAACCCCAGGTTGGCAGAAAAAGTTTGCCGCGCTGCGGCTGCTATACAGAAAAATACCCGTTTAATAGCATAAAATGCATAAGAGCTTATCCATAAATAATCTCATTGCAAGGGATTCCCCTGTTCGGGCGCGCGCCGTGCGCCCCTACGGCAATGGAACCCGAGCCATCGGAGCGTCCAGTGGTAAGCGATAACGG
>JAGVGH010000184.1 GCA_020057225.1 Desulfobacterales bacterium | reverse complement strand
TCCATAGTGACATTTATGTTGTTATATTTGGGTGGTTCTAATAGAATACCAAGTGTTGGGTGAACCCGCGCGCGAAAGACTCCTTTGACACAACATAACCCCTTGGCGCGCGCGGAACCACCCAACCTACGCCTCATTTTGCAATTACCTGTTATAACAAAAAATACAATACAACATGATTTTTTATTCTACCTCCTACCTCCTATCCCCTCCAAAAGCCCCAGTCTGCGCGCGGCCGCGCGCGCCGCCTCCAGCGCGGGATTGTCATCCGGCAGGCCCCACAGGGACATGCCCGCCTGGTCCCGCCGCTTCACCTCCGGATCCTCGGGGATTTCCGCCAAATAGGCAAGCCCCCGGGGCAGGGGAGCGGGCAGACCTGTTCCGGCCCGGTTGAGCACAACCTCGACCCGTTCAGGGCCAATCATGTCCAAAATTTGCGCGACAGTATCAGCGCCCCGCTTGGAACCGTCGGAAACAGCGAGAACCCGGGTCACCCTCCGCGTAACCTCCCGGCTTATCTGCTCAAGCCCGGCCTCGGCGTCAATGAGAACCGTCGCGAACGGTGCCGCCAGAAGCTCGATGGCGTCCCGCAAGAGGCTGTTGGCCGGGCAAAAACAGCCCTTTTGGGACTCCCGGCCCATGGCCAGAAACGCGTAGCCCTTGCGCTCCTCCAAAGCCTCCATGACCATGTAGTCCAGGTTGCCCGCTATTCTGTCCCGGACCGCGCCGTCCGCGTCCCGGACGCTCCGGATGAGCCGCTCCCGGACCCCCGCGAGACCGGTCCGGAAGGTTTCGCCAATGGCCGGGACAAGCCCGCCCGCCGGGTCCGCGTCCACCAGCAACAGGGGCGTTTTGCCGCCAAGAAGAAGCGCCCGGGCAAGGAGGGCGGAGAAGGCGGTTTTGCCGACGCCTCCTTTTCCGCACACCGCGAGGATGGGTTTTTCCTCCTCCCGCCCGTTTTTCTGGCCGTTTTCTTTAGAGGTAATTGTAAAACTCATGAGCTAATCGCAACATTCATTGAAACAGCAAATTTGAGGGAGGCCGGCTGGTTCTGTCCGAAGGGCATGTTCACCCAACATCTCGGAATCATTTCAAAAATTTTTGGTGATCCCGGGCTTGCGGCCCCGGGCAACCCAACCTGCACCAATTATGCAATTACCTCTTTGGCAAAAAGTCATTCCTTCCCGTCCCGTCCCGCGCATGACTTAAAAGTTATTTCAACACACCTTCCGGGCGGGATTAGCCTCTGTCACGTCTTGCCTCTGTCACGCTTCCCTTTCCTTTTTAAATATGCACGGGACATGCCATTGCTTTTCAGAGTTTTCTCCTGCGCACCACGACATCCCTCAGATTGTCGCACACCGGCTGGTTCTCGCAGTCGTCGCAGTCCAGGTCTGTGCACTCGTAGGTCCCGTCCGCGGAAAGGGCGAGCTTTTTGTTCTGTCCCGCCAGCACCCCCGCGTCCGCCGCAAGAGGCGCCAGCGCTTCCACGTCGTCCGCGTTCCAGGTGACAAACACCACCTCGCAGGCGCTGATTGCCGGAAAATCGTCCGCGTGGGCTGACACCAGGGCGGAGCCGACAACGGCCAGGGTGAGCCCCGCCGCCACCCTTCCCTTGCCCGCGCGCACCCAGAGTCTGCCTGGCACGGAGCGGGCCATCCATCCGGGAAGCCGGTGTATGAGGTACTGGGCGTTTTCGAGATCAAAGGGGTCCGGCGGATTATCCCCCAAAACCTCCGCCAGCACGATTTGGGCAAAGGCCGCGCGCGTTCCCGGAGGGATTTCCGCGAGGTCGGGTCCCACCAGGGACACCCGTCCGTGGGAGACCAGCCCCGGCCGCTGACAGACAAGAAGGATGCTTCGGGACACCGTCTGGGGATGCCCGAGTTCCACGCGGGCGTCCTCGGCGAGAATCATCTCGGGTTTGCCCTTTCGCCGCTCGGCAAAGCCGTGGAGGCGGGCGAGTTCCTGTTTGGGGAAGGGGCCGGGAAAGACGCGGGTTTTGTTTTTTCGGGCGTCGAGAAATTCCCGGACCCTGGCGGCAAGGGGGGACATGTCGGTCATTTGGGGAGGGGACTTGTCCGGGGTGGTATTCATGGCGCGGGTTTCTTGTTGGATTGTTGACAAGGGAAACGGACGCACGCCAGAACCTGCGCGCCCGGCGTCCGGCGCGGACCGGAAAAAGCCATGCTGAACTGTGTGTTCGAAAGGGCGCATCCGTTCATGCATTTGGCTAACACCGGCTGCTGGATAACCGGAGGTTATTCGATTCCATGTCCGGATTATCCGCGTTTTTTGCGGAGATAATGGCGCAGCCCGCAACAACGGGCCGTTTACCGCCAGCCCTAAAGCCTTCTTTCCGGCTCCGCCGGTTTAGGAATAACGTACCTTAGCGGAATTTTTACAGATGGTCAAGAACGGTGATCACGGGTGTAGCTTTTCATGGTCCAGAGGTGCGGGCGGGGGAAACGCGCGCCTCTGCCTGAACTCCCTCTGTTTTTAAAGAAAATCTAACTCCACACTAATTCCCTCCACGCCTTACGGGTCCACTCTGCGCCAATTCACGGGAAGAACGCTGTCGCGTTCCGTCCTCTCCCAAATCGGACTCAAGGAGACAGCCACATGCCGCAGACCAAAGGAAACCGAACGTTCCAGCTCCCTGAACCTTCCGGAGACCCAATAATCTCCCTGGCCTTTAAAGCTGTCCGCCCCGGCCTTGAAAGGCTGCTCGGCATCCGCAAAGCCAGCCTCCTGTCCGCCCGGGCGGAAGAGGCCGCCAGACAAAGCGGCCTTCCGCCTGCCCAGGCGTTTCTGGAGGCCACGCTGAACCTTCTGGGGGTGGAATGCGGTCCGGGACAGGAGGCGGTTGACAGAATTCCCGCAACCGGCCCCCTTGTTGTCGTGGCCAATCATCCCCTGGGCGGATTGGACGGCCTGGTTCTCGCCTCGGTTCTCTTGCGCGCGCGCCCGGATGTGAAAATTTTTGTCAATTACATCCTAAGCCAGGTCACAGCCCTTGAGGATATGTTCCTCTATGTGGACCCCTTTGGCGGGCCCGGGGCAAAAACCAGAAGCCTTGCCGGAATCAGGCAGGGGCTTCGCTGGCTGAAACAGGGCGGATGCCTCTTGATGTTTCCCGCGGGAGAGGTTTCAAGCCTCGACCTTCGCCTTCGAAAAGTCGTGGACCGCCCCTGGACACTCCAGGCCGCGCGTCTTGTCAGGGCGGCGGGCGCCGCGGTTTTGCCTGTGTATTTCGCGGGGCGGAACAGCGGCCTTTTTCAGGCCGCGGGCCTTGTGCATCCGTTTTTGAGAACGGCGCTTTTATGCCGTGAGACCGTGCGCAAAGGTCCCCGCAAGGTGGGAGTGGTGGTCGGAAGTCCGATACCTTATTCCCGTCTGAGGGATTTCAAACGGGACGAGGAGATGGTCGCCTACCTGCGCCTCCGCGCCTACAGTCTGCGTTACAGGCCCCCGGCCCGGCCCGCGGAGGCGCGGCCAAAGCCCCTTGGGCTTCCCGCCATGCCCCCCGCTCCCGAGCCTCTTGCCAAGGAAATCGCGGCTCTGGATCCTGGCCGGGTGCTGACCGAAAATTCCGACTTTATGGTTGTCCGGGCCGAGGCGTTTCAAATCCCGCGGCTTTTGCAGGCCATCGGAAGGCAGCGGGAGACCACGTTCCGCCTGGAAGGGGAAGGGACCGGCAAGGACACGGACCTTGACCTTTTCGACAACACCTACCAGCATCTGATTCTTTGGCACAAGGGGAACCGGGAGATCGCCGGGGCCTACCGGATGGGACTCACCGATGTGCTTTTGCCCCGCTTTGGCGTCCACGGGCTGTACACCAACACCTTGTTTGACATGGACCCGGCGCTGTTCCGCCACATAGGCCCTGCCCTGGAACTGGGCCGGTCTTTTATCTACCCTCCCTACCAGAAACGCTACTCGGCGCTTCTTTCACTCTGGAAGGGAATCGGCGCCTTTCTCGCTCAAAACCCACGCTACACTACGCTTTACGGCCCTGTGAGCATCAGCGCGGAATACAACGGGGTCTCCCGCCGCTACATGGTGGAATACCTCTCCAGGCGCCGCATGGATACCCGGCTGGCAGGGTTCGTAACCCCCAAGTCGCCGCCCCGGTTTAAACGCAGGCACGGCGCGGAGCTGGTGAAAGACCTTTCCTCGGTTGAAACCATCGGGGCACTGGCCGAGCTGGTCCGGGATCTGGAGCCCGGAAACAGGGACGTGCCGGTGCTGCTCAAACATTACTTGCGCATGGGCGGGAGCATATTGGGCTTTAACGTGGACTGCGCCTTTGGCAACGCCCTGGACGGCCTTTTGGTGGTCAACATGTTGGAGGCGGACCCCAAGGTGCTCCGGCGCTTCATGGGCCACGCCCAGGCCCGGGACTATCTCGGGTTCCACGGGCGCCTTCTGGATGGAAAAGACGCGGTATAGGTCGCTTGCCCGCGGGTTTCTTGTCAGAGATACTGCCCCGCCAGCCCGCGCAAATGCACCGCGTCCCCGTGCCGCTCCCGCCGGATGTGGTCCGCCCGGCGGAAGACTTCCCCAAGCCCTGCCGGGTTCTCCTCCTTAAGCCAGCCCAGGATTTCCCCGTGTTCCATATAAGTCCTCCGCGGCAAACGCGCCCGTCCGGCCAAAGAGTTCCCGGAGCGGTTCCCCGGACAGCGCGCCGGACGGAGCGGAAAAACAGGGAAGCCGGACAATCCTCCCTAAAAGATTTTCAAGCGCCCCGTCCAAAGGAGCGTCGGCCACGGAATGGACACACGCGGCAAGGCGCGGCCTGATTTCCACAGGATCCAGGGGAGCGGGCCGGGCGGCCGTTTCGCGCGCGTTCTCCAAAAAAACGAGAGCGGCCAGGGGAAAAGCGCGGCCCCGGCCTTCCGCGCCAAGCCCTTCCGCCATGGGGGTGTCTCCGTATGGAAACACACAGACGACGGAGCACCTGATAACTTCCATGCCCGGGCTTTTCAGGTCCAAGGCAAGCCGCGCCCTGTCTCCGGCGTCTCCCCCGCAAAGCAGCAGGGCCTTGCCGTTTACGACCGCGGGGAAGGCGTCCAGGGGCAGCGTTCCTTTTTCGGCCAGGGCGCGAAGGACAAGCTGAAGCACCAGCGAGTCCCCGGTTTCATGCACGGACGCCTTGGCGGGCGCCACCCTTCCCATGGCCCTGCGCGCCGCCGGGTCAAAGCCCGCTTCGCCGTCTTCGGAAACATACAAGGTGGCGTGGCGGGGAGTCTCCAGAAAAAACACAGAACCGCTTTCCCGTTCCAGGGCGCCGCCCCGGACAGCGAGAAACAGGCTGAAATCCGGGGGCGCTTCCAGGCTGTTTTCCCAGGTGGAAAGCCGCGCGCGGGCCTCCTCCAGCACCCGGGAACAGTCGGTGACAAGGCGGAACCGCGCGCCGCAGGCTGTGAAAAAAAGTCCGGGGCTGTTTTCGGGGCCTCCGGCGGATTTTCCGGGTGTCACAGGAGGGTCTCCTTTTTGTCCCGGCGCCGCTTTTTTAGCGATGCCGCCAAGGCGGCGGCGAAAACAGCCAGAACAGCGCCCGCCAGGGCAGCCCGCTGCCATGCGCGCGTCCAGGCGGAACGCACGGCGCCTTTTTCAAGGCGAAGGGTCCAAACAGCCTGCCGGAAAGCCGGGCGGAGTTTTTCGAATGCATCGCTTCGCGCGTAGCATTCCACTTGGAGGAAGCCTGTGGCGGTGGGGATGATTCCTATAAGGGCGGAGACCGGACCGAGTCCCGCCACAGTGGACTCCATGGTCGTCCAAAGGAGGCCGGCCTGGGCCTCGTAATGGAGGTTTTCGATGACCACTCCGGCAAGGGCGGTTTTCAGGGTTTCGCGGAGTTTTTGCGCCTTGGCGTCCAGGGGCAGGGTTTCCAGAAGGGCCAGGTTGTCCATGGGAAGGAGGACGCCGGTGTTTACGGCGACAAGGATGTAGGGGTAGGCGAACCACTGGGGGGATTCGCCGGGTTTGTAGCCGTGGCTGTAGTTGGCGATTTCCAGTCCGGGCGCCTCGCGCAGCACCTGGTCGCGCATGGCTTTGACAACGGGTTCGGGGATGGGGACCCAGTTGTCCGGGAGAAGGATGGAGTATCCGGAAGGATGGGAGACCCACCCGGCCAGTCCCGGGGACGGGGCGAGGAGGATTAAGGCGGCGAGAAGGGCAGCACAAAGGGCGCGCATGGGTTTTCCCTTGGGCGGGCCGGGGTTGAGGTTAGAAGATAGAAGTTAGGAGTCAGGAGTCAGGACTCAGGAGTCAGGAGTCAGGACTCAGGACTCAGGACTCAGAATAATGAGGTAATTGCAAAACTCTAAGAGCTTATCCATAAATAATCTTATTGCAAGGGATTCACCTGTTCGGGCGCACGCCGTGCGCCCCTACGGCAATGGAACCCGAGCCATCGGAGCGCC
>JAGVGH010000126.1 GCA_020057225.1 Desulfobacterales bacterium | reverse complement strand
CCGCGCCCATGGGGGCTTTGGCGCGGGCGGCGGCGGAGGGGGCGCCCTGTCCCGCGTGCGGAAAACCTGTGGGAGGAAGCGACGGGTTTTGCCCCTGGTGCGACGCGCCCCTTTCCGAGCCGAAAAAGTCCGCCTCCAAAACACCCAGGTCCAAACCTCCTGTTGCGTGCCCAAAGTGCGGCATGCACAATCCGCAACGGTTCAAGCTCTGCGGCCACTGCGGCTCTCCGCTTCGGGAAGAGGAGGCCGCCCCCGCGGCCTGGGGGCTTGCCACTGCCGAGTCCCAGGCATATCCCGCGCCTGTCGAGGAGGCCCTCCCCCTTGCCGCCCATGTCAACGCGGGCAAAACCTACCGGGACAACTCCCTGGATTTCATCGAGATTGCCTTGACCAACCTCACCGGCTCCGTGATCGGGGACGTGACCGTGCGTGTCTCGGGAAAACTCATCGAAAACACCCTTTCCGAGCGCGCAGGCCCCCCTCTGATGCCGCAACAACCCGTGCCTGTAAGGGTTTCCGGCTTTCTGCCCAAAACTGTGGGCAAAGACATGCTCGCCTTGTCCATCGAGGGAAACCTCGCGGACGGGACCGCCTTTTACCTTAAGGGCAGCGCGCCTGTCACCGTGGCGCCCCGGGACGACGGCATGCGGAACGTGAACGTCAACATCTCCGCCAAGGGGCCTCTTATCGTGGACATGGAGGACGCCCTGCCCCAGCTCAGGAGGGGAAGACGGGAGGAGCGGGAACCCCAGGAGGACAGATGGGCGCCCATCGCGCTCGCCCTGGATTTGGAGCGCAGGGCAGAGGCCTCCAGGTTTTTCCCGGACGCCTCGGTTCAGCCCTCGGAATGCGGCCTGGAGAAGGACGTGCTTGCCGCCCTGCAGGCCCTGTCGCCGGAAACCGCGCCCAAGGCCACGGTCACCTGCCATAACGGTTTCACCTACAACATCGTGTGCGGCGCGACCCTGCTTTTGGGCCGCAAGCGCGGCGCCAACCACGTTCCGGCCTATCTGTATCCCGAGGACCAGAACGAGCACGCCAATGTCAAGGTAAGCCGCAGCCACTGCCGTCTTTCTGTGAAAGACAACCGGATCTTTGCCTGCGACATGAGCAACAACGGGACCTTCCTGGACGGCCAACGGCTCAAAAAAAACGAGGAAACACCGGTGGCCAGCGGCCAGCAGCTTGGCATCGCGGGCATCCTTGACATGCGGGTGGACATCTTCACGGACGGCGGGCGCGTTTTGGCTGTCCGGCTCACGCGCCTGCACAACCGCACCCTGGACCATTATATCCTTGCCCCGGGACCCGTTCCCATGGGACCCGGGGAAAACATGCCCATCCAGGTTCACGGGGCGCCCAGCTTCCTTGCGGCGTTCTACCATGATCCGCTTAAAGGTCTGTGGTTTTTGCGGACCATCCGGGGGTTTTCCGGGGCGAGCCGGGATGTGGCGGTGAAAACCGGGCAAAAGGTGCGCTTTGGCCAGGCCACATGCGTGTTTACCCTGGGGTAATGACTTAAGTGCTTATCCCTAAATACTGCTGAGGAGGATTTTAGGGGCACTTTTTCATCGCGGGCGCACGCCGTGCGCCCCTACGGCTATGTGACGGCCGTTATCGCTTACCACTGGGCGCTTCGATGGCTCGGGTTCCATTGCCGTAGGGGCGCACGGCGTGCGCCCGAACAGGTGAATCCCTTGCAATAAGATTATTTATGGATAAGATCTAAACCTCTTCAATAAGGAGCAGAACAATGGCGCCAGCGGTCAAGGAGGTCACACCCTGCGGAGGATATGTGCCCTCCATCCTTTTCGGCAATGGCGCGCGCGGTACTTTGAACATGGAGGAGTTTTTGGATTTTGGCGTCTTCCGCGGAGTCCGGGACCCGGAGGCGTTCAAGCGGGCGCGCGTCGCCTTCGACACTGTGGAATGGGACTGCGGGGCGGATCTGGACCCGGAGTTTGTGTACGCCAAGACCGTCAAGACACTCCCGGCGGAATAATCCCATGGGCAACCGCCTTTCAACGTTTTCGGCCTGGGCAATCCTGGCCCTTATCATTGTTCCGGTTGCCGGACGTTGCCACACCGTCACCTATGGCCACGACGCCTCGGGCCGTCTTACATCCGTGCGGTATGGCAACGGGTTTGAGGCGGTGTATTCCTATGACCCCGAAGGCAACCGCTTGTCCATGGCCGCGCGGAACTGTGTGGCGGGCATGCCCGGGGACGTGAGCGGCGACTGCGCGGTGACGCTGGAGGACGCGGTGCTTGCGGCCCGTGTGATGGCCGGAGGCCCGGGAGCCGCGCCAGGGGCGGGATACCTTGGAGGGACCCGGGACGCGGACGGCGACCTTGCCCTTACACCCGCCGACACGCTCTACATTCTGGAGGCGGTTGCCGGACAGAGACGTTAAGCCCTGTCCGCCCGCAACTGTCCGCAGGCCGCCAAAATATCGTCCCCCTTGCTTTTGCGCACCACCGCGGTGAAGTGCTTTTCCATGAGAACAGCCTGGAAACGGAGCACGGTTTCCGGGTCCGGCCGTTCAAACCGGCTTTCCGGATGCGGATTGTAGGCGATGAGGTTCACCTTGGCCGGCATTCCCGCCAAAAGCCGCGCAAGCCTGCGCGCGTCCGCCTCGCTGTCGTTCACCCCCTTGAGCAGCACGTACTCGAACGTTATCCGTCTTCCGCTCTTTAAGGGAAACGCGCGGCAGGCATGAAGCAGCGCCTGGATGTTCCATTTTCTGTTTACCGGCATGACAGCGTCACGGACCTCGTCAGTGGTGGCGTTGAGACTCACCGCAAGGCTTGCCTGGGTGTCCTGTCCCAGCTCCGCGATTTGAGGGACCAGGCCCGAGGTGGAGACTGTCACCCGCCGGCCGGCAAAGGCAAGCCCGTGGTCCGCCGAGGTGATGACGGCAAGGGCGCGGACCAGGTTGTCGTAATTTGCCAGGGGCTCGCCCATGCCCATGAACACGAGATTGGTTAGAGGCGCCTCTTCGGTGGCCTTAAGGCGCGCGTCCCGGACCTGGGCCAGAATTTCCCCGGGCGTGAGGTTCCGGACAAGACCGCCGGACCCGGTGCGGCAAAAGGCGCAGCCCATGGCGCAGCCCACCTGGGTGGACACGCACAGGGTCAGGTGGCCGCGCTCCGGGATGAGAACGCTTTCCGCCGCCTCGCCGTCCGCGAGCCGGGCCAGAAACTTGACCGTGCCGTCCGCGCTTGCCGTCTCTTTTTCCACAGCCTGCCGGGGGATGGTGAAGTGTTCCGACAAAAGCGCGCGCAGGGCTTTTCCCACATCGGTCATTTCCCCGAAGCTGTTGGCCTGTCTGTGGTAAATCCAGCGGAGGATTTGCCCGGCGCGGTAGCGGGTTTGTCCGTGCGCCTCCATCCACCGGCAGAGTTCGCCGTGGGAGAAATCGAGAATGCTTTGCCGTGTGGGTTGGGTTTGCATGGGCCGCCGTTTTGATGTATTTTCGTTTTGTTAGTCCAGGGAAATCCCGTTTGGCTGTTGATTCGCGTCTTTTGATTTTTCCGGGTGGTTTTGGCGCCCGCCTTTGATGAATAGTCCTTGACAGAACCTTCGCCTCTATCTAATATCAACAATTTGCGGATTTGTCACGACGGGACAATCACCGTCCTGCCGCGCCTGTGTTTTTAAAGCCGCGCTCAGCGCCGCCGACCAGGGGCCTTCCATGTTTGAAAACCTGAACGACCGTCTTGCCGGAGTCTTTAAAAAGCTCAAGGGCCAGGGCCGCCTTTCCGAGTCCAACATCGAGGACGGACTCAAAGAGGTGCGCATGGCGCTCCTTGAGGCGGACGTGCATTACAAGGTGGTCAAGGCGTTTGTCTCCAGGGTCCGGGAGCGGGCCGTGGGACAGGAGGTGCTCCAAAGCCTCACACCGGGCCAGCAGGTGGTCAAGATTGTCCATGACGAGCTTAAAATCCTCATGGGCGCCAAGCATGAGGAGGTGCGGCTGGGAAGCTCTGTTCCCGCCATCATCATGCTCGCCGGACTCCAAGGCTCGGGCAAGACGACCACCGCGGGCAAACTGGCTGTTCATTTGCGCTCCCTGGGGCGGAAACCCTATCTCTGCTCCCTGGACGTGTACCGGCCCGCGGCCATCGGGCAGCTTGCCAAAATCGGCAAAGAGCTTTCCGTGCCCGTCCACCCCACGGACCCGGCCACGCCCCCGGCAAAGACCGCCCAGGAGGCCCGGGCCGCCGCCCTCAAACAGGGACTGGACACCGTGATTCTGGACACCGCGGGCCGCCTGCACATTGACGACCAGCTCATGGCCGAGCTGGTGGGCATCCAGACCGCCGTGGCGCCCCAGGACATCCTCCTGGTGGCGGACGCCATGACCGGCCAGGACGCCGTGAACATAGCCGCCGCGTTCAACGCAGCCCTAAGCCTCGGCGGCGTCATCCTCACCAAAATGGACGGCGACGCCCGGGGCGGCGCGGCCCTCTCCATACGCGAAATCACCGGCAAGCCCATCAAGTACATCGGCACCGGCGAAAAATCCAACGCGTTCGAGCCGTTTCATCCGGACCGCATGGCGAGCCGGATACTGGGCATGGGCGATGTTCTCACCCTTATTGAAAAAGCCCAGTCCGCCTTTGACGAGAAACAGGCCGTCGAGCTTGAGAGAAAGCTCCGGAAAAGCGAGTTTACCCTCGACGATTTCCGGGACCAGATGAAGCAGATTAAAAAAATGGGCGGACTCGAGCAGCTTTTGTCCCTTATTCCGGGATTCGGCCAGCAAAAGGCCCTGAAGGGCCTCAAGGTGGACGAGAAAGAGCTTGCCCATGTGGAGGCCATCATCACTTCGATGACTCCGGCGGAGAGAAGAGACCACACCCTTGTCAACGGAAGCCGGAGAAAACGCATCGCCAAAGGTTCCGGCACGTCCGTGCAGGACGTGAACCGGCTGCTTAAAAACTACGCCCAGGCGCTCAAGATGATGAAGCAGTTGACCAAGGGCGGCATGCGCGGAATAGGCCGCGGCATGTTCGGAATGTAAACGAGGAGACCAAGGGGAATGGCGGTTAAAATCAGACTGGCGAGGCACGGGGCTAAGGGAAAACCGTTTTACCGCGTGGTGGTGGCTGACAACGACAGCCCGCGCGACGGAAGATTCATTGAGATCGTGGGCACTTACGATCCCGGAAAAAATCCGGCGGCGGTGACGCTCAAGTCAGAGCGCGTGCGGCACTGGATGGACAAGGGCGCGGTTCCCACGGCCACGGTTCGCAGCCTTCTCAGGAAAGAGGGCATGTACAGGGAGGCTCCCGCCCGGCCCGCGGCCTAACGGGTTTCCGGGCCTGGCGGTTTTTTCGGGAAAAGGCGCCGGGAGGCGCGCCCGCGGCGGATGACTCAGCCAAAGGAAACGTGTCGGGGTCTATCATCCTTCGTATGTTCCGGTTAGTGTACTGCCCAAAATCCCAGCGAAACAGGAACCGGCACAGGGCGGCCGGGCAATGCGGGTAAGGAGGACGGAAATGTTGAAGGACCTGATTAAATACGTTGCCGAGGCGCTGGTGGACCATCCGGAGCAGGTGGAGGTTTCGGAGGTCGAGGGGGAACAGACCTCCGTAATCGAACTCAAGGTGGCCAAGGAGGATCTGGGGAAAGTCATCGGCAGGCAGGGGAGGACCGCGCGGGCCATGCGGGTCATTCTGGCGGCGGCCTCCGCCAAGGTCAAAAAACGTTCAGTTCTTGAGATCATCGAATAGCGGATGGACCCCCAGGCGTTTGTGGAGATTGGCACTGTTACCGGCGCCCACGGCGTGAAAGGACTTGTGCGCGTGCAGTCCCACGCCGGCGGCCCGGGGCTTCTTGCGCCCGGCAAGACCCTGTGGCTCAAGGAAAAAAGCGGCGTCCGGCGCGTGCGCGTAACCTCTTCCGCTCCCCACGGGGCCGCGCTTCTGTTGGGCATCGAGGGGATTTTCGACCGGAACGCGGCCCAGGCGCTTCAGGGCCGCGCGCTTTTGATCCGCAGAAAAGACCTTCCCCCGGCCGGCCCGGGGGAATACTACTGGGTGGACCTCATCGGACTCTCCGTCACAACCCGCGAGGGCGCGCCGTTGGGCGCCCTCGTCTCCATCATCCCCACAGGCGCCAACGACGTGTACGTTGTCCAGGACGGCGCCGGCAAGGAAACCCTTGTTCCCGCCCTGGACTGGGTCGTCCTTGACATCAACCTCGAAACCCGCGCCATGGTCGTGGACCTTCCCGAGGGACTGTAGGCGTGCGGTTCACCATCCTTACCCTGTTTCCGGAAATGTTCCCCGCGTTTTTCGCCGCAAGCGTTCTGGGCAAGGCTATTGCCAAAGGGATTCTTGCGGCCAGGGCGCTGGATATCCGCGCGCACGCCCTGGGCCCCCACCGCACGGTGGACGACAGGCCCTTTGGGGGAGGGTGCGGCATGGTGATGAAGCCGGAGCCGCTGGCCGCAAGCATCCGGCAGGCGCGGGAGGAGGAGCCGGGTTCCCTGGTGGCGCTCTTGAGTCCCCAGGGATTAACGTTCAACCAGAAAGCCGCCCGGGAGCTTGCGCGGGAAGAGGGCCTCATCCTTGTGTGCGGACGCTACGAGGGCGTGGATGAGCGCGTCATCGAGACCTGCGTGGACCTCGAGCTTTCCGTGGGGGATTTTGTGCTCACAGGGGGAGAGCCCGCAGCCATGGTGGTCATGGACGCGGTGGCGCGCCTGGTTCCGGGGGTGCTGGGGAAGGGAGGCTCCGCGGAGGACGAGTCCTTTGAGGACGGGCTTCTGGAGCACGCCCACTACACCCGGCCCCGGGACTTTGAGGGCATGGAGGCGCCGGATGTGCTTTGGGACGGGAACCACGCGCTGATTGCCAGGTGGCGGCGGGAGGCGAAACTGGCGCGGACGTTTTTGAGAAGGCCGGACCTGCTTCTGGACGCGCCGCTTGACAAAGCGGACGCGCGCGCGCTTGTGCGCTGGCGCGACACATTGGGGGAAATTCTTGAATCCCAGGCTGTACCTTTGCCTGCTGCACCATCCTGTAAAGGGCCGCGCGGGTGAGACCATCGCGTCGGCGGTGACGAACCTTGACCTGCACGACATGGCGCGGGCCGGGGCCACCTACGGGGTCCGGCGGCTTTATGTGGCGACTCCGCTGGAGAACCAGGCTGTTTTGTGCCGGCGCATTGTGGCGCACTGGACAACAGGGCGGGGCGGGGAGTCCAATCCCTCCAGGAAAAAGGCGCTTGAGCTTGTGACGGTGTGCGCGGACCTGGACGCGGCCCTTGGGGATGTTGCCAGGGACGCCGGGGAGCGCCCGTTTGTCGCGGCCACAGGGGCGGCCGCGCGGGCCGGAGCCATGGGGTATGGGGAGTTAAGGGACATTGTGCGGACCGGGAGTCCGGTGCTGCTGGTGTTTGGCACGGCCTGGGGACTTGCGGAAGAGGTGTTTGGCCGGGCGGACGCGGCGCTCGCGCCGGTGCGGGGTGTTGGGGAGTACAATCATTTGTCGGTGCGTTCCGCGGCGTCTATTATACTGGACCGGCTTTTGGGGGAGGGGGGATGAGGGGGGGCACCGGCCTTCAAAGGATGCGCCGCGCGCAAGCGGGTATTATTCATTCAACGGTCTGAAATCTGTCCTCCGGAACAAGCCTCAAATGTCTGTCAGCAGGTGGTTCTCCTGGTTTTCCTGCGAGGTAATTGCAAAATAGGGATACCGTTTCCGCCTGTAGCGGAACTTGCGCCTGTGCGTCATTCCCGCGCAGGCGGGAATCCAGATGTAGGTCGGGTGG
>JAGVGH010000034.1 GCA_020057225.1 Desulfobacterales bacterium | reverse complement strand
GACAGGGTTGGAAACGTATTTTCTTAAAACAGGGCATTATTCCTTGAGCAGCCGCGGTGCGGCAAGGTCTTTAAGATAGCCTGGGGTTTCAACACCGGGTCAAACAGGGATTAAAAAAATGGCAAACGAATATACCGCAGTTATAAAAAAATGTCCTGAAGGGTGGATTGGGTGGATCGTTGAGATACCAGGTGTCAACTGCCAGGAATCCACGAAGGAAGAACTACTAGAGACATTAAAAATAACCTTGCGCGAGGCAATAGAATTCAACCGACAAGATGCAATTGCAATTGCAGGAAATGATTATGAAGAGAAAATGATAGCCCTGTGAAACGAAAAGACCTGATTAGATATCTAAAAGACCTTGGCTGCGATTTCCTTCGGGAAGGAGGGCGGCATTCGTGGTGGTGGAATCCGACGCTCAACACACGCTCCGCGATTCCCAGACACGGAGAAATTAACGACCAGTTGGCCGTTAAAATATGCAAAGACCTTGGTATCCCGGCAATTGGCAGGCAGTCGGCCTGACCCGGTGCATGCAACAACCACTGTGGCCCCTAATCCAAAATAACCGCTGCCGGGTTTCCTAAAGCGCGAAAAGCCGCATATCTTGTTACTGGAGGCGCGCCGTGTCAAACACCCAAAAAGGCCAAAGATATGACGCCATCGTCGTAGGCTCCGGCCCGGGCGGCGCTCCTGTGGCCCGGGAACTCGCCCGCGCCGGAAAAAGGGTGCTCATTCTTGAGCGCGGCGCCCGCCACGAGCGCGCCCTGGGGTTTCCCGGCGGCGCCCGCATCCTCGAAGGCGCGGGGATCGTCTGCCGCTCCAGGGAAGGCGCCTACATCGCCCGGGGCATCACTGTGGGCGGCTCCTCCGTGGTTTATAACGGCAACGTGTACTTTCCTCCTGAAAGGGTTTACGCCCAGGTGGGGCTTGATTTCCTGCCCGAGCTCCACGAGCTTGCGGAGGAAATCGGCGTGCGGGAGCTTCCTCCGCGTTTTTTCGCAAAAGCCCGCGCCCTGCCCAGGGTTCTCGGTGCCGCGGAAAAGCTGGGACTTCACTTTGAGCCGCAAAAAAAATTCATCGCCCCGGATAAATGCAGGCCCGGCTGCGACTCCTGCATGATGGGCTGCCCAAGGGGCGCCAAATGGACCACCCGGAACATGGTGGACCAGGCGTGCAAAGCCGGGGCAAAGCTTTTGACTGAAACCCGTGTGGAAAGGGTTTTGTTTGAGAAAGACAGGGCTGTCGGCGTGGTTACCGCGCGCGGGGAGGAATACCGGGCGGACATGGTGGTTCTCGCCGCCGGAGGCGTGGGCACTCCCGCCATTCTGCTGCGTTCCGGCGTTTCCGGCGTGGGGGAGAATTTTTACATAGACCCCATGAACATCGTGGTGGGGCACGCGGGCAAAGAGTATCCCGGGGCCTGGGGGGAGATGAGCTTCACCCACGCCATCGAGGATCTTGCACAGACCGAGGGCTTTATCATCGGCAATGTCTCGGCCCAAAACGCGCTTCTCACATCCTTTTTACGGGCCAATGTGGCCCGGCACAATCTGGGCCGCGCTCTTCAAAGCACAAGGGCCATGGGGCTGTTCGTCAAGGTCGCGGATTCCCATGAAGGCCGCGTGTTCGCCGACGGAAGTCTCAGCAAGCCCAAGTCGGCGCGGGACCGGGCGCGCATGAAACGGGGCACGGACCTTGCCATGGAGATTCTCGCCCGCGCGGGAGTCCCCAAAACCGCCATGGCGGTCGGGCAAAGCATCGGCGGGCATCCGGGAGGCACAGTCCCTGCGGGAACCGCGGCGGACTTCCGGCTCAGGGCGGGCCGCGAAAACCTTTTTGTGTGCGACGGCTCTGTGTTTCCGGAGTCTTTGGGGGTGCCGCCCTCGCTTTCCATCATGGGGCTTTCGCTCCTCCTTGGCAGGATGCTCGCCGGAAAAACGCGCCACGAGGACAGAACCACGGCCCCCGGCGGACGGCTAGCCGCCGGACGGGCTTCCAGCACTTGGCACCGGACTGTTTCCGAATCGGCAACAGATTGTCTAAAGCGTTATCCCGCATGACACAAAGGAGAAAGGCGGCATGAACATTCTTAATTACACCGAGGAGCACAACCGGTTCCGCGCGCGGCTGCGTGAATTTCTGGCAAAGGAAGTCACTCCGCATGTGGACCAGTGGGAAAAGGACCACATCGTGCCCAAGGAAATCTGGCGCAAGATGGGCGAAGCCGGGTTCCTTTGCACCGCCACCCCCAAAGAGTACGGCGGACACGGACTGGACTTCCTTTACTCGGTCATCGTAAGCGAGGAAGTGGCCCGCACCCACCATTCCGGACTCAGCGTGAGCCTGCACTCCGACATCGTGGTGCCCTACATCGAGTCCTTTGGCACCGAGGAGCAGAAGAAGAAATACCTCCCCGGCTGCGTGTCCGGGGAAATCATCACCTCGGTGGCCATGACCGAGCCGGGCACCGGGTCGGACCTATCGAGCATGATCACCACCGCGGTGGAGGAAGGCGACAGCATCGTATTAAACGGCGCCAAGACCTTCATCTCGAACGGTATCAACACCAACCTGTGCGTGGTGGCGGCCAAGGACCCGGCGGTGGCTGACCCCCACAAGTCCATCAGCCTCTACATTGTCGAGGGCGGCACCCCGGGGTTCAAGAGCGGGCGACACCTTGAGAAGATGGGTTTCCACAGCCAGGATACGGCGGAGCTGTTCTTCTCCAACTGTCGGATTCCCAAGGAGAACCTTTTGGGGATGAAGGGCGGGGGGTTCATCATTCTCATGCAGAAGCTCCAGCAGGAGCGCCTTGTGTGCGCCATGGGCGCGGTCGCCAGCGCCGAGCTCCTCATGGAGTATCTCATTGACTACTGCAAGAACACGAAAGTCAACGGGAAGCCCCTTTCCAAAAACCAGGCGACCCAGTTTGCCCTGGTTGAGATGATGACCGAGGTGAAGCTGGGCCGGGCGTTTACGGACAAGCTCATCGCGGAGCATATTGAGAAGCATAACGTGGTGGTCGAGGTTTCCATGGCCAAGTACTGGACCACGGACATGGTGAAAAAGCTGGTGGACCGCGCCATTGATCTGGTGGGGATGCCGGCGATGCTGGAAGAGTACAGGCTGGCCCGGGCGTTCCGCGACGTGCGGATCCTTTCGATATTCGCGGGCACGAACGAGATTATGAAGATTATTGCGTCCCGGTTTATGGGGCTGTAGGACGGGAAGACTCCGGGGGCGGGCCGGAAGGCCCGTTCCCGGGGGAGAAGACAAGGAGACTGCCTCATTAAGCCCAAAGCCTCCTTGGATGGAATCTCACCCGGGCAAGGCTGGGCGCCGTATCCCGTGCTCCGGGGGATCAATCCAGGCGGTAGTTAGGGGCCTCCTTGGTTATGATGACATCGTGGACGTGGCTTTCCTTGAGCCCGGCGGCGGTGATTTTGCAAAACCGCGCCTTTGTCCGCAGATCTTCAATGGTTCGGCATCCCGCGTAGCCCATTCCCGACTTGAGACCGCCCACAAGCTGGTGGATGTTGCCCGCAAGAGTGCCCCGGTACGGAACCCGGCCCACGATGCCCTCGGGCACGAGCTTTTCGGGATCGTCCGCGTCCTCCTGGTGGTAGCGGTCCTTGCTTCCGGCCCGCATGGCCTCCAGGGAACCCATGCCCCGATAGACCTTGTAGCTCCTTCCCTGGAAGATAATCATCTCGCCGGGGCTTTCCTCGGTACCCGCGAAAAGCCCGCCCAGCATGACGGAGTTGGCTCCCGCTCCAATGGCCTTGGTGATATCGCCGGAGAACTTGATCCCGCCGTCGGCGATGAGGGGCACGCCCAAGGCGTCGCAGGTTTCGCGGCAGCTCATGATGGCCGTGACCTGGGGCACACCCGCGCCCGCGACGATGCGGGTGGTGCAGATGGAGCCGGGGCCGATGCCCACCTTGACCGCGTCCACTCCCGCGGAAATGAGATCGCGCGCGCCTTCCGCAGTCACCACGTTGCCCGCCACCAGCTCGATTCCCGGAAGGTTTCCTTTGAGTGTTTCCACTGCCTTGAGAACATTTTCGGTGTGTCCGTGGGAGGAGTCAATCAGGAGCACGTCGGCGCCCGCGGCCATGAGCGCCTTGGCCCTGTCCGTCATTTCCGGGCCTACTCCCAGGGCGGCGCCGCAGCGGAGCCTTCCCTTGGCGTCCTTGCAGGCCAGGGGGTATTTTTTAATTTTCTCGATATCCTTGATGGTGATAAGGCCCATTAGTTTGCCGGTGCTTTGGTCGGTCACGAGGAGTTTTTCAATCCGGTGCTCGTGTAAAATCATTTTGGCGTCCTCGAGGGTGGTTCCTTCGGGGACGGTCACGAGTTCCTTCCTGGTCATGACATCGCGCACCGGGCGCTCCAGGTTGGTCTCGAAGCGGAGGTCGCGGTTGGTGACGATGCCGACAAGTTTGTCGCCCTCGGTGACCGGAACGCCTGAGATGCGGTAGTCGCGCATGAGGTTCAGGACCTCATGGACCCGCTGGTCAGGACGGATGGTCACGGGGTCAACAATCATGCCGCTTTCGCTCTTTTTGACCTTGTCCACCTCAAGGACCTGCTGCTCGATGGTGTTGTTGCGGTGGATGAATCCAAGACCTCCTTCGCGCGCCAGACTGATAGCGGTTTCCGCCTCGGTCACGGTGTCCATGGCCGCGCTCACGATGGGTATGTTGAGAGAGATGTTCCGGGTAAGGCGGGTGCGGACATCCACGTCCTTGGGGACCACGGCGGAATACGCGGGGACAATGAGCACGTCCTCGAAGGCATACGCTTCTTCCAGTTGAACCGGGGTCATAGGGACACCTCCTCTTTATTGTCGGGGGGATTGATAAACCACGGGCGGACCACGCCTTCGGGCCGGTCCGCCCGTGAAAGTCCGCGCGGGGCGTTCGGGGCGCGCCCGCTACGCCACGCGGCAACAGATAGCAGAAGCCGGGGGGGATAGGCAACCTGAAAAAAAGACAGCGGGAATTTGCGGGAAAGGCTTTGCGGGCGGAAGGGGCGCAAGCACGGGAGGACGGCGCGGCGGGGGGTTTTGGGACAGGAAACCACGCGCCGCGGCTCCTGTTTTTATTGACACCCCGCGCTAAATCTTTTAATAATGGCCGTCAAGCGGGGTGATTTATCAAGGGCGGCCGGGAAGGAGGAAATGCCTGGTTGCCCTAAAGGGACGGGCCTGCCGTCCGCGCCGGGCCGCTGTGACAGAAAACCTGTAAACGGCCTTCAAGGACATGGAATGAATTATTCCCACAACTTTCCGGACGCGCCCGGAACCGCGGCGTTCCCCATCGCCAAAGCCGGGATTCCGTATCTCGCGGCCTTGGCTTTCGCGACCTTGGTGTGCGCCTTAGCGGGCTTGGCGCTTCCGGCGTTTCTCCTCTTGTGCGCGACCGTCTTTGTCGCCTTTTTTTTTCGCGACCCCGAGCGGGTGGTGCCCGGGGCGCCTGACTGCGTGGTCTCGCCTGCGGACGGGCGCGTCGTGTTCGCCGGACCTGTCCAGGGGGGGCGGTATGTCTCCGGCCCCTGTATCAAGGTCAGCATCTTCATGTCGGTCTTTAACGTCCACGTCAACCGGAATCCTGTTTCCGGAACTGTGGCAAACATTGACTATAATCCCGGCCAGTTCTTTCGGGCGGACCTCGACAAAGCCTCTGAGGAAAACGAGCAGAACGCGGTCACCGTTGATGTACACGGCAAGGGGCAGGTCTGCTATGTCCAGATCGCGGGACTGGTGGCCCGCCGGATTTTGTGCGGTCTCAAACCGGGCGACCGTGTTGAAAAGGGCGCCAGGTATGGAATGATTTGTTTTGGCTCCCGTCTTGATGTGTATTTGCCTCAAAACGCCATTCTCCGTGTCCGGACAGGCGAACGTGTCCGCGCCGGCACAACGGTAATAGGGGAACTGCCATGAGGAGGAAAAAGCGCCTTAAAAAGCCCGATTTGCACAAGGGCGTGTTTATCCTGCCCAATCTTTTCACCACCATGAACCTGTTTTGCGGGTTTTACTCCGTTGCCGCCTCCATCAAGGGCGAATTCATGAGGGCCGCCATCGCCATTATCGTGGGGGCTTTTTTCGACGCCGTGGACGGACGCGTGGCCCGGGCCACCAAAAGCACCAGCCGGTTTGGCATCGAATACGATTCCCTGGCGGACCTTATCTGCTTTGGCATGGCTCCAGGCATTATGCTCTACCTCTGGGCGCTGCCTTCGACCGGCAGACTGGGCTGGGCTGCGGGATTCCTGTTCATGGCCTGCGGCGCCCTGCGGCTTGCCCGTTTCAACGCCCAGTTCGGAACCATCAGCTCATCCCATTTTGTGGGCCTTCCCATCCCGGCCGCCGCGGGAATGTGCGCCGCCACTGTTTTGTTTTTCCACCGTTTTGACGTGACTCCGGAGGAGGTGCAAAAATTCGCCTTGCCTATTCTCGCTCTGGCGTATATTCTTTCTTTCCTCATGGTGAGCACCATCAAGTACAACAGCTTCAAAAGCCCTGGGCTGTACCGGGAAAAGAGCTTCGAGGTGCTTGTGGCCGTGCTTCTTGTGATGGTGCTTATCGCCACCGAGGCCGCTATCTCTCTTTTCGCGATTGGCGCGCTTTACATCTCCTCCGGCCCGGCGGGGGCGCTTCTGAGGCTGCGCAAAACGGGCGCGGCGCCTGCCGAGGAGACGGAAACGGCTAAAGAGTCGGTACTCTGATAGTCCACTTTATGGGCGGCAAACTATATAATACATAAATAACAGTATGTTAGCGCAGAACCTCCCGGTGCGGAACACTCGCATCGGGAGGTTTTGTGCTACCATGCGCGCTCAAAAACGGGGCTTTTGCCCCGTTAATTACATGAGGAACCCTGGAGGGGCACGCATGTCTCAATCCTATAACATCGCCGTTATTCCCGGCGACGGGACAGGCCCGGAAGTCGTGGCCGAGGGAATCAAGGTTCTCAAGGCGGCTGCCGCGGCACATGGAATCACCTTCACATTCACGCCTTATCCGTTCGGGGGGGAGCACTACAAAAAAACCGGGGAGATTCTTCCCGAGTCCGCCGTGGGAGAGCTGCGCCAGGCCGACGCCATGTATCTGGGCGCCATTGGCCATCCGGACGTAAAGCCAGGCGTGCTCGAAAAGGGCATTTTGCTCCGGCTTCGGTTCGAGCTGGACCAGTACATCAATCTGCGTCCTGTCAAGCTCTACGAGGGCGTGGAAACGCCGCTTAAAGGCAAGGGCCCCGAGCATATTGATTTTGTGGTGGTGCGGGAGAACACCGAGGGCCTGTACGCGGGAGCGGGCGGCTGCCTCAAGCGGGGCACTCCGGACGAGGTGGCGGTGCAGGAGTCCATCAATACCCGGAAAGGTGTTGAGCGGTGCGTCCGTTACGCCTTTGACTACTGCCGCAAGAGAAACGCGCGGAAAAAGCTTACCCTGTGCGGCAAGACCAACGTGCTGACCTTTGCTTTTGACCTGTGGGAGCGCACCTTCCGCGAAGTTGCCCTGGAATACCCGGACATCACGACCGATTACGCCCACGTGGACGCCATCTGCATGTGGATGGTGAAAAACCCCGAATGGTTTGACGTGATAGTCACAGACAACATGTTTGGTGACATCATCACCGATCTGGGGGCCATGGTCCAGGGCGGCATGGGAATCGCGGCGGGCGGCAACATCCATCCGGGCAAGGTCTCCATGTTCGAGCCAATCGGCGGTTCGGCGCCCAAGTACACGGGCATGGGGGTCATCAACCCCATCGCGGCTATTTCCGCCGCCGGGCTTATGCTTGAGACCCTTGGGGAAGACGCGGCGGCAAAGCAGATTGAGCGCGCGGTTGCCAAGACGCTCAAGGAGGATTTGCTGGATGTGGGCGCGGGCAAGATGGGCAAAAGCACCTCCGAGGTGGGGGATCTGATTGCCGGATATGTAAGCAAGGGAATTTAGGGAAGACAGGAGTCAGGAGTCAGAATAATAGGGAAAGCCCCTGGCTTTTGAATTATTCTAAAATGGGCTTCATTCCTTATGGCAGCCGCGTGCGGCAAGTTTTTTTCATAGAGGTAAATGCAAAGAAAAGCGTAGGCCGGGTGGTTCTGCGCGAAGCGCAGGTTCACCCGGCACTGTCACGGCCAGGTAGGATTACAGGCAAAGGCAAATGCAAAGGCAAAGACGAATGTAGAATATCGAACAGCAGAACCGCAGAACCGCAGAAGGGGAAGGCCAAGGCGGAATGAATAAATGCGAATGAGAACTATT
>JAGVGH010000136.1 GCA_020057225.1 Desulfobacterales bacterium | reverse complement strand
TTCTAAAATAATTTCTATGTGTTGGATGAACCTGCCCTACGGGCGGAACCATTTACCCTACGTTAAATTTGTCGTTTCTTTGAGTTTTGCAATTGCCTCCCTCATATATCTTTAAGCAAGAGAGGTAATTGCAAAACTCCCAAAGGAGATGTTGTTGCGGATGGGGACGCGCCCCAATCCGTCTTTCCCGCGAAGGCGGGAATCCAGAACATCTTGAAAAGACTGGATTCCCGCCTTCGCGGGAATGACGCACGGGCGCAAGTTCCACAATGGGCAAGAGCGGTATCCCTATTTTGCAATTACCTCAAGAATGTTCATATAAGTTGGCGCTTATGGGTTTCAACCCCAGGACCAAGGCATCCAGGGACTTTTCGACGCTCCCCTTTCCCGCCCATGCGCCATGGGAGACACTCGGTCCACCTATGCGTATTCCCCTCAACCGGCGCGGCCTGTTCCCGTTTCTTGTTGCCTCCCTCGTCCTTGCGGCCGCTGTCTTTGCCGTGTTCGCCCAGACCATGGGCTTTGACCTCATCCACTACGATGACCCGCTCTACCTCGCCCCGCCGCACGGAAAGTCAGGCATCGGTTTATTAAACAACCTCATCTGGGCCTTCTCCGGCGCCACACAGCGGAGCTCGTACTTCGCGCCCCTCACCTGGCTCACGTTTCTGGCCGATTCCGCTGTGTACGGGCTGAATCCCGGCGGCAGGCACCTAACAAACCTGTTATTCCACGCCCTCAATTCCATTCTTCTCTTTGCCGCGCTCCGCAGACTCACCGGCGCCCCATGGAGAAGCTTTTTCGTCGCGGCCCTGTTTGCCGTTCACCCTCTGCATGTGGAGGCCGTCGCCTGGATTTCCGGCAGAAAACACCTTGTGGCAGGCTTTTTCTGGATGCTCGCCCTGCTGTGGCACGCGGAGCACGGGAAAAAACCCGAAATCCGGACGCTCCTCAAAGTGGCCGCCGCCTGCGCGCTTGCCTGCATGGCCTCGCCCATGGCCGTCACCCTGCCGTTTGCGCTTTTACTGCTAGACTTTTGGCCCCTTGGACGCCTTGCCCCGGACACCCCGCTTTCCAGGCTTCCCCGCGCCGTCTGGCCCCTTGTCCGCGAAAAAGCGCTTCTCTTCGGAATTTCCCTATGCGCCGCCATCGCTGCCCAGGTGACCCAGACCATGACAGAGGCCGTGGCCCCGCCGGGAATGTTTTCATTAGGAACCCGGACAGCGGCGGCGCTCTGGGCTTACCTGGAATTTTTATCCGACACGCTTCTGCCCATGGGACTGTCCATCATCTATATCCACCCGGACGCTCCCGGCCTTTTTAAAACCCTCCTGGCTGTTTTTGTTGTCACTGCCGCCACCCTTGCCGGTTTTGCCGCGCGCGGAAAAGCGCCGTGGCTCCTGACAGGCTGGCTTTGGTTCCTGGGCGTCCTGTTCCCCATGTCCGGCATCATCGTCATCGGTCCCCATGCCAGGGCGGACCGCTACACCTACATGTCCCTTGTGGGTGTCTTCATCCTTCTTTCCTGGGGTCTCCCCGCCCTTCTCTCCCGCATGCGGCGCGGCGCGCCCGCCGCGGCTCTTTTGGGCGCTGTCGTTACCATCGGGATGGCGGCGGCCGCCCAGTCCTACGCGCGCTGCTACGAGGACACGCGCACCGTTTTCGAAAGGGCCCTGGAGGTGGAACCACAAAGCTACGTGGCCCATGGCTTTTTGGGAAGCCTGGCTGAACAGGAGGGACGGGTTGCCTCCGCCGCCGCCCACTTTGAGGCCGCGCTCGCGGTCAACCCCCGCTTTGCGGTGGGTATCGAGCATCTCGCGGCGTTGTATCTGAAGATGAAACAACCGGACAAGGCCCTGAAACTGTATCTTGACACGTTGAAACGTTTTGGGGATGAATGCCCTGGTGTGTTTTTAAACAGCGCAGGGGCGCTCTTAATGGCCAAGGGAGACAAGAAGAGCGCGGAAATGTATTTTCTCATGGCTGTGGAACGCGACCCCTCGCTGGGAGAAGCGTTTTTGAATCTTGGGGATTTGCGCGCGTCCCGAAAGGAATACGAGGACGCGGCAGGCTATTATCTTCAGGCGCTCATTGACCCGTCCTCGGAAACCGAGGCGCGAACATGCCTTGGCAGAAGCATGCTGGCCCTGGGTCACATGGCCGAGGCCGCCTTTCATTTTGAAAGAGTGCTTGCCAAAGACCCCAAAAACGCTGTGGCGTTGAACGGGCTGGGAGTAACCTACGCCAAGGCGGGAAGAACGAACGAGGCCCAACGGCTTTTCGAGGCGGCCCTGCGCGTCAATCCTGCCTTTAACCCCGCCAAGGCCAATCTGGCGCGCCTTAAAAAAGAAGGAGGCGCGGGCAAATAACAGGAAAAACACGGGACGAAAAAAGTTGGTGGAAATTGAGGGCCTTTCCGGGCGCCCCGAATCCGTCCGGAACGGGGCGACCGACACGCTTCCGTTTTGCCGGAGATACCTGGCGCCGCGCTGAAAGATTGTCAGGCGGCTTGCCAGGGCGCTGCGGGAAACCGGCGCGTCGGAAGTGGTGGATTTATGCTCCGGCGGGGGCGGCCCGAGGACGCGGCTTGCGGAGGGATGAGGGGGCTTTTCAGGGCTTGATTTTCTAATTGTCTGTTATTTCAAGGTTTATGCGTCGTGTTGTCTTCCGTTCTGAGTCCTAGGCCGACGGAGCCGGAGAAGTCAGGACTTAGAATAAAACATCCTGTTTTTGTTATTCTTTCTTTTTAATAAATGGGCCTTTCTCCGCATAGCAGCCGCGGTGCGGCAAGGTTTTTTAATGTAGCCTGGGGTTTCAACCCCAGGACCATTGCACATTATCTACGCAAAAAACGCCGGGCGTCCGCTCCGCCCCGAAGGGGCGAGGCCGGGCGCCTGATTCAGGGCCGCCCCGCAAGGGGCGACGCTTTCGCAGGCCATGTCTTTTGGCCGCGCCCCTTCGGGGCGGGAACCACGCTTCTGGGTTTTAGCCCGTGGCGCTTTCGCCCTTTAATGACATGGATTCCACACGCGCTTTCATCTTTGTCTTTCATTCTGACTCCTAACTCCTAACTTCCGCCTTCCGGAAAACCATGCGCATAGACATCCACACCCACCTCTTCTTCGACGCCGCACGCCAAAACCGGGAACGCTTCTTCCCCGGCGAACCCGCGTTCGAGCTTCTCTACCGTCCCCGGAAATCCCCCATGGCAGGCGTGGACGACATTCTTGCCGCCATGGACGAGGACGGCGTGGACAAGTCCGTGGTGTTCGGCTTCCCCTGGACAAATCCGGACCTTTCCGCCCGCCACAACGACTATATACTGGAGGCCGCGGCCAGGCATCCGGACCGGCTCGTGCCCTTTGCCTGCTTTGACGTGGAAGGCCCGGACCCCGCCGAAGAGGCGCGCCGCCGCCTGGACGCGGGAGCCGCCGGCCTTGGGGAGCTTGCCCTGTACCGCTCGGGCGTTGACGATAGCGCGCTCGCGCGTCTCGAACCTGTCATGGCCCTGGCCAGGGAGAGAAACGCGCCGGTTCTCATTCACACCAATGAGCCGGTGGGCCACGTGTATCCCGGAAAAACGCCCATAACGCCCGGGCAAATCTGGGGGCTTCTGGAGCGTTTTCCTCAAAACCGGCTGATTCTCGCCCACTGGGGCGGCGGCGTGTTTTTCTACCATCTCATGAAGCGCGGGGCAAAAGAACGCTTTAACAACGTCTGGCTCGACACGGCGGCCTCGCCGTTTCTGTATGACTCCCGGATATGGGACATCGCCTGCCGGACCATCGGCGCGGACAAGGTGCTCTTGGGCACGGACTATCCGCTTCTGAGGGCGAAACGGTATTTCAAAGAGCTTGGGGAAACGGGCCTCGACCCGGCGGACATCGCCAGGATTACAGGCGGCAACGCGGCGGCGCTGTTGTCCGCGCGCTGAGCGGAGGGGCCATGGAGGAGAAAAAAGGCAGGGCCGTGGTTCTTGTGAATCCCAGGGCCACCTACGCGGAAGAGGTGTCGCAAAAGTGCTACCCTCCTTTGCATCTTTTATACCTCGCCGCGTCCCTGGAGGCTGCGGGGTTTGCCCCGGTGGTGGTGGACGCCAACGCCCAGGCGCTGCCCGACGCCGCCATCGCGGCCCGGGCCGCGTCCAGCCGTCCGTTTCTCCTGGGCGTCTCCGTGTACTCCGACATCCTGCCCCATGCCGCGGCCCTTTCCCGCGCGCTTAAAAACGCCCTTCCAGACGCGCGTCTGGTTCTTGGCGGACCCCATGCGACCTCGGCGCCCGAAAAGACCCTTGCCCAGATACCCGAAGCGGACTTTGTGCTTACCGGAGAGGCGGAACACTCCCTGGTCGCCCTGGCCCTGGCGTTACAGGACGGCTCGGCGTTTACCGAAATTCCGGGCCTGTGGCGGCGGGAAAACGGGCGCGCGGTTTCCGGGCCGCCCCATGTGTTTCCCGACCCCAAAAACCTGCCCCGGCCCGCGCGCGGACTTGTGCAGGATGTGTACGACGCCCGTCTCTACCATTCGCTTCTGGTCCGGCGGCGCCCGGTGGACACCCTCCTGACGAGCCGCGGCTGTCCGTTCTCCTGCGGGTTTTGCTACAATTTCCGGAAAAAATACCGCGCCCGGGATCCCTGGGACGTGGTGGAGGAGCTTCTGTCCATCCGGGAGCGGGGAATCCGGGACGTGGAGATCGCGGACGACACGTTCACCGCGGACGAGGGCCGCGCCATGGACATCCTTGGGCTTATCATTAAAGAGCGCCTGGGGGTCTCCTTCCGCATCAAAAGCCGGGTGGACGTGTTTACGGAACGGCTCGCGGCCCGCGCCCGGGAGGCCGGGGTATATCTGGTGGCCTTTGGCATGGAGTCCGGGTCCCAGAGGATGCTCAACGCCATGGGGAAGCGGATAACCCTGGAGATGTCGGCGCGGGCGCGGGAGCTGTGCCGGGAGAACGGGTTCGCCTGTCATTCGAGCTGGGTGGTGGGGTATCCCGGGGAGACGCCGGAGACGGCTCTTGCGACCGAGCGCTTCATTTTGGCCATCAAACCCACAACGGCCAATGTGGCGGCGCTCAGGCCCTATCCAGGGACGCCGGTGTATCTGGAGGCGGAGGCGGCGGGAACCCTTGCCGGGGACTGGGCGCCGGACATGGAGGAATATCCCTGGGTCCGCCTGCCCTGGACGCGGACGCGCGCGGACCTGGAGGGGCTGGTTCGGCGGATGACGCGGCGGGTGTATTTCCGCCCGCATTACGCCTGGGGATTTGGGAGGATGATTGTGGAGGGGGCGAACTGGATGCTGGCGCGTTACGCGGTTCAGGAGGCGGGGAAGGTGCTGTTTCCGGGGCGGGGGCGGGAGGTGTTGAGGTGAGGGGGGGGGGCAGCGCGGCTCTCTCTGCGGTTTTTCCCTTGACAGCCAGTCATGTAGGCCGGGTGGTTCCGCGCGCGCCCGTGTGATCTGTTGCCGCAAAAACCCTTTTTCGCGCGCGGGTTCACCCGACAAGCCACTACCCGACAGCCCGGTTTTTGCCTTGACAACAAAACCGTGATGCGATATTTATATATCACCTGCCAGGGGGGAGGAGCGGTTCATTCCATAACCGTTGGGTTCCCGGGCAGGCTTCCTTGTTTTTTGGGGCTATATTTTTTGAGGGGCGGCCCGTCCGGACCGCCCCTTTTTGCTATACAACCAAACCGCCCGGCATAACTATCCGAGAATCGCCTTCAAGTCCTCATCCACTGTGGTCGTGGGCATGATGTTGAAATTGTCCACCAGCACCTGGAGCACTCCCGGCGAGATGAACGCGGGAAGCGTGGGCCCCAGGCGGATGTTCTTGATCCCAAGGTGCAACAGCGTAAGCAGAATGGCCACCGCCTTTTGCTCGTACCACGAAAGCACAATGGAAAGCGGCAGGTCGTTCACCCCCACCCCAAAAGCGTTCGCCAGCGCCACCGCGATCTGAACGGCCGAATAGGCGTCGTTGCACTGGCCCACGTCCAAAAGCCGCGGGATGCCGCCGATGTCGCCCAGCTCCTTGTCAAAGAAGCGGAACTTGCCGCAGGCAAGGGTCAAAACCACGCAGTCTTTGGGCACCTTTTCCACGAACTCGGTATAGTAGTTCCGGCCCGGCTTGGCGCCGTCGCAGCCCGCCACCAGGAAGAAATGCCTGAGCGCCTTGCCCTTCACCGCCTCGATAACGGTTCCGGCCACACCCAGCACCGCGTTCCGCGCAAATCCCACCATCACCGACTTTCCAGGCGCGTCCTCCGCAAAACCCGGAAGCGCGAGGGCTTTCTCGATGACAGGGCCGAAGTCTCCGTTGGCCACGTGCCGTACTCCCGGATAGGCCACAAGTCCGGTGGAGAAGATGTTGTCCTTGTAGGTTTCCTTGGGCTTCTGAATGCAGTTGGTGGTCATGAGAATGGCGCCGGGGAAGGCGTCGAACTCTTTTTGCTGGTTCTGCCAGGCTGTGCCGTAATGGCCGTAAAAATGCGTGTGCTTTTTGAGTTCCGGATAGCCGTGGGTGGGCAGCATTTCGCCATGGGTGTAGATGTTAATTCCCTTGCCCTTGGTCTGTTTGAGAAGGGCGTCCAGGTCTTTGAGGTCGTGGCCGGAAATCAGAATGGCCTTGCCCTTTGTGTGGCCGAGAGGAACCTTGGTGGGCACGGGATGGCCGTAGGTTCCGGTGTTGGCGGCGTCCAGAAGCTCCATGGCGCGGAGGTTGACGGCGCCGCATTTTAAAGCCAGCCCCACCCAGTCGTTCAGGCCCAGCGCCTTGTTCTCCATGGCCGCCAGGGCCTCGTAGAGATATTCCGCCACGGCGGGATCGCTCTGGCCGAGGATGGCCGCGTGGTCGGCGTAGGCCGCGACACCCTTGATGCCGAAGAGGGTGATGTGCTGGAGGGAGAGGATGTCGGGGTTGATGCCGGGGTCGGATTTAAGCCCGACTTTGTCGCCCTGGGCCACCAGCCCGGCCAAGTCCGCGGCGGGGACAAAGCTGGCGGGTCCGCCGGAAACGGAGACGCCGGCCGCTTTTTTCAGGGCCTCGCGGACCTCTGCCGAGCGGCGGATGAGGGTTTCAAGACGCGCGGGGTCGAAGTTGACGTTGGTGATGGTGGAGAAGAGGGCCTCGCAGACAAAGCGGTCTGTTTCGGCGGAGACATGGCCTTTTTTGCGGGCCTCAAGGGCGGCCAGGGCGAGACCTTTGAGGGAATAGACCAGGAGGTCCTGGAGGGAGGCGGCGTCGGGTTGTTTTCCGCAGACACCGGATTTGTCGCAGCCTTGGCCTTTGGCGGTTTGTTCACACTGGTAGCAGAACATGGTGTTGGGTCTCCTTTTGGGTGAGGGTGACGGCCGGGATGTTTTCCGTTTCTTCTATTTAAGTACCAGAATACCAATTTTTGTGCAAGCAAAAAATTGCATCCCTTGTTGGCTCCCTTTATGCCCTATCCTTTCCGCCCCGTCCTTGACTTAAGTCAACCCGCGAACAATTAAGTCCTCTTTTTTCGCAAGGAGTGGCGCCTCCCCCAGGCAACAGGTCAGACCTCTGTGAACGCCTGTAAAACAACTGTAAAACACCCGCATCCCCCTTCCCTTTCCCAATTCCCCCCGCTACAATCCCTTCCATGCGTTTCTCAGCGCGCTCCGTCGTGCGCCTTCTTTTCAGGTTACAACCAAATAGCCTTCCCGCTAGGAGGATTCCCATGCGCCGCCCCATCCACAACATCCTGCTGGTCTATCCCGAAGTGCCCCAGAACACCTACTGGAGCTACAAACACACCATGCCCTTCCTTAATAAGAAGAGCGCCATGCCGCCCCTGGGCCTCATCACGGTGGCCAGCCATCTCCCCGGACACCTGTCCCTCCGCCTCGTGGACATGAACGTCGCCCCTCTCCGGGACGAGGACCTTCTCTGGGCCGACGCGGTGTTCGTCTCCGCCATGATTATCCAAAAGGACTCCTTCGCGCGTGTCGTCTCCCGCGCCACAGCCATGGGCGCCCTGGTCGTCGCCGGCGGACCCTACCCCTCCGGCAGCCACGAGGAAATCCACGGCGTGGACCACTTCATCCTCGGAGAGGCCGAAGAAATCATCGGCCCCTTTATGCAAGACCTGCTCGCGGGAAACGCCCGGTTTCTCTACAAATCGGAAGGGAAACCAAGCCTCGAAACCACCCGCGTCCCGCGGTTCGATCTTTTGAATTTCAACGCCTACGCCTCCATGTCGGTCCAGTATTCCAGAGGCTGCCCGTTCCACTGCGAATTTTGCGACATCTGGAAGGTTTACGGCAACAAGCCCAGGCTTAAATCGGTGCCGGATATTTTAAAAGAGCTCGACGCGCTCTACGCCCTGGGATGGAACGGCGCGGTCTTCATCGTGGACGACAACTTCATCGGCAACAAGGCCCGTGTGAAAAAAGAGCTTCTTCCGGCGCTCATCTCCTGGCAAAAGGCCCACAAATACCCCTTCCGGTTTTACACCGAGGCGTCCATCAACATGGCCGAGGACGACGCCCTGCTCGCGCTTATGCGGGACGCGGCCTTTAACGAGGTCTTTATCGGCATCGAGACCCCGTCCGCCGAGTGCCTTTCCGAAACCGGCAAAATCCAGAACCTCAAGACCGACATGGCGGCCGCGGTGGCCAAAATCAAGAGCTACGGCTTTGAGGTAATGGCAGGCTTTATCCTGGGCTTTGACTCGGACACCGAGGATATTGCCGACCGGCAGATCGCTTTTATTCAGAAGACGGGTATTCCACGGGCCATGGTGGGGCTTTTGACCGCCCTTCCGGGGACGGATCTCTACAACAGGCTGAAGCGGGAGGGTCGGATTTTGAGGGCGAGCAGCGGCAACAACACGGACTGCGGAGCGGCGAATTTTGTGACGCGGATGGATCCGGAAAAGCTCCGGGAAGGATATTGCAGGGTGCTTGGCGCGATTTACGACGAGGACCTGAAGAGCTATTTTTCGCGGTGCAACACGGTTCTGGACCAGACAGCGGGGCTGCCCTACGCGAGCCGGGACATCCGGTGGCATGAGGTGAAAATATTGTTCAGATCCCTGGCGCGGCAGCCGTTCACGCCCTACGGGTGGCAGTATCTCAAGTTTGTGGCGCGCAACCTTGTGCGCCACACGGGTTCCATTGCGGAGGTGATCAAGTTTACGGTGATAGGGCACCACATGCATTATGTGACGCGGCAGACGCTTCGGGCGGCGCGGCTGGAGGCGGCGGAGGCTTAGGGCGCGGAAATGGCCGCGTTGGGATAAGGGGGCGGAGCCTTGCTCCGCCCCGTTGTGTTTCCGGGCGTGCTTCTTGTTGCCGCGTGGATGGTGTGGCGGCGCCATCCAGGGGATAACTTTTTTCTTGCATGGTAACACTTAAGGCGTTAGCATGCAAAATAATAGTTATCAACGAGGGGCCATGGAAACCCTGAAAAACGATTTCACGCGGTACGTCAAGGAAACCCTGGATATCCCGGTGAAACCGGAAGCATGGGAAGGAGAGGGCAGCCTCCCCTTTTTCCTGTCAAACCTATATACGTTTTTCCAGGTGTCCTTCCTTGATACACCATGCCTCGTCATGGTCCTCCGGGAAGAAGAAGAGCAGACTCCGGCGTCCGTCCGGAAACACATCGGCCAAGTGCAAAAACATTGGAGACACCAGGTCGTTTTCGCCTGCCGGAGGATTTCCGCAGCCAACCGCAACCGCCTTATCGGGCAAAAAGTTCCGTTTGTGGTTCCTGGAAATCAAATGTACCTGCCTCCCCTGGGTATTGATCTACGGGAACATTTCAAGACCATCCGGAATATCCGCCCCGCATGGAGCCCTTCCACCCAGGCCGTGTTTTTATACGCCCTGATTTATGGCCATGAAAAGGGCTTGACTCCGAAGGAGATGGCGGACCGGTTTGGGTACACGCCCATGAGCATGACCCGGGCGTTTGATGAACTGGAAACCCTGGAGTTGTGCCATGTCGCCATGGAAGGAAGGCGGCGGATCCTTCGCCTGGACGGGGACCGGAGAACCCTTTGGGAAAAAGCGCTGGCATTCCTTCGAAGCCCTGTCCGAAAGCTCCTCTGGGTAAAATTTCCCGCGAACGGGCACCCGGGGGTGAAGGCCGGACTCACCGCTTTGGCCGGGTATTCCTCCCTGGCCGGGCCCCCCAATCCGGTCTTTGCCATGGGCGGCAAGGAATGGAAAGGTGTACGGAATCTCAATAGCGTCCTGGAACTGCCCGTTGGCGAACCAGACGCCAGCCAATTGGAAATCTGGAGTTATTCCCCGGCCCTCCTTGCCCAAGACGGTTTGGCGGACCGTTTTTCGCTCTATCTCAGCCTGTGGAAAACCAATGACGAGCGTGTGGAGTCAGCTCTGGATGCAATGATGGAGAAGGCCCGGTGGTAAAAGGCATGGAGCGCTTCCGGGAGCATTTTGCGGGATTCCAGGACAGCTACGTCCTGATAGGGGAGCCGCCTGCGATCTTGCCATGGAAGAGGCGGGCCTGGAGTTCAGGGCCACCAAAGACCTCGACATCGTGCTGTGCCTGGAGTCCATGGACGGGGCGTTCGTGAAGGCTTTTTGGGAATTCGTAAAAAACGAAGGTTATAAGAACCTGCAGAAGAGCACGGGGAAAAAGCTGTTCTGCCGGTTCCACGATCCTGATAAAGATGCCTATCCATGGATGCTGGAGTTGTTTTCCCGGACTCCGGACGCCTTGGATCTGGAAGGGGAGCATCATCTGACCCCTATACCTGTGGACGGGGAGCTTTCCAGCCTTTCGGCGATCCTGATGGATGGCGCCTACTATGGCTTTATCCATGAATTCAAACGGGAAATCGAGGGCCTGATGGCAGTGACTCCGGAATGTCTGGTTCCCTTGAAGGCAAAAGCATGGCTGGACCTCACCGGGAGACAGGCCAAGGGGGAAAAGGTGGATGGGAGAGACATTAAAAAGCACAGAAACGATGTGTTCCGGCTGTTTCAGCTCCTTGCGCCGGAAACCCGTGTCCCTTTGCCCGCCTCCATTGGCGGCGATTTGAACAGGTTTCTGGAATCTGTGGAGGCCGACCCGCGCGAGGATTTAAAGCCTTTTGGCCCGGGGAGGATGCCCGCGGCAGTTGTTCTTGAAAAACTCAGGGCGGTTTATGGCGTGTCGAACAGGCTGTAATTACTTCTACTTTGGTAAGTTCCCGAATAAGTTACATTTAAGAGGTAATTGCAAAACGAGGCGTAGGCTGGGTGGTTCCGCCCGAAGGGCAGGTTCACCCAACATCTTGGAATAATGGTATAATTGTTGGGTGAACCCGGGCCTTGCGGCCTGGAACCACGCAATCTACGCCCAATTTTGCAATTGCCTCAAAAGGGAAAGGAATCATAGGGGGACGGGGCGAGGGGGTTGCCAAAATATAAAAAGAGCGCTCGCTCTTTTTTCTCCTTGACAGCCACCGCCAGCCCGGATATAACCTTTTACAGAAAAAGGCATTATATCTGTTGCCCAACTGGTCAAACAATCCGGCAAAACCCCTCGAAATCCCAAAACAGGTGCCCCATGGCCACTCTCACCATGGTCCGACACGCCCAGGCCTCCTTTGGCGCGGCAAACTACGACCTCCTCTCTCCCCTGGGCGCCCGCCAGGCCCATATCCTCGCCGCCTTTCTATCCAAATCCGGCGCGGCCTTCCACTCCCTTTTCCGCGGCAACATGCGCCGCCATGAAATGACCCTGGAGCCTGTTATCGGGTTTCTGGCCAAGGGCGCGGCCTCCCCGCCCGAACCCCGCGTCTCCGACGCCTTTGACGAATTCGACGCCGCCGCCGTGTGGGCCGCCTACGTCCCGGACCTTCTCCGCGAAGACCCCGGCGTGGCCCGCTGGATGCAGGCCATTCCCCAGGACCGCCGCGCCTTCCAGCTTGTCTTTGAGCGCGCCGCCCTCCTGTGGATCTCGGGCCGCCACCCCAGGCCCGGACTCGTCTCCTGGGAATCCTTTGCCGAAAGAGTACGCGGGGGCCTTCGCTCCCTCATGGAAGAGCATGGCAAAGGCTCCCGTGTGGCGGTCTTTACCTCCGCCGGGGCCATTGCCGTCGCCATGCAGACAGCGCTGGGGCTTTCCAACGAAAAAACCCTGGAGATGGCCTGGCAGGTGATGAACGCAAGCATCACTCGGTTCGTGTTCGGCCCGCGCGGATTCACCCTTGCCGGATTCAACGACGTGGCCCATCTCGCCCAGGCGGGAGACCCCGCGCTTTTGACGTACCGTTAACCCTTTCCATACTCCTTACCCGGAGGCCCCATGGATTTCGCCATTTCTGAAAAAACGCAGGCCGTGCTCGGCATGATTGATGAGTTTGTTGAGAAGGAGCTCATTCCCCTGGAGCCGGAGTTTCTCACCAAAACCTTTCGCCAGATGCTGCCTGTTTTGGAGGAAAAGCGGCGCATGGTGAAAAAGATGGAGCTTTGGGCGCCCAACCACCCTGTGGAGCTTGGGGGCATGGGCCTTGGCCTTGTGGAGCACGGGCTTGTCTCCGAGGCTTTGGGGAGAAGCCCTCTGGGCCACTTTGTCTTTGGCTGCCAAGCCCCGGACGCGGGCAACATCGAGATTCTCCACGGCCACGGCACGCCGGAGCAAAAGGAAAAATTTCTTGCGCCCCTGGTCAACGGCGACATCCGAAGCTGCTTTTCCATGACCGAGGTGGAGATGCCGGGATCCAACCCGGTGATGATGGAGACCACGGCGGTGAAAGACGGGGACGATTACATCATCAACGGCCAGAAGTGGTATTCCACGGCGGCGGACGGCTCGGCCTTCTCCATTGTCATGGCTGTGACCAATCCGGACGCGCCCAGGTATTTTCAGGCCAGCATGATCATCGTGCCCACAGACAACCCGGGCTTTAACCTTGTGCGGAACATTCCTGTCATGGGCCACACCGGGGACGACTACGCGAGCCACGGGGAAGTGCTGTTCCAAAACTGCCGGGTGCCCCAAAAGAACCTTCTGGGCCAGGAGGGCGCCGGGTTTGTTATCGCCCAGGAGCGGCTTGGACCAGGCCGCATCCACCATTGCATGCGCTGGCTGGGCATCTGCAAACGCGCCTTTGACCTCATGTGCCACAGGGCCGCCCACAGGCTCATCGCTCCGGGAAAGACCCTGGCCACCAAGCAGCTCATCCAGTCCTGGGTGGCCGAGTCCGCCGCGGAAATCCAGGCCGCGCGGCTCATGGTTCTCCACGCCGCCTGGGCCATGGAGACAATCGGACACAAGGCCGCGCGGGACGAGGTCTCGTTTATCAAGTTCTATGTCGCGGGCATCATGCAAAAGGTCATTGACCGGGCGCTTCAGGTCCACGGCGGGCTTGGCATGACCGACGACACCATCATCGCCTATTTCTACCGGCACGAGCGCGCCGCGCGGATATACGACGGGGCGGACGAGGTTCACAAGATGGCGGTGTCCAGGCGCATTTTGCAGTCCTATGAGAACCGGACGGTACGTTAACCATGCGGGGCATTTCCGGTTGTCAATACCTCCCTTTTTGGAGTAATAAAGAAGAAACCATTCCCTTACAAGATGGTTTTCATTCCAACCAGGGGAGCAGGCGGATGCTGACATTCCAGGAGTTCCGGAACCTCGTGAATCTTTCCAGGCGGGAGATATGCAAGGAGATATTTACGGAGAACCAGGACTCCATCAAGGTCAAGAAGGAAGAGCGGGTCGTGCGGAACCTGGCCCGGATTTTCGAGGCAACCCTTGCCATAGGGAATAAAAAAGGTTTCCACGCCATGAGCCTGCGGGACCTGTCCAAGGGTTCCGGTCTTTCCATGGGCGCCTTGTACTGCTATTTTGCGAGCAAGGACGAGCTCCTCAACATGATTCAGGAGCAGGGCCGCCGTGTGACGTTCCGGGTCATGGGCGAGCAGGTGGCCGGTCTTTCCGGACCCAGGGAGAAGCTCCGGGCCGCTATTACGACGCATCTGTATCTTTCCGAGGTGATGCAGCCCTGGTTCTATTTTTCGTACATGGAGGCGAAGAACCTGGGGAAGAAGGAGCAGAAGGAAGCCATTCAAAGCGAACTTGCCATGGAGCGGTTTTTGTCCGGAATTCTTCAGGAAGGGGCGGAGGCCGGGGTGTTTGCCGCCCGAAACGCGGACCTTACCGGAGCCGTGCTCAAGGCCATGCTGCAGGACTGGTATCTCAAGCGGTGGAAATACACCTCCCGCAACGTGAGCGTGGAGGAGTACGCGGAATTTGTCATTGAATGGGCGGAGGCGTTTTTGCTGCCGCCCGGAGGGCGCGCGCATGAGCCAGCTTGACGCGGCGACGGAAGTGCGGCGGGGAGAGGAACTGGACGCCAGGGCGGTGGGGGCGTTTTTGAAGGACACGGTGCCTGGACTCGAAGGCGAGACGGTGGTCCGCCAGTTTCCCTCGGGGTTTTCCAACCTTACCTACAGTGTTTCCGTCGGCGGCAAGGAGTTTGTGCTCAGGAGGCCGCCCTTTGGGCAAAAGGCCAAGACAGCCCACGACATGGGAAGGGAATACCGCATCCTCACGGCGCTCTTGCCGGTGTTCCCCTATTGTCCCAGGACGGTGGCCTACACAGAGGACACCTCGGTCATTGGCGCGCCCTTTTACGTCATGGAGCGGATTCCCGGAATCATCCTAAGAAAAGACCTGCCCAAGGGCCTTTCCTACACACCGGAGGAGGCGCGGCGTCTGTGCGAGGAGCTTTTGGATGTTCACGCCAGGCTCCACGCCGTGGACTACAAGGCGGTGGGCCTGGAGGGCTTCGGCAAGCCGGAGGGCTACGTCCGGCGGCAGGTGGAGGGCTGGAGCGGGAGATACCGGGCCGCGCGCACGCCGGACGCGCCGGACTGCGAGGAGGTGATGGGCTGGCTTGCGGCGAATATGCCGCCGGAGGCGGGAAGGGCCGCGGTGATCCATGGGGACTACAAGTTTGACAATGTGGTTTTGGACCCGGAGAACCCCTTGAAGATCAAGGGCGTGCTGGACTGGGAGATGGCGACCCTGGGGGATCCGCTGATGGATTTGGGGAGTTCGCTGGCGTACTGGGTGGAGGCGGGGGATCCGGAGGATGTGCGGACGGTGCGGCTGATGCCGACGGACTTGCCGGGGGCGATGACGCGGAAGGAGCTTTTGAGGAGGTACGCGGAGAAGACGGGTGTGGATGTTTCGGGGTTTGATTTTTATTTTGTGTTTGGGCTGTTCCGTCTGGTGGTGATTGCGCAGCAGATTTACTACCGGTTTTTTCATGGGCAGACCCAGGACAAGCGCTTTGCCATGCTGATATTCGCGGTGCATATTTTGGACAAGATGGCGCGGGGGGTGATGGCTGGGGAGGTCACGTTCAGGGATGTGTGAGGGGGGGCTTTCCTTTTCGAGACGCTTGCACCTTCGCTTTTAAACTGGTAACCGTTTCATCCGGGTCCCGAATTGGTCAACGCAATCCATTTCACGCCACGTCCATGACCGCGTTGGCCCCAATCAGAGCCGCGAATAAAGGCCCGGCCGGTCCCTATGCTCTGAAAACGCCTGATAGCGGCCTTGAAGAAGATACTCCCGCCTTTGTGGGTGTCTCCGGCCCAGGTCCTCCGGACAAGGCCCCGGGAGAGCCTGATATCCGCACGCGCCGCCGCCGGCAAAGCCCGGCAGAGGTATCAATATCCATTACCCTTTGGCGGAGGAAAGAATCAGGATTACAGAGACAGGAGGCTGAACATGCTTGACAAGATAAAATTTGAAAGATTTACAGCCTTCGAAAAACTCGAGGTCGTTTTCTCGCCGGGAATTAACATTTTCGTCGGCGAAAACGGAACCGGGAAAACCCATATTCTGAAGGCTGCCTATGCCGCATGTGATATAGCTAAAAGTAAAGAGGGTTTTGCTGAAAAAATCAACAATGTTTTCTATCCTTCCGGCAAACAAATCGGACGTCTTGTCAAGCGGTCTCCTGGCAGTATCAATGGGTCGCTGGAAGTGCATCGAAAGCTCGAGGACGGAAAAAAAATCACCCTGCGGCTGTCTCTTTCAAATCATACCGCCAACCCCGAAAACGCCAAGGTTTCCGGCTCTCCAAAGGCCTGGAAAGAAAACCCCATGGAGGCGGCCTACATTCCTGTCAAGGACATGATGGCGAACGCTCCTGGATTTCGCTCACTCTACGAGGAGCGGGAAATTCACTTTGAAGAGGTCTATGTTGATATCCTGCGGAAGGCATTTCTTCCCTTGCTTAAAGGCCCTACAGACAAACCGCGCAGGCAGCTTCTTGAAAATTTGCAGGAGGCTATGGACGGCAAAGTTGTGGCGAAAAAAGAGGAGTTTTTTCTGCGCGGCAAAGATGGCGAATTGGAGTTTACCTTGCTGGCCGAGGGATTCCGGAAAATGGGTCTTCTTTGGATATTGATTCAAAATGGAACTTTGTTGAACGGATCAGCGCTATTTTGGGATGAGCCTGAGACCAATCTCAACCCGCGCCTGATGAAGGCTGTCGTGAATATATTGATTGAATTACAGCGCCTTAGCGTGCAAATCTTTCTTACAACACATGATTATATGATTCTTAAAGAATTCGATTTACAGGCAAATTCAGAAGACAAAATTCTTTTTCACAGCCTGTTTAGGAACAAGGAAACCAGAGAAATAGAACTTTCTTCAACCGATGATTATATGAGTCTTTCTCCAAACGCAATTGATGATACTTTTGGCAGTATTGTTGACCGTGAAATTGTGAAATCCATGAAAGGACTCGGAAAATGAAGGTTGATGCTGACGGGTTTTCTTTTAATTTCACTGATGCGCTTGATGCTTTTGTTTTTGATGAAAAGGACAAATCAAAGCCTACATACCATGGCCAGCCTATGAAGGCTGTTGACATAATTGTCGAATTGCCTGATGCTTATATCTTTGTTGAAATGAAGGATTTTAATGACCCTTTTTTATATGAAATGGAAGATATGACCACCGATCAGGAAGGCGATGAAAAACAAACCAGATTTAAATGGCTTAAAAATTATCTTAAATATAAATATCGGGACTCCTATCTTTTTCGCCATGCGGAACAAAAAGTTGATAAGCCGATCCACTATATATGCCTGCTGACTTTCGACAACGCCTTGAATACGGTCATGCGAAAGGCTCTGGTGAAGGAATTGCCTGTTGGGTTGGCGTCCAAACGATGGAAGCAGGGCATCGTCACCAGTTGCCAAGTGGTCAACGTGGCCAACTGGAATGCGAACTTTCCCAAATGGCCGGTGAGCCGCGGGGTGGCGGCTTTTTCCCCGTTTTGACTTTGGATTCCATCGGCGATCCTGCCCGGAATTTTTCTTTACCGGTATGCCATACTAAAGGCGATAAAGCATGGCAGCCTCTAAAATCGAATGGACCGAAGCCACCTGGAATCCGGTGACCGGGTGCGACAAAATCAGCGCCGGATGCCTGAACTGCTACGCGGAAAGAATGGCCCGCCGCCTCCAGGCCATGGGTCAGCCGCATTACTCCACCGGCTTTAATATTGCCCTTCACCCCGAAAGCCTTGAAACCCCCCTCACATGGAAAAAACCGCAAATGGTGTTCGTCAACTCCATGAGCGACCTGTTCCACAAGAATGTCCCGGACTCGTTTATCCTGGACATTTTCAATGTCATGCGCAAGGCCAAATGGCATATATTCCAGGTGCTCACCAAACGCTCCGAACGGATGGAAAATTTTGCCTCCAAACTCGTCTGGCCCTCCAATGTGTGGATGGGCGTGACCATTGAGCGCGCGGATTACGTTTTCCGAGCCCGTCACCTTAAAAATGTTCCCGCCAAAGTCCGCTTTCTGTCCATGGAGCCTCTTCTTGGCCCTGTTCGAGAACTTGACCTCTCCGGAATCCACTGGGTAATCGTCGGCGGAGAGTCCGGGCCCGGGGCGCGCCCCATGGAAGAGCCTTGGATCCTGGATATCCGGAAACAATGCGGGGAGGCGGGCGTTCCCTTTTTCTTCAAACAGTGGGGCGGCGTGAACAAGAAAAAAGCGGGCTGGAACCTGGACGGAAAAACCTACGACGAGTGGCCCAGGCAGGCGCGGACGCTGACCACCCTTCAGGGATGAAGGGAAGCCCTCTCTTCTCCTTAAAACCACGGATTCCAGGAGGCGTGGCCCGGGGAACACGCATAACTGTCCAGCCCGGAAGTTCCTCCTGCCCACACGCGGCTTTCTGCCGCAGCCCTCCCCTTCCACAACTCCACACGCCCTTGCCCCGCCGCCCGGACCATGGCGCGCAATCCCCATTTTTACACTTGCCCGCGCGCCCGGACCAGACTATACTGGCCGCATTACGAATGCCGCGCCAGGCGCGCTCCCGCAAGGGCGCGCGCGCCCAAGGAGGACACACACGATGCCTTACACGATTCTCAAAAAACGGGAGCTCGCCCAGGGCACCGTGGTCGAAAACGTCATCCAGGCCCCCCGGATAGCCGCCAAAGCCAAACCCGGCCAGTTCGTCATGCTCCGCGCAAACGAGACCGGCGAGCGCATTCCCCTTACCATGGCGGACAGCGACCCTGAAAAGGGCACCATCACCCTTATTTACCAGGTCGTGGGCAAAACAACGGCCATGCTCAAAAACATGGAAGTGGGCGATAGCATTCTCGACATCGCGGGCCCCCTGGGCAAACCCGCCCACATCGGAAAAGTCGGCACCGTGGTCTGTGTGGGAGGCGGCACCGGCATCGCCGTGCTCCATCCCATCACCAGGGCCTTCAAACAGGCCGGAAACAAAACCATCGCCATCTGCGGCGCCCGCTGCGAGGATCTTCTCATCCTCGAGGACGCCATGGAGGCCGCAAGCAACGAGTGCATGATCTGCACCGACGACGGCTCCTGCGGCTACCACGGCTTTGGCACGGACCTGCTCCTCCAGGTGCTCACCCGGGAAACCGTAAACCTTGTGGTGGGAATCGGCCCGGTTCCCATGATGAAGGCGGTGTGCAGGCTCACCAGGGAACACGGGATAAAGACCCTGGTCAGCCTGAACGCCATCATGGTGGACGGAACCGGCATGTGCGGCTGCTGCAGGGTGACTGTGGGCAACCAGACCCGCTTCGCCTGCGTGGACGGCCCGGAGTTCGACGGCCATCTCGTGGACTTTGACGAGCTTTCCAAAAGGCTTGCAGGGTACATGACCCATGAGAAAGAGTCCATGGAGCGCTACAAGGGCGAGTGCGCGTGCAAAGCGCAAGGCTGACGCCTTAAAACCGGCCAACAGGGCCTGACATAGAGGGAGTGACGCGGACATGGCCAAGGAATCTGTCCCCCGGCAGAAAATGCCCGAGCAGGCGGCCTCGGAGCGCAGGAGGAATTTCAAGGAAGTGCCTCTGGGCTACACCCCGGAGCTTGCAAAACTGGAAGCCTCCCGGTGCATCCAGTGCAAGGTCCCCGGATGCCGCAAGGGCTGTCCGGTGGGCATTGACATCCCCGGATTCATCAAGCAGATCGCCGAGAACAACTTTGCGGCCGGCATCGCCAAGCTCAAGGAGACCAACGCGCTTCCCGCCGTCTGCGGGCGCGTCTGTCCCCAGGAGTCCCAGTGCGAAGCCCAGTGCATTATCGGTAAAAAGGACGAACCCGTTGCCATCGGCCGCCTGGAGCGCTTTTTGGCGGACTGGGAGCGGAGCACAGGCGCCGTCAAACTTCCGCAAAAAGCCGCCCCCACAGGCAGGCGCGTGGGAGTCGTCGGCTCCGGGCCTGCCGGCCTTACGGTGGCGGGCGACCTCATTCTTCTGGGCCATGAGGTCACGGTGTTCGAGGCCTTCCACAAGCCCGGCGGCGTGCTCCTGTACGGCATTCCGGAATTCCGTCTGCCCAAGGAGATCCTCTTTGCTGAAATCAACTATCTCGAACGCCTGGGCGTGAAGTTCGAGTGCAACACGGTGGTGGGAAAGCTCGTGAGCCTGGAGGAGCTGTTTGCCGAAGGGTATGACGCCCTGTTTGTGGCGGTGGGCGCGGGGCTTCCCAACTTTTTGGGGGTGCCGGGGGAAAACCTCATTGGCGTGTATTCGGCCAACGAGTACCTTACCCGGAGCAACCTCATGAAGGCGTACCTTTTCCCCGAGTACGACACGCCCATTGTCCGGGGGAAAAACGTGGTGGTGGTGGGAGCGGGCAATGTTGCCATGGACAGCGCGCGCACGGCCATGCGGCTGGGCGCGGATACGGTCACCATTGTTTACCGGCGCTCCAGGGAGGAGATGCCTGCCCGGGCCGAGGAAATCCACCATGCCGAGGAAGAGGGTATCGAGCTCAAGCTTCTGAACAATCCCGTGCGTTTTTTAGGCAATGAGAAGGGCTGGCTCACGGGCATGGAATGCGTTCGCATGGAGCTTGGGGAGCCGGACGACTCGGGCCGCAGGCGGCCGGTCGCCATTCCGGATTCGAAGTTCCAGATGCCCTGCGATCTCGCGGTGATCGCGGTGGGGGCCGGGGCGAACCCGCTTTTGACAGGCAGCACGCCCGGGCTTACGCTCAACAAGCGCGGCTACATCATCGCGGAGCCGGAGACAGGCAAGACGACCATGCGCGGGGTATGGGCGGGCGGCGACATCGTGACAGGAATGGCCACTGTCATCGAGGCCATGGGCGCGGGCCGCAGGGCGGCCACGAGCATGCATAAATACTTGAGCCTGGGGTGGTAGGGGTTTAGATTCGATGTCCGGATTATCCGTGTTTGCGTAGATAATGTCTATGCCATGGTCCTGGGGTTGAAACCCCAGGCTAGACTAAAAGCCTTGCCGCACCGCGGCTGCTATAAGGATAAAGGCCCATTTTATAACAAAAAAACACGGCAAAAACAGAATTTTTTGTTTAACTCCTGACTCCTAAATTCTGTATTCTCCGGCTTTATGGAAAAGGCCCTGTTTTCTCAATGGAAAACAGGGCCTTTTTTCATAAGCGGCCGCGCGGCTTCGAATCAACGAAAAAAACCTCCTTTTACAGCGTTCTTCCGCCAAGCCGGTGCAGGCGTCATTCCCCTTCCCACGCAATGCACCGGCACGGGCAGAGCTTCACCGCCTCGTCCACGCACGCCTCCGGATACGCCTCCAAATCCGCCACCTCGATCAATCCGGTGTCGGCGTTGCGTGAAAACACCTCCGGGCACACGGCAAGGCAGCCGTCGCACCCCGTGCATTCCGCATGGTCCAAAACCGGCCTTCTCACGCAAGTTTCTCCAGGCAGCTTTTCGCCAGCCGAACCCCCAGGGTGTAGGCATCCTCCATGGCGTTTCCGTCCGGCACATACTGCACCCGCAGAGGATCCACCATTTCAAAGCCCATCCCGGAGAGTTCCTGGTGCAGGATTTTGGGCGCCTCGCCGCTCCATCCGTAGGAGCCAAAGGCCGCGCCGATTTTGTTTTTGGGCTTGAGTCCCTTGATGTAGGTGAGGAAATCCGCGACCGAGGGGAAAATTCCGTTGTTGAGCGTGGGAGAGCCTAAGGCCATAACGCCCGCCGCGTGCATTTCGGTCACAATGTCGCTCCGGTGCCATTTCCTGAGATGCAGGGGCTTGGCCGGAACACCGGTGTCGTTCAATCCCTCGACAATGGCCTCGGCCATCATCTCCGTGCTGTGCCACATGGTGTCATAGATCACCAATGCCTTTTTCTCCGGCTTTTGCGCCGCCCACCTGGCGTAGGCATTGACAATGGAGAGCGGGTCTTTCCGCCACAGGATGCCGTGGTCCGGGCAGATCATCGAAAATTCAAGACCCGAGGCCGCGACTTTCTCGATGAGCTTTTCAACAAGGCCGGAGAACGGAAGCAGAATGTTGGCGTAATATTTAAGCGCGTGGGGCCAGATGTCATCCCGGATGGTGTCGTCGAAGCGCTCCAGGCTTGCGTAATGCTGGCCAAAGGCGTCGCTGGAGAAAAGAATCTTGTCTTCCTTGAGATAGGAGAACATGCTGTCCGGCCAGTGGAGCATGCGGGTTTCGAGGAAGAGAAGCTCCCGTTTGCCCAGGGAGAGGGAGCCGCCGTCCTGGACCGGCTGAAGATTGAGTCCGCCCCTGTAATGCATGCGGAGGTTCTTTTCGCCCATCTTGGAGCAATACACCGGCTTGGCCTCGCCAATGCGGTGCATCAGCCGGGGCAGGCCCCCGGAATGGTCCATCTCCGTATGGTTGCTCACCACGAGGTCTATTTTTTTCGGGTCAATCACTTGGCTCACGCGTTGGAAAAGCTGGTCCTCGTGCCCCGCCTTGACGGCGTCCACCAGAGCCACCTTCTCGTCCACCACGAGAAAGGCGTTGTACGTGGTGCCTTCGTAGGTGGAATACCCATGGAAGTCGCGCACATTCCAGTCTATGGCTCCGACCCAGTACACGTCTTTCGCGATTTCAACCGGTCTCATCGTTTTGTCTGCTCCTTTAAGGGGGAATTCAGCCCGCCTGGACAGCGCCCGCCTGGACGCGGTAGGGCACAAGCAGCCTGAGCCGCTCAGGCATTTCCTTTGCTTTGGGAACCAAGACCTTGCCATAGGCTGTTTCAAGGGCAAGGTCAGGCTGGAAAAAATGCATCCAGAACGCGCACCGGTATTCCGCCGCCTCCGGGGGCGGGGCATCCCCCCTGGACACGACGGATTCCCCGTCCAGGGAGAGAAACACCGGATCGTAGGCCACTTGGTATTTTTCGGGGTCTATCTCGTAATCGGGCTGTTTGAAGCTCCCAAGGTTGGGAGCGCCCCCTGTCCGGGCGATTCGGACCTCGAAAAGCACGGTGGACGCCATTTCGTCGCCCACCAGCTCCTCCATGACCGCGCGTTCACCGGGCGGGCATCCCGGCGGAGCTAGTTTGGCGACCGCCTCCCGCACCAGTTCGGGCGTCACGGCGAGACGGTACACTCCAAGAACCTCGATGGCCGGTACTGGCATTTGGCACCTGTGTCGGTAAATGAAAAGAGCCGGCCGCCCTGGCGGCGCCGGTTCTCACTCGTACCTGTTACCGGTGTTCGAGTCAACGGCATTTTGGCCCGGCCGTCCGGCGGAGGCCGGAGAATCCAGGAGTCAGAGCGTTTGTCGGAATACTTCCTGAATCCGTGAACGCCATTGCATAGGGATTCTGAAACCCCTTGATAGCAAAGGTTTAGCAAGCACTTTACCAGCTCAGAAAAATGGCCCTCCGGGTGAATTTTTCAAATCCAAAAAATACTCTTTAAACTGTTTAAAATCAGATAGTTAATCCTCTTTGACACTCGATTCGCTCACGGATTCAGGGCAAATTTAGTTTTCAGCCGGCGCATCGGTTTGGCGGCTGTCGGAGCCTTTCGGGTGAGATGCGCGCCCCGCAACCTCCTGTCAAGGTTGGTTCGTTCGATATGCGCGGTGTTGATCATTTGGCCGGGCGGTTTTGCCATCTGCTTTTTAATACAGGGCCAAGACAGCCTTAAGTTGATTACATTGACCCCAGGACAACATCCGAACCATAAATAGAAGTTATCTACGCAAAAAACGCAGATAATCCGGACATAGAATCTATTCGGGCAATGGGTTGAGCGGCCTCTGCAGGGGCTGGGCTTGCCCTGCCCGGCGCAAGGACATGGCATGAGGGCGGGGCAAGCCCAGCCCCTACAGAGCGGCGAGGCGCCCGGAGGCGTAAAGGTCCTCCGCGCGCATCACCGGCCCGTCAGCGCACACATGGTAATAGCCTTGCCCGTCCGGACGTTTTGCCACGGCGCAGCCCAGGCACACACCAATGCCGCAGGCCATGGCCGCCTCGAGGCTGACCTCGCAGGCCACCCCCTCCTGCAGGCAGAGCGCGGCCACAGCCTTGAGCATGGGGGCCGGACCGCAGGCGCAGACAACGTCCGGCGCGCCCGTCCTAAACGCCTCCCCTAAAAGGTCTGTCACCAGACCTTTCGCTCCCAGGCTTCCATCCTCTGTCGCTGTCCGCGCGGGCACGCCCATCCCGGCGAAATCCTCCAGACACAAGGCGTCCCTCCAGGTCCGCGCCCCTAAAAGAAGGGTGATCTCGGCCTGGGCGCTCCGGCGCCGGGCAAGAAACACAAAGGGCGCGACACCCATGCCGCCCGCCACGAGAAGCGCCCGGGAGTTTTCCTTGAAAGGGCCAAATCCCCGGCCCAGAGGACCCAGCACATCCACAAACTCTCCGGCCCGCTTTGCCGACAACAGCCGCGTGCCCTCCCCCACTGCCCGGTACAACAGGACGATGCCCGATTCGCCTTCCCCCGCCGCGTTTTCGCCAAACACATCAGGACCAAACACATCATGAATGGAAAACGGACGGCGCAGCAACGGCGCGGTGCTTTCGGAGCAGCGGACCATGACGAACTGGCCGGGCGCGGCGTCCCGGGCGATTGCAGGCGCTTGAAGGCGGAGCCGGAACACCTCCGGCGCGGTCTCGGTGTTTTCCAAAATTTCCGCGCGCGCCTCAGTCCTTGCCATCATCGTCCTCCCGGATTCCGATGACCGCCGCGAACCGGCCGGTTGTCCCGCCGCCGCGGTACGAGTAGAACACGTCCTGGCGGCATTTGGTACACAGCCCCGCGGTGTGGATATTTTCCTCCCGAACTCCGGCCGCTTGAAGCTGGTTCCGGGTTATGGCCCAAAAGTCAAAGTGGTGTTCCCCGGTCCGGTACTTCCAAAAATTTCCGGGAATCTCGTCTTTGTAGTTCACGAATTCCCCGCAGCACGGCCCCAGGGAAGGGCCCACGCAGGCCACCACATCCCCGGGACGGGTGCCGTAACAGCCCTGCATGGCCCTGACCGTGTTCGCCGCCACATTGGCGAGTGTTCCCCTCCACCCGCCGTGGGCGGCCGCCACAACGCCCCGGCCGGGGTCGTGCAGCAAAACCGGCTGGCAGTCCGCAACGGTCACGGCGAGAAAGGCGCCTTTCGTGTCGGTCACCAGGGCGTCGCCCCCTTCCTCGATTTGCCGCACAAGGCCCGTCCCGCCCCCCAGCCCTTCGACCCGGAAAACTTCGCGGCCGTGGACCTGACGGATAAAGACCAGTTCCCGGGCGCCCAGAACCCGGGCCATGCGCTCCCGGTTTTCCCGCACGTTTTCCGAGGTGTCCCCCACGTTGCGTCCGATGTTGAGGCTTGCCCAGGCCCCGGGACTCACGCCCCCGTGGCGGGTGAACACCGCGTGGGAAAGGCCCGGAAAGCGGGAAAGGGCGGCGAACCGGAAAAATTTCACCCCGTCTTTTTCCATCGGCAGAAACCCGCTCATGCTTTGCCCCTGTCCTTGTCCGCGCCGAGAATCCGCTCAATCACCCCGGTGGTGGACGCCCCGGGAACCAGAGAGGCCCGATGCACCCGGCCACCGCGTTCTTTTACCACATCCGCGCCGATGATGTTTTTTTCCTCCCAGTCCGCGCCTTTGACCAGCACGTCCGGAAGGATGGCGCGGATGAGCGGCAGGGGGTCCGGCTCGTCAAAGACGCACACCAGGTCCACGCAGGCAAGACCTCCCAAAACCAGCGCCCTGTCCTCCTGGACGTTGACCGGGCGCGAAGGGCCTTTGATGGCGCGCACCGAATTATCCGAGTTAAGCCCCACCACCAGCATATCCCCCTGGGCGCGGGCCTCTTCGAGATACCGCACATGGCCAGCGTGGAGAATATCAAAGCAGCCGTTGGTGAAGACCACGGTCTTGCCCCCGGCTCTGGCCAGGGCCGCGCGGCGGGCGGCCTCTTCCTTGTCAACGGTCTTGTCTGGCATGGATGGCAAACACCCGGTGGTCGAGGCAGGGAATGGCGCGGCGGAACGCCTCCATTTCCTCCATGTCGAGTTCGGCGCGAACCAGGGCGCCCCGGAGTCCGGCCCTGGCCAGCACCCTGCCCCAGGGACTGATGATTTGGGAGCGGCCCGCGAACACGGTGTTGCCGTCTTTTCCCGATCGGTTGCAGGCCACCACGAAGAGCTGGTTTTCCACGGCCCGGGCGCGGCACAAAAGGTCCCAGTGGGCGGCCCTGGGAGTGGGCCACTGGGCGGAAACGAGAAGAATGGACGCGCCCTGTTCGGCCAGCGCCCGGGAAAGCTCCGGAAAGCGGAGGTCGAAGCAGGTGACAAGGCCGATGTTGCCGAGAGGCGTGGGAACCATGACCGGGGTGTTTCCAGGGATAAAGCGCCGGTGTTCGCCTGTGGGGCGGAAAAGGTGGACTTTTCTGTATGCGCCGAGCATGGCGCCGTCCGGTCCCAGCACCCGGGCGGTGTTGGCCACGCCCTGCGGTGTTTTCTCGGGAAGGGTCCCGGAAATGACAATCCCCAGCTCTCTGGCAAGGGCGGCGAGCCGCGCGGTGACCGCCGGGCTTTGTTCGGCATGGGCTTCCAGCCGCTCCAGGTCAAAACCCGAGGAAAACATCTCCGGCAACACCACAAGCCGGGCGCCCCGGGCCGCAAGGCGCCGGATTCCGGCCTCGGCCCGGGCCGTGTTCCGCTCTGTTTCCCCAAGACGGACATCGAACTGCGCCGCTCCGGCAACAAGCGTGGTCATGGTCCTTCTCCAAACATCCGCACGGCGCGGGCCAGGGTGAGCACATCCACCCGGAGCGCCCCGGCGTCCATGAGCGCCCGGGCGCAGGCCCGGGCCGTGGCGCCTGTGGTAAGGACATCATCCACAAGAAGCAGCCGCATGCCCTTGATTTTTCCGGGGGAAACCACAACAAAGGCGCCCTTGATGTTGGCTTCCCTTTCGCTCAGGGAAAGCCCGGCCTGGGTGGCTGTGGAGCGCGCCCGGACCAGGGCCCGGGGCAATACCAGGGGCACGCCGGGGGCGCCCTTTCGTTGCGAAAACTCACGGGCGAGCAGCAGGCTTTGGTTGAATCCGCGTTTGCGCAGCCGTTTGGGATGGAGCGGCACAGGGACCAGCACATCATGGCCCGTGTCCGGATAAAGCCGTTGATATCCGTCCCAGGCCATGCGGCTCAAAGGCCCCGCCAAATCCATCCGTCCGCCGTATTTAAGCCGGTGGACAGCGTCCCGCAAGGCTCCCGCATATACCCCGCAGGCCCGGGCCGCCACAGGGGTTTCGCCCCAGTCCAGGCAGCCCCGGCACACGGGCCGGGAATCATGGGCATCCGGCAAGGGCTCTCCGCACCGTTCACACAAAGGCGGTTCCAAGGGAGCCATGCCCGCGAGGCATTCTTCGCAAAAGAAGTCCTCCGGCAAGACAGGCGCGCGCCCCGCCCGCTCCGGGGGCGCAGGAGGGAGAAACACCCCGCACACCCGGCACCGGGGCGGATACAGGGTGTCCAGAAAAGCGCCCCAGGTCCGCCAAAGCGCCTCCAGGCCCGCGCCCATGCTCAACCCAAAAGCCGTGTCGCCACGGCCCCGCCAAACCCGGAGCATGACACCTCGGTCGCGTTTTCCATCTGCCGCGCCAAATCATAGGTCACCACCCCGGAGGCGATGGTGTCCGAGAGCGCCTTCTCCACCGCGTCCGCCGCCTCCCTCCAGCCCAGATGTCTCAGGAGCATCACGCCGGACAGAATCAGAGAGCCGGGATTCACTTTATCCAGGCCCGCGTACTTGGGCGCCGTGCCGTGGGTTGCCTCGAACACCGCGGCGCCGTCGCCCACATTGGCGCCCGGGGCGATGCCAAGGCCCCCGACCTGGGCGGCCAGGGCGTCGGAGATGTAGTCGCCGTTCAGGTTGGGCGTGGCGATGACATCAAACTCGCCGGGCCGGAGCAGCACCTGCTGAAAGAGCATGTCGGCGATGCGGTCCTTGATGACCACCATGCCCTCAGGCCGTTTTCCGCCGTGCGCGTCCCACAGTTCCTTTTCCGTAAGGGTCCGCCCCGGGAAAAACTCCCGCGCGGCCTCGTATCCCCACGCGGCAAAAGCGCCCTCTGTGAACTTCATGATGTTGCCTTTATGCATGAGGGTGACGCTGGCAAGTCCGTTGTCCAAAGCGTACTGGATGGCGGCGCGCACAAGACGCTTGGTGTTTGAGGCGGACATGGGCTTGATGCCCAGGGCGGAGCCGGGCTGTATCTTGGCGCCCAGAGACCCAAGAAATTCCGCGAGCTTTTGGGCCTCGGGCGTGCCCGCGGCGTACTCGATGCCCGCGTAGAGGTCCTCGGTGTTTTCGCGGAACACGACCATGTTGACTTTGTCAGGGTCGCGCACCGGGCTGGGCACGCGGGGATAATGGCGCACGGGGCGGATGCAGGCGTAGAGATCCAGCGCCTGCCGGAGGGCCACGTTGACACTGCGGATGCCCTTGCCAACCGGTGTGGTAAGGGGACCTTTCAAGGCCACGCGGTATTTCTGTATGGCGTCCAGGGTGGCCTGGGGGAGCCATTCCCCGGTTTCCTTAAAGGCTTTTTCGCCTGCAAGAACCTCTTTCCAGGCGATGCTCCGCGCGCCATTGTACGCGGCGGCGACTCCGGCGTCCAGCACGCGCTGTGTGGCGCGCCAGATGTCAGGTCCTGTGCCGTCGCCTTCGATGAACAGCACAACAGGGTTGTCCGGAACGGCCAGGGAGCCGTCGGGGTTGATGGAGACAGGCTGAGCGTTGTCCGGCATGGTTTCCTCTCTTGTCTTGTTATAGTTCTGCTTTGGCGACTTTAAACAACAGATTCATGCGTAGGCCGGGTGGTTCTGCGCGAAGCGCAGGTTCACCCGACACTGTCATGGTCTTCGTGGAATGGCTTGTCGGGTGAACCCGCGCGCGAACAACGCATTTGCCACAACGAATCCTCCTGGGGCGCGCGGAACCACCGGGCCTACGTTTTAAAACTACATTTTTAACTGTTAAAGGTTTAGTATTCTCTGAAAAATACCAAGGTGGAAATAGGATTGCCCGGGATTACGCGCCGCGTCCCGCGGCCCTGCGCTGGCGGAAGGCCTCGTACATGCACAGGGCGCCGGCCACCGAGGCGTTCAGGGAGTCCAGCGGTCCTTCCTGGGGAATGGAGAGCAGCACGTCGCAGGTTTCCCTCACAAGGCGTCTCAGCCCCTTGCCCTCCCCTCCCAGACACAGGGCCGCCGGACCCGTGAGGTTTGCCTCCCAGAGGGCGGTGTCCCCGTCCGCGGCCGCGCCGTAAACCCACAGGCCCGCTTCTTTAAGGATATACAAGGCCCGGACCAGGTTGTTCACCCTGGCCACCCGCGCGTGCTCCAGGGCGCCCGCGGAGGCCCGGGAGGCCGCCGGGGAAGAGGGCGCGCTGTTGTCTTTGGGAACAACAATGCCGGAGACACCCGCGCACAGGGCGGTGCGGATGAGAGCGCCGAAATTCCGGGGGTCCACGATGCCGTCCAGCACCAGAACAAGGGCCGGGGAGGTTTCCGCGCGCACAGCGTCCACAAGGTCGTCCAAGGGGATTTCAGGATAGGGTCCGGCGTCCAGGGCGAACCGCCGTCCGCCGCCCTCCTGGCCCGCGAAAAAGGAGCCTTCCTCGAAGCGGACGGGAACGCCGCGCTCCTTGGCGAGGTCCAGGACATCGGAGGGGGGGCCTTTACGGCCGACTTTTTCGACGTGGACGCAGAACATTTGGCGGCGCCCGGCGCGGAGCGCCTCGAGCACGCTGTGCCTGCCAAGCAGGGTTTCCCTCACACAAGCCTCCAGGGTTTATGGGCGGAAGTTGGATTCTATGTCCGGATTATCCGCGTTTTTTGCGCTGATAATGTCTGAGCCATGGCCCTGGGGTTGAAACCCCAGGCTACCTCAAAAACCTTGCCGCACTGCGGCTGCTATGAGGAGAAAGGCCCATTTATAGCAAAAAAATTTGAGCAAAACAGGGTCTTTCTCCCTATTATTCTATCTCCTGACTCCTGAATTCTCCGGATCCGCCGGTTTAGGAGTTAGAACTGTGTGTCAAGCGGGCCGTGTGGTGTCCGGCACACCTCACGTCCGGTACAGCACATCCACCACGTTTTTCACATACCGCTCGTCTGACAAACCCTCTGTCGCCTCCGGCGGAAACGTCACCGTCTCTTTGAAATAAGCCGCTATCTCCGCAAAAAGGCGAACCCTGTCCTCCGGATTCATCCCGTCCCTCCGCGTCAAGGCCGACAGGGCAATTCCCGCCGCCTCCACCCCGACCCGCTGCCTGAGCCGCGCCGCAAGATGGGGAATCCTCCTGAGAGAATTGTACTTGTCCGGCAACAGCCCGTCCAGGTCCGGCTCTTTCGTCTCCCGCGCGCGCACCACAATGGTCCGCGCCGCAATATCCCCCAGGCGCTGGGCGCGCCGCGTGGCCAGCATGCACAGGCCTCCCGCCAGATACATGGCGGGCAGGGCGTCCACCGGCCGCAACAGGTTCCTCAAGGCGATTTGCGGAAACGTAAGCGCAAGCCCGTCCGCGTCCATGACTCTTAGCCTTAAAAGCCGCTTGCCCAAAGTCTGCCCGCGCCACGCCCACTCCGTGAGCATTCCGTAACCCATGGACAGAACAAAATAGGAAACAACGGCAAACCCGGACGCCATGTCCATGCTCAGGATGCCCATGAGCGACGCGGCTTTGCCCGCAACCGCCTGCATGGCCATTACACAGCAGATGTCCAGCAAAAACGCCATGCACCGGGAAACAGGACCGGCCAGTTCGAGGGAAAAACTCACGCCCTCGGGCGTCCGCGCCACCACCGTGTTCCGCCTAACGTCCATAGCCCGCCCTCCTCCGCGTCCGCGCGGCCATGAGCCTCGCGCCGAGCCGGGACACCGGGCCGGGAACCCGTATCACCCGCGCGGCCTTTGCGTAAAACGCCTCGCCGGATTTGGACAAAAACAGCACCAGCACACAAAGCTCCGCGCAGCCAAAACCGATTTTCACAGAGTACGGCAGCACCGGAGCGTGATACTGGGAAAGGAAGCTCTCGATGATTCCCGCCCAGACCAGCATCACCGCCATGCCGCCCGCCAGCGTCACCAAATCGCCGGAAACGCGGACAAGGCGCGCGGAAAGGTTCTCCCGCGCCCCGCTCCCGATAACCGCCCCGGCCAGCACAAGACCCGCCTGCGCGGCAATGAGGATGGCCGGAATCTCGACCACGCCGTGGGGCAAAAGCCAGCCCGCCAGAAAAACCCCCTCCCCGGCAAGGATATAGTCCGCGCACACCGCGCCCAGTATCACGCCGTTGGTCAGAAGGATTAACAACGTGCCAATGCCCCAGGAAATCCCCGCGCCCATGGCCAGAATGGAGACCTGAATATTGTGGGTCAGCAGTTCCGACGCAAAGGAGGCGTGATGCCCCGCCATGTCTTCCCCTTCTGACTGTTCCTCCATGGCCACCCGGTCGCCGGGATTTCCCCAAAGATGCTCAAAAGGCATGAGCGCCTCCCTGGCCTCCTCGTCCATCCCCAGCGCCCCGGCGCCAAACACCGCGCCTAACAGGGTCACGAAGACCGCCAGGGCAAACGCCCTGATATGGGCGCGGAAGGTTTCCGGGAAGCGGACCAAAAACCAGCGCATGGGCTTAGGCCGCCAGTGCCTTCCCCTGCCTTCGTGAATCTCCCCATAGGCCTGGGCCACAAGCCCTTCCAGATACATCCGGATGTTTTTTTCCGAGGAAAAGGTGGCGATTCGGGAGAGGTCCGCGGAGGCGCGCTGGTAAAGGTAGTGAAACCGGCGGAGTTCCGGAATATCCATGGTTCTGTCCGGATCCTTGACGCGCCGCTCCAAAACCTCCTCCAGCTCGGTCCAGAAGGGTTGTTCCTCTTTGATAAACCGTTTGAGGTCAACGATCACAGAGTCTGCCTTTGCTTGATGGTGAGATAGCGGGTCACAAGCTGGGCCGCCATTTTTTCATTGTCCAGAAGGGCAAAGCCTACGCCCATGCGCTCGAAGCGCTTTCGGGTTTCCCTGAGTCCCGCCCAGAAAAAATGCCCGGCAAGGCGGTCGTGGAGATCCTCCAGGCGCCGCGCGTCCGGGGCGTGGAAAAGGGGCCGGGCGTTCTCCGGACGGAGCATGGCCACGAGCACCAGATGGCGGCGGGCCGCGATTTGGACATGGCGCAGGAAACTCTCCGCCATGGTTCCCTCGGCCAGATTGGTGAGGAACACCAGAAGGGTGCGGCGGCGCACGCGGTTGCCGATAAAGGAGAACACCTCGGCGAAATCCGGGGAGACGGTTTCAGGTTTCAGGTGGTGGAGCGCTTCCCGGCACGCGTTGTACTGTGCCAGTCCGCCTTTGGCCGGGACAAAGCCCTGCACGCGGTCGCTGTAGGCGAGCACGCCGAAAAGGTCCGCCTGGCGCCGGGCCGCGAGACCCAGCACCAGGGCCGCGGTGGCGTATCTGTCCAGCATGGTGGTGGGGAAAACCGCGCCGGGAGCGCTGTCCGGGCCAGGGGCGGCAAGCTGCTCCACCTCGCGGGAGGTGAGCCGTGAGGCGTCCACCACCACCATAAGACGCTGGGTGCGCTCCAACTGATAGACTTTGGTCACGGGCCTGCCCCGTTTGGCCATGACCTTCCAGTGGATGTCCCCTAAAGAGTCCCCGGGAATGTAATCCCTGAGCTGCTCGAAATCCCGGCCCTGGCCCAGTCTGCGGACCGACGAGGACCCCAGGGCACCCCTGGAGAAAAGCGCGGCAAGATGGCGCCGCTCCTGGTGAAGGCCGGGATACACGCGCACCTCGAGGCCGGGGTTCACAAGCCCGCGCACCGACCACAGGCCCAGAGGCGACCTTCCCCAAAGCGCCATTTTCTCCACCCGCCAGTCGCCCTGGCGCCCGGCCACCACAGGCCATTTGAAGGCAAAGGCTTCTCCCCGGGGCGGCACAGGCGCCCGCATGTCCAGACAGGGGGAATACAGCGCGGAAGGCAGGGAAAGGCCCAGGAGGAGGGTCCGGGCCCGCGCCCCCTGGTTTGTAATCTGAAAAGGCAAATGCTCCTCCCTGCCCCTGGACAGGGAAACGGTTTCCGGAAAAACAACCCAAAGGCCCTTGAGCGCTCCCGCGGCGAGAAAGGCGTCCACACAGGCCGCGACAACAAGAACAGCGCAGGCCCACCCGGCGGCGGCCGCGGCAATTCCCCCGGCGGCCCCGGCCACCATGGCCATGGGGGTGAAAACCGCCCCGGCGAGAAACAAAAGCCTTTCTGTCGGCGCAATCATCGCGGCACCGGAACGTCCATCAGAATGGAGGAAACCACCTCGGACACCGTGAGCCCCTCCACCTCGACCTCCGGACGCAGCACCAGACGATGCTCCAGCACCCCGCGCGCCATTTCCTTCACATCGTCAGGGGTCATAAAATCCCTCCCCGCGACTCCGGCGCGCGCCCGGGACGCGAGCAGCAGGGCCTGGGTCGCCCGGGGCCCGCCGCCCACCAGGACCGAAGGGTGGAACCTGGTCGCCCGCACGATTTCCACAACGTACCCCACCAACTCGTCCCGGACCAGAATGTTTTCCATCTCGCGCCGCAGCTCTTCCAAAGTCTTCTCGTCCATCACCGGGGCAACGCTCCCGGCGGCGAGAACAGCCTCCGGGCTCTCCCGGCCCAGAGTCCTTGCCGCAAGCTCGATCTCATGCTCCCGCTCCGGCGGGGCCATGTTGATTTTTAACAAAAACCGGTCCTTCTGCGCCTCGGGCAAAGGATAAGTGCCCTCGTACTCCACAGGGTTCTGGGTGGCGAACACCGCGAAATTGGGGGAAAGCCTGTGGGTTTTCCTGTCAATGGTCACAGAGCGCTCCTGCATGGCCTCCAGAAGGGCGCTTTGGGTCTTGGCCGGCGCGCGGTTGATCTCGTCGGCAAGGAGGAAGGTGGTGAACACCGGGCCGCGGACCAGGGAAAAAGTCCCGGTCTGCATGTTATAGACGTGGGTTCCGGTGATGTCGGCGGGCATGAGGTCCGGGGTGAACTGGACGCGGGAAAACCCGCAGCCCAGAACCCGGGCCAGGGTCCGGACCAAGAGGGTCTTGGCCACGCCGGGCACGCCTTCCACCAAGGCGTGGCTGTTGGTGAAAATGGTGACAAGGGCCTGGTTCACCGCCTCGTCCTGCCCGATGATCACTTTTCCCACCTCGGCCCGGGCGGCGGCCATTGCTCTTCCCAAAACCTCCATGTCCGCTCTCATGCGCGTCTCTTTTCCCTTCCAAGTGTTTCACTGATCATGTTGTAGGCTTGGACAGCCGTTTCCGGATTCCGGGATGCGGGCGCCCCGGGTCCCAGTTCCTTTTCAATGGCGCCAACAAGACGCCGGATTTCTGTTTCCGGCATCCCCGAAGAGGAGCGCCATTCCTCGAAGCACAGGGAAAGGAGCCGGGACGGAGGCGCTTCGCGCCGCAGGAGCGACGCAAGGCCCTGGGTGTGGTCCCGCGCCCCGGTGGCGGAAAGAAAGCCGGGGCGTTCCTCCTCCGCCTCTTCCGGGAGAAAGCGCGTTGAGCTTTTCCAGGCGAACAGGAACGCGAAGACAAAAAGGCCGGCGAACAGGCCGTGGAGCCTGTGGCGGAGAAGAAGGGTCATGGTGTTTTCCCGGTGTCGTATCCCAAAGTGGGACTCGTCAAACACCAGACGGCCGCTTTGGCCCGCAAGCCAGGTCAAAAACTCCGGAGCGCGGTGCCGGGAGACACCTTCGTTGGAAAGAAGATAGGTGTCGGCCAGGGCCACCACGGAGCCTTTGCCGAATTTCCGGACAAGGGCCACAGGTTTGCCGCCCGCGGTATAAACCGGAGCCCAAAACCCGGGCGGGTCTTTGAAGAAGGTTCTGCCTCCCCAGGGGATTTCTTTGGGCAGCCCCGGAGAGCCGCCTTGCAAAAGGGCTTTGGGGGGAATATCCGCCCTGTTTTTAGCGCTAACAAGACCCCAGCGGGCAGCGGCCGCCCGGGAATCCTCTTCCTTCCCGTTCTCCGCTTCCCCCTCCCCGCACTTTTGGTTTTCGCCGGACTCTTCCTTTCCGGACTCCTTGGACTGCGCGGACGCCTTGTCCCCGGCCAAACCGCCGTTTTTTTCCTTCTTTTCCTTGGAACTGCTGGTTTTGTCTTGCAAGGGACAGGCTCCCTTCCCCCTTGCGGCCTTCTGCTCCTCTTCCACACTCTCGTCCTCTTCCTGGTCTTCCTCAAAATCCGTCCAATACCCGGCCCAGAGGGGGCCCATGCCCACCACAACACGGGCGCCCGCGGCGGCGAGGCGCTCAAGACCCGAAACCGTCTCCGGGCGGGAAAGATCCCATTCCCCGGCTCCCAGATAAAACACCGTCCAGCCCGGTTCCGGGGAGAGCTTTGCGAGCGGCCGTGAATTGCGGGACACGCTGACTCCCGGCAGCCGCCGGAACGCCTCGTACAAAGCCCGGACGCCCAAGGGGTCGGAGCGCAGGGACGAGTAGGGAGGGTAGATGTCCCCCTTGTCAAAGCGCAGGGAAAACAGGTGGTGCATCCCGTACAGGAAGGCAACGGCAAGCGCGAGAAGGCCAATGAGGGTTGTCCGGCTAGCGGAGGGCAAGGGCGCTTATCCTCTCATGCTGAAGCGCGAAGCTCCGCGCCTCGTCCATTTCCACGGCGTGTTTTCCATACCATGCCCGGTCAAAAGCCTGGACATGCCGGGCGAACTCCCCGGGAAGCTCCGGAATGGCGTGTCCCCTGCGCCGGACTTCGCCCGCGTACTCGCCGTTTGTTTTGTATTGGGTGATGGTGACAAGGCGCGCGTCCGCAAGGGATGCCAGGGTCGCGAAATAAAACGCGCGCAAGGCTTCGAGGGCCGCGCCCCGGGCAAGAAGCTCCCGGGCCAGTGTCAGCCATTCGCCCGCGGGCAGGTCCGCGGCCGTTGTTTTCTCGTCCATGAGGTCGGGCGCGGGCGGGACCGGAACAGGGACAAGCGCGGGCTTTGCCCGGCGCGCGCGCAGCGCGCGGACCCCAAGCCAGAGAAGTCCAAGAGCGCTCAGGGCAAGAATAATCAAGGCCAGAATCCGCAGGGTTTCCGGGCTGAGTCCGGCGGATTCTTCGTTGTCCTGCGGATTCCGTTTAGGAAAAAGTTTCCGTATCCAGTTGTAAAGGCGGGCGATCCGCTCTCCCAGATATTTGAGGGCGTCTCCGAGTTGTTCCGCTATCCACCCGATAAAGGAAGCGATTGCTCCTTGTTCCGCCACAGGTTTTTCCTCCTGGGGAACGCGCCAGGTAAACGCGCGCTCGGAGAGCACCTGATCAAGGCTTTTAGAAAGCTCCTCCGGCGGGACAGACGCCTCTTTTCCGGACGGGGGAGAAAGCGTCTCCGCCGCCCTGCAAAGACCGGGGGAAAGGGCGGCGCCCGCCAGAAGAGCCAGCAGCGCGCACGCCGCCACGGATTTTTTCACGGCAATCCGCTTGAGGGCGCGGGAAAGGTCCGCGCCTGTGCGGAGCGATTTCCCATGGTAGCACCGTAGCACGTAAAAGGCTTTTACCAGGGGTGTCATCACCGTCCAGGAGAGCGCGCACACCGCGGCGAGCCATGTGGTGTTCAGGATGGAGCGCGGCCCGGCCAGGGTAAACGCGGAATCGAGTCCCAGAAACATTTTGGCCATGTGGGGCGCCCCGGCCAGGGCCGCCGCGATGTTGATGAGAACAGGAACGGAAAACAACGCGAGCCAGAGAAGCGCGGTGTGGTTTTGTCCCGGCCACAGGCGGGCCTGTGCCCAGGCTTCCTCCGCCACAGAGAAAAGGCTCTCTTCCCTTCCGTCCCCCAGGAGGGAGACGTTGTGGTAAAACGCGACGCAGTATCCGGCGGGGAGGGTGATCAGGAACGCCACAGGCAGGACAAAAAGGCTTGTGGCATGCAAAAAGGTCTGGGTCGCGGTAATTTTCCACCAGCGGCCAAGGCTCATGGGACCCATGGGAATGCCCGAGGCGGTTTCATGCAGAAGCAGGGAAAAACGCGTGTGCCAGACTTTCATCCATACAAAGAGCGCGGCCATGGCAAAGGCGGAGGCGGTGAGATGCTCCGCGCCAAAGGCGTTTGTGCTCATGTCTCCCCAAAAGTATAACAGGCCCAATACAAAGGGAAGCGTGCCGGCCGCGTAAGAGAACAAAAAAGCCGCGGGCCTTGCCCGCAACAGGTGCGCGGCCTCGTCCAGGAGTTCCATGGCCCCCGGAACCTGGCTCTCGCGGCCGGGTTTCGCGCTCATGGCAGCGCCTCCTCCCACACCGTGCCTTCATGGAAGGAGTCCGGGATCGCCATAAGCGCCCTGCCTGTGGTGTGAAACACCAGCCAGACCAGGAAAAAGCCCGCGATGAACATTCCCGCCTGGCGGAGGCTTGCCAGCCTGCGCCTGCGCGCCGCCTTTTTTTCACCCTCCCGCGCCAGGCACTCCGCGCACAGCACCCGGCCCAGGTGCTCGGTGACGCATTCCCGGCAAAAGAACCGTCCGCAGGAAAGGCATTTTGCCGCGGCCTCCCGGGCGGCGTGGTGGGCGCAGCGCTCTTGATGAAGCGCGGTCATGGCCTTCTCCGCGCGCGGTGATAGAAGACCAGGGCAAGGCCGGGAAGGGAGACGGCAAGCCCGCCAAACACACAGACGAGGAGGACGGCCATGCCGCCGTGACCGTCATAGGGGGAGAGCCGTGCCATTGCAAGGGCAATATCCGCGTTGGCGGCCAACTCATCCGGTGCGTTTATCGCAAGGCTCAGTACCCCTGTTATGTAGAGGATAGCCAGTTTGATAAGACAAAACGCGGCGCCCGCCCATGTCAGAAACCGGATCATCCCGGGCAGGTCCGTATTGTATTGTTTTACCAGCCCCAGGATAAAAAAAATGATGGCGGCCGATCCCAGAAACAACGCGGCAAGACCGGGCGCCGAGGATGTGAAGGAAAACCGTGTCGCGTCCAGGGCGGTTGAGGCGAAAAGGCAGACAAAAGCCCGGAAATGAGGCGAGGCGCTCCAGAAACGGGCGGCTTTCCGGGCTTGACCGCGCCCGGCCAAGGCGGCGCCGGGAAGGCCGGGGGGAGCGTCCAAGGAAGCGCGTTGTGGAAGACTCAGCCCAATATCCTTCCGCATATCGTCATACAGAGTCCGCCGCCCCGCGAACAGACCCTGTGCCCCTTCCGTGTTCTCTATGCCTTGTTCCAAAGGAACAGGCGGCGGCGTCCCGGGTCTTTGTTCCTTTGCCTCCCGGAACGCGCCCTCGTACTCCTCCGGGGTCAGCACCCCCTGGGCCTCCTGGATGCGCGGCAGCACCTGCCGCATGGCCTTGCGGAAATGCCGGGCGCGCGACAGGGACGGCACCTTCTCGGTTTGGACCGCGGTCCGGATGGTTGTCCGGCAGGTGGGGCCGAACACGAGGTTCCACAAAGCCACGGGCAACGCGAAGAAAAGAAAGAAAGCGCCCAGGCTCCACCCGTCTTCCGTAAAGCACAGAAGCACGCCCAGGGCCGAGAAGAAACCTCCCAGGCCAAGGCCCAAAGCCCAGTGGCAGGTGCGGCGGCTCACAAAGCCCTGAATGTCCCGGTAGGCGAACCGTTTATATGCCTCGGTGTATCCTGAGCTTGTCACCATTAGCAGATGGTCCGGACCTGCCCATAGGCGTTGGGATCCAACAAGCCAAAGGGTGGCTGTTCCGGGCAGCTTTTTATAGGGAACCGGCTGTTTCATTCCTTCCCGCAAAAGGCCGTTCATTGGGCCGCTAGGGTGATGGCAATGACGGCGATTCCGGCCAGTTCAAGGAGTGCGATTCCTGAGCCGGCAATGAACCGCCACCGGCTTTTCCGGGTGAGGGAAAGCGGCTTTTTCCAGTGGCGGAACGTGGAATAGATGGTCAATGGAGCGGTTATCACGACTATCGGCCAGATCAGAACGGGGAGAATAGCCATGGAGAGGACTAGGGAGTCATGGTTGACCCGCTCCTTCTCCACCGAGGCGATTTTCCCCGCGTCCTTTCCGGTTTCCAGGCAGGCAGGGCAGAGGTGTTTGCCGTCCAGTTCCAGATCGCACAGAGCGCACAGGAATCTTCCGCAGGATCCGCAGGGCACAACGGCCTTTTTGCCGGGATGGTAAAAGCATCCCGCGTGACCCAGCTCCATAAGGGACTCGGGATGCTGCCCTTGCTCCACCCGCGCGATGGCCGGAAACGCGTAGGCTGTGATTTTATCCCCGCATCCCGGGCAGCGCGCCTCGCCGGTGTTCACCAAATATCCCGGAACCGCGGTGTTGCAGTTGTCGCAGGTAAGCATTCCAGCACCTTTTACTATTTCCGAATGACGCGGGTATCGCATATTCTGTCATGCCAGCCACGTTTTTCGGGGTCGAACCCGACGGCGATGAGGCCCGCGCCAAGGGGAATCGCCGCCAGTGATAAGGCGAAAATACGGGCAAACGCCCGCGGATAAGAAACTCTGCTTCCGTCGCTCCGGACAATTTTAAGCCCGATGGCCATTTTTCCTGGAGTCGCCGCGTACTTGCCGACAAAAAACACGTAGTAGGCGGGACCAATGATCGCCCCTAAAACCGTGCCAATGAGTCCTCCGATTCCGGAGTCGTCACCAATAAAGAGCAGGCCGGGGACAAACGTGACAACGACGGTCAACACAAGGTTGATGACCCAGTCCAGCAAATACGCGGCGACACGTATCCAGAATCCGGCGTAGTTCATGGCGCTTCGAAGGCCGACACCCTCGCGGAGTTTTTGGAGGAAGAGCGGCTTGCAGCCCGCGCAGATCCAGGAGGCTCCGTGCCGCACCATGTCGTCGGGATCGAAGAGGCCGCCGCACTCGGCGCATGCTTGTTTTCCGGGCTGGGAGACGGGATTTTCCGCCTGGGCCGGATAGGCGGAAACCGGCGAGGCCGCAGGGACCGAAGGAGCGGAGGGAGACCGGGCGGGAAAAAGGCTTGCCGCGTCCGCAAAGGGTTTCCAGTTGTCCATTCCCGAGGTCCAGACCAGGGTGGACGGGCCCACATCCCCCCTGTCCAGAGCCAGACCGAATTCCTCCCCTGTCAAGGGGCCGATTTTGTCCCCGCCTTTGGCGTAATAGTAGCTCACGGCATCTCCCTTCCTGTTGAGGTTTACCGGGTTTGGACAGCGTAACCATGGGCGCCGGGCTGTATCGCCATGGATATTCCGGCGCGTTTCGGGCCTGCACAGGCAACCGCGCGCCAACAGGCGGATGCCCGTTCTCCCTGGGCCGTTCTTCAGGCCGGGGACGGTTAAGGGAGGAGCGTCAGGCCGTCGCGGGGACGCCGCGGGTTGCCGGGAAATCACATGAGAATACCCAAAATCCGCAGGAAAAAGCAACCTGGAATTCCCGGTAGCATAGCGCAAAAAGCGGGGCGGTGTAAAGCAAGGTTTGTGTTTGAAAGCCAAGAAACGCCGGGGGCGGAGGGCCCCTCTTCCGGTATGGAAATGTGAAAGGGTAATGATGCATGTAAAGGTTGAAAAAAATCATTCAACCGTTCTCTTTTATTCTTTCAACAAGGCAAAGATATTCAAGAATGTAACGCCGTTCCGTCTCGAAATTATTGGGTGCCCCGACAGGTACGGAGACGGGAATCTCAAGCCCTGTTTCCTCACCTCTGAAGTTTCGGAGTTTCGGGAGAATCTTTGAGGATTGATACCAAGGCGCAATCAGACAAGGTATGCCCTCACCACGGCCCTCTCCCGCAGGGAGAGGGAGATTGAGCGGGAGCTTTCAGCAGGCAGGGTGTTACGGATTGGACCGCATTTTGGTATCAGTTTCCCTCCCCGGTTTTCCGCGTGGCTTTCGCAAGGATATTTTCCAGGTTTCCCAAAGTATAGGGCTTTTGGATGAAAGCCACATGGCGGTTGTTGTCCAGCCTGGATAGAGCCTCTTCCTGGGAATACCCGCTCGACAGGACCACCGGGACATCCGGCGCGGTTTGCCGAAGCAAGGCCAGGGTGGCGGGCCCGTCCAGCCTGGGCATCCTCCAGTCCAAAACAATGCAGACAATCCGTTCGGCATGGCGCGCGTAGGTTGCAAGGGCCTCGTCCCCGTCTTCCGCTGTAAGGACATCGTACCCCAGCCTTTGGAGCATCTTTTCACCCACGTTCAGCACCGCCTCCTCATCGTCCGCCAGAAGGACCAGTCCTTTCTTTTCCCGGGCCGCGCAGGGGTTTGTCGGAGCGGCAGGCTCCTTCCGGGTTTCCCCGGGCACAGACGGCCTGGCGTCCGCGGACAATGGAAACAAAACCCGGATGGTGGTTCCCAGTCCCGGCGCGGAATCCACGAAAATCGCGCCCTGGTGTCCCCGCACAATGCCCAGCACGGCGGACATTCCAAGGCCCCGGCCCTGGAATTTCGTTGAAAAGAAGGGGTCGAAGAGTTTCGCCAAAGTGGCCGCGTCCATTCCGCAGCCTGTGTCCATGACCTCAAGCGCGACGAATTTTCCCGGAGGCGGGATATCTCCGGCGAGGCTTTTGGAAAGCTCCTCCGCGCCGCAGTCGCAGGTGAAGGTTTTGAGGGTTACCACTCCGGGATTATCGCAAATGGCCTCCGACGCGTTGGTGATGAGATTCATCACCACCTGCTGCACCTGCTCCGGCGTGGCCATGACCTGGGGCAGGTTTTCAGCGGCCAGTATCTCCAGGCTCACATTTTTGGAAATGGCGGCCTTGAGCATGCGCGCGTTTTCCCGCACCACCGCGTTCAGGTCCACCTCCGCCACCACAAACCTGCCCTTGCCCGAGTAGGCCAAAAGCTGGCGTGTAAGGTCCGCCGCGCGCTTCGAGGCTTGAATGGCGGCCTCCACAGGCTGCCGGGCCGGAGAATAGGCTGAAATGTCGTACAGGGCCATGTCCAGGTTGCCGAGAACAGCCATGAGGAGGTTGTTGAAGTCGTGGGCGATGCCTCCCGAAAGCACCCCGATGCTTTCGAGTTTCTGGGAGTGGAGCAGGCGTTCCTGCATCGCAAGGCGTTCCGCGTGGGCCCTGTTGCGCCCGGTCAGGTCGAGGATGGCGCCGATAATTCCGGCCACCCGGCCCTGGGAACCGGTAAACGTTGCTTTGTGGAGCAGCACGTCCTTGTTTTCTCCGGCGGCGGTTTTGACCGTGCTTTCATAGAACTGGGTGCCGGGCGCTTGAAAAAGCTCCTGGTCTTTGGCGTCAAAAAGAGCCGCCTGTTCGCCGATGCCGATCTCCTTCACGGTTTTTCCCACAAGTGTTTCCTTGGGGAGGCCGTAAAAGCTTTCGAAGGCCCGGTTGCATCCCAGGTATCTGCCCTTGGCGTTTTTGTAAAACACGGGGATGGGGATGGTGTCCAAGAGTGTTGAGACAAATTCCATCTGGTCGCGCAGCTTTTCCCCGGCCTGTTTGAGGGCGGTGATATCCCTGGAGACTCCCAGCACAGAGACAACCTGGCCGTTTTCTCCGAATTCCGGGGTAAAGCGCAAATCAAGGGTGACTTTTCCCTTGACGCTCTCCCATTCAAACTGGCACTGCCGGGGAGCGCCTGTTTGAAACGCGGCCTCTATCTTCTCTTCCCAAAGGGCGCACAGGGCCGGATCAAAACCCAGTTCCCAGTGGGTTTTTCCGGGAACATCCTTTTCCGAGAACCCGGAGACCGCAAGCCCCGCCGGATTCATGTAGATATGCCGCCCCTTGCGGTCATAGCGCATGATGTAGTCTTCGCTGCTTTCAGCCAGAGTCCGGAATTTCTCTTCGCTCGCCTTAAGCGCCTCCTCGGTTTGCTTGCGGGCCGTGATGTCCAGGGACATGCTGAGCACAGCGGGTGTTTTTTCCCGGCCAAAGAAAACGGGCTGCCGGATGTTGTGAAACCAGCGCGCGCCGCCTGACAGGGTGACCCGGATGTCCTGGGATATGGGTTTTCCCGATGCGACTGTTTCTCTGTATCGGGAGATGAGATAGTCCGCATCTTCTTCAGGGACAAAGTCGCGCAGGTTTTTTCCGGTGACCTTCTCCGGACCTTCTCCGGACAGGTTTTTCGCGGCCTTGGTGTTGACGAAAAGAAAACGGCCTTCCGTGTCAATCACCGAAAGGGTCTCCTGCATGGAGTTGACCACAAAGGCGTAGTTCTCCTCGCTTTCCCTGAGCGCCTCCTGGGCGCGTTTGCTTTCAGTGATATCCAGGAAAATACAATGGGTCTGCTTGAACCCGCCCCCGGAATCCCGCCCTATCTTTCCGTTGAACGTAACGAGAATGCGACGGCCGTCTTTTTTCACCATCTCGAACTCAACGCCCAGAACCTCGCCCACGGCTTTGAATCTTGGGAAGTTATCCCTGAAATGGTCCCGCGATTCCGGAGCGATAAACTCCGCGAAATTTTTGCCGATCACCTCCTCCCGTGAATATCCCAGAACCCTGAGCCAGGCGGGGTTCACCTCCACGAAATTGCCTTCCTCGTCCAGGGACTGGTAGGCCAGCGGAGCGTCCTCGTAAAGGAGGCGGAAGCGCTCCTCGCTTTCCTTGAGCGCCTCCTCGGCTCTTCTCCGCTGTGTGATGTCATGCACAATCGAATACAATAGTTTCCTGCCGCCAATGACAATAGGTCCGGAGTAAACCTCCACATCCCGGATTTCACCGGAGGCGAGCTTGTGCCGGAAATGGAAATGCGGACGCTCTTCGCCCGCCGCCCGTTCCATTTCCCTGCGGACCTCCTCCCCGGGCAAGGTGTTGATGTCCATTTCCCGCAGTTGCGCGAGCACATTGCCGCCAAAACCGTAAAACCTGTGGGCCGCCCCGTTGGCCTCGATGATGCGCCCGTCGGACGGGTCAATAATCAGTTTGACAGCCTGGTTTGTCTCAAACATCTGGCGGTAGCGGGCCTCGTTTTCCTTGAGCGCCTCTTCCGCCCTTTTCCTTAAAGTTATATCGGTGTACATGGCGAAGGAGCCGTCAAAGCGTCCTCCAGGGCCGATTTTCGGAGAGGCGGAAACAAGGGTCCAAAGGACGGAGCCGTCCTTCTTGCGAAAGCGCCGTTCATACACACTGGAAGCTCCATACTGCCGTTGCGCCATCTGGGCGCTGTGGTCTTCAATGTCCTCCCCGAACATGAACTCATGCACCTTGCGGCCCGGCATCTCCTCGGGCGCGTACCCAAGCATGTGGGCCATGTGCCGGTTGACAAGGGTGGTCCGGTACTCCCCGTCCATGGCCCAGATGCCTTCGTTCGCGGTGTCGAACATCTGGCGGTGGCTGGCTTCCGTTTTTTTGAAGTCCCGGTGAATACGCCTTAGCCGGAAAAAGGCGGCGGCAAGGGCCAGGAGCAGAACGAACAGGCCGCACACAACAGCGGCCAGAGGAAGGACCACTTCGCGGTATTCCTCCCAAAGTGTCCGCGGCCGGTTGACGACAAGGCTTCCCTGGGGAAGGGAGCGGAGAGGCACGCTAAAACGCCGAAGCTGGACATAATCAAACACAGGCCGGGAGACGCTGCGCTCTACAGGAATCCGCGCGGGGTTCTCTCCCTTTAGAACACGCAGAGCCAGCCCGGCGGCCTGCCGTCCGTGCTCTTTGCCCTCCAGGAGCAGGCCGCCAAGAATTCCATGGCCCAGGCGGGTCTCATGCATGGCATAGACAGGCACAGGAGAAGAGGATGCGATAAGGAGAGTGCCTTCCTCCCGGGTATAGGCATGGTTGTTTGTATCGGTGACAAAGGAAAGGAGGAGAACCAGGGATTCGGTCTGTTGGTAATTTTTAAGCAGGCTGCGCAACGCCTCCATGGAGCAGGGTGGGACATACCCGAACTCCACCCGCCCTTTAAAAGCCGGAGATACGGCGTCCATGTCTTTGCGCACCGCGAGTCCGGAGGGCGTGTAATCGTGGATGACGAGCACTTTCCGGGTTTTTGGATGCAGGTCAAGGGCAAGCCCGAGGGTCCCCGCAACATCCTGGGCCTCGCAGACTCCTGTGATACCGGTTTGTCCGGCCAGTGTTTCAGGACGGAATCCGTTTACGCCGGCGAAAACCACAGGAGCGCCCGGAAAAACCGCGTCACGCGATTCCAGGAGAAGGTCAAACGCCGGATTGTCCAGGGCCATGACCAGGTCCACATGTTGGCCCCGGTATTTTTGAGACAAAAACCCCACAAGGCGCGCCGCGTGCCGCGGGCCCGGAAAGCGTTTCGCGTCCAGGTGCTCGACCGATGGGACAAGGTGGGGGTATGCCTTCCTGAGAACTGGAAGAATTCCGGCGAGTTCCTTGTCGGACCATTCCTCGCCCTGGTGGTAGGAGTTGAGGATGACCACCTTGGGCGGATGGGCCTGGGACAGGGCCTGGGAGGCGGCAAGAGAGACCAGGAGGGCCAGGGCAGAGAGGATGATTCCTGTCCCGGAAATCCGCGGGCTGTGCCGGAGAGCGCGCGGGGCCGCGCCATTGAAAGGCGCCGGCCCGCCGCGGGGCCTGGTTGCGGTGTTCTCATAAGGGAAACGTAAGAGCCGGGAAACGCGGTAGCGGGACGCCATGCCTGCCTCCGTGTTGTGGACGGGATCCCGTGACTCTCCGCGACGGAACCGGAAAGGGCCTCTGGGATCAGGGCGTCTGGACCGTTGGGGCGCGGACGCCCGGTTCTGCGCACAAAGGGATAAACCCCTCGGAGTACGCGGGCCCTTCCCTCCCCTAATGATAGCACGCTTG